>RXJV01000059.1 GCA_003963075.1 Burkholderiales bacterium
ACGCGATGATGCTGTTGACGTGGTCGGCCTCGGAGATCGCACCGACCGCCATCGTCGCGATGCCGACGCGGTTGCGAATGCCCTCGGCCAGGGGCGTTTGCCACATGCGGCCGTAGACCGGCTGCTGCGCCTTGCTGACCTGGCCGGAGGACACGTCGATCAGGTCAGCGCCCGCCGCCTGGAAGGCCGCGGCGATGGCAACGGCGTCTTCCGGCGTGGTGCCTCCTGGCACCCAGTCGTGGGCCGAGATGCGCACCGACATCGGCCGGTCCTGCGGCCAAACGGCGCGCAGCGCCCGCAAGACCTCCAGCGGATAGCGCAGCCGGTGGTCCAGCGGGCCGCCATAGTCGTCGGTGCGCTGGTTGGTGAGCGGCGAGATGAAGCTGGACAGCAGATAGCCGTGGGCGCAGTGCAATTCCAGCAGGTCGAAGCCGGCGCTGGCGGCGCGGCGGGCGGCGGCGACGAAGTCCTCGCGCACCCGGTCCATGTCGTCGCGGGTCATGGCCCGGGCCGTTTGGCTGAGGCCGGCCAGGACTTGCTGCGGCGAGGCCGCGATCAGCGGCCAGCCGCCCGACGGCAGCGGCTGGTCGTCGCCGCCCTGCCAGGGCAGGCAGGTGGCGCCCTTGGGCCCGGCATGGCCGAGCTGCATCGCCACCTTGGCGCTGCTGTGCGTGTGGATGAAGTCGACGATGCGCTGCCAGGCGGCGCCCTGCGCCTCGGTCCACAGCCCCGGGCAGGCAGGCGTGATGCGCGCGTCGGGCGACACGCAGGTCATCTCGGCGAACACCAGGCCCGCGCCGCCCAGCGCCCGCGCGCCGAGGTGGGCCAGGTGCCAGTCGCCGGGCATGCCGTCGTCGCAGCGGTACTGCGCCATCGGCGACACGACGACGCGGTTCTTCAGCGTCAGGCCACGCAGCGTGAAGGGCGTGAACATCGGCGGCAGTTGGGCATCGACGCCCGACTGTGCCGCGAGCCAGCGCTCGAAGTCGCCGACGTAGCGCGGGTCGCGCAGCCTCAGGTTCTCGTGCGAAATGCGCTGGGAGCGCGTCAGCAGCGAGTAGGCGAACTGCTCGGGTGCCAGGCGCGCGTGGCGCTCGACGTTCTCGAACCACTCGGTCGAGTTGCGCGCCGCATTCTGGATGCGCAGCACCTCGACACTGCGGCGGGCCTGGTAGTCGGCCAGTGCGGCGTAGAGGTCGCCCGGCTGCGCCTGCAGCTCGCGGGCCAGCGCGATGGCGTCCTCCAGCGCGAGCTTGGTGCCCGAGCCGATCGAGAAATGCGCCGTGTGGGCCGCATCGCCCATCAGCACGACCGGCGTGCCGCGCTCGTGGCGGTGCACCCAGGTCTTGCAGACCACGCGCGGGAATCGGATCCACTGGGCCGAGCCGCGCAGATGGCTGGCGTTGGAGATCAGCGGGTGCCCGTCCAGCACGCCGGCAAACAGGCGTTCGCAGAAGGCGATGCCCTCGTCCTTGCTCATCGCCTCCAGGCCTGCGGCCCGCCAGACTTCTTCGGGCGCCTCGACGATGAAGGTCGAATGCGTCGCATCGAAGCGGTAGGCATGCGCCTGGAACCAACCCCATTCGGTGCGCTGAAAGTCGAAGGTGAAGGCGTCGAACCGCTTCGTCGTGCCCAGCCACACGAAGCGGCAGCGGCGCAGGTCGATGTCGGGCTGGTAGGTGGCGGCGTACTTCTGGCGGATGCGGCTGTTCAGTCCGTCGGCCGCGATGATGAGGTCGGCGTCCAGGGCCTCGTCGTCGGGCACCTCGGTCTCGTAGACCAGCTCGACGCCGAGCGCTTCACAGCGTGCCTGCAGGATGTTGAGCAGCTGCTTGCGGCCGATGCCGCAGAAGCCGTGGCCGCCGGACACGATGCGCCGGCCGGCGATGTGCACGGCAATATCGTCCCAGTGGTTGAAGGCGTCGGCGATCTCGGCGGCCGTCTCGGGGTCGGCCTCGCGCAGCGCGTCGACGGTCTGGTCCGACAGCACCACGCCCCAGCCGAAGGTGTCGCCCGCGCGGTTGCGCTCCAGCACCCGCACGACATGCGCCGGGTTCGCCTTCTTCATCAGCAGCGCGAAGTACAGGCCGGCGGGTCCGCCGCCGATGCAGGTGATGCGCATGAGCTTTGCCTTTCGATCGCATCACTTTAGAAATCGATAGTTCAATCGTCAAGTATTTGGACCGGCGTGCTGGCAAAGGAAAACCCGGAGGCTTGGGCGTCGCGGGCGCTCGCCGCGAGGGCCGCACCACAGGCAGCGGCCGAGCGCCCGTGGCGCGGTGCGACGCCGTCGCCAGCGCGCTGCGTTGACACGGCCCGCGACGCTCGCACACAATCCGCCCCGCTCCGGGGTGCCCGGGCCGCGCAGGCGGTCAGGGGGCTGAGATGGTCGAGCTGACCAAACCCGTGAACTTGAACCGGTTCGTACCGGCGTAAGGAGAGCGCATGCCGTGCCGGCATGCCGCGCAGCCCCAGTGCATCCGCACCGGGCGGCGCCGCACAACGGCCGGCGGCCCTGGAGCAGACCACCCGCCCAGGAGACCGCCGTGAATGCCGCTGACCCCCATCCCTTGCCCGAGTCCCTCGACAGCCGCCTGTCGCTGACCCGCGAACCCTTCCCCGCCTCGCGCAAGGTCCACGTCCCGGGCAGCCGGCCCGATGTGCGCGTGCCGATGCGCGAGATCGCGCTCAGCAACGGCGAGACCGTCGTCGTGCCCGACACCTCCGGGCCTTACACCGACCCGAGCGCCGCCCTCGACCCACGCCAGGGACTGCCCGATGTGCGCAGCGCCTGGGTGGCCGACCGCGGCGACACCGAGGCCTACGCCGGCCGCCCGCGCGTGGCCCAGGACGATGGCGGCAAGGAAGACAACGAGCGCATCGCCGCGCTGCGCGCCGAGGCCGCCGCGCTGCAGCGCACACCGCGCCGCGCGGTGGCCGGTGCCAACGTCACGCAGATGCACTATGCGCGCCGCGGCATCGTCACGCCGGAGATGGAGTTCGTCGCGCTGCGCGAGAACGGCCGCCGCGACTGGCTGCGCGATCACCTCGCCGACGCCGAGCGCGAACTGCGCCTCGCCCCCAACGCGCTGGGCACACGCATGCCCGAGGTCATCACGCCCGAGTTCGTGCGCAACGAGGTGGCCCGCGGCCGCGCGGTCATCCCGGCCAACATCAACCACACCGAGCTGGAGCCGACCATCATCGGCCGCCACTTCCGCGTCAAGGTCAACGCCAACATCGGCAACTCCGCCGTCACCTCCAGCATCGAGGAGGAGGTCGAGAAGCTGGTCTGGGCCACCCGCTGGGGCGCCGACACGGTGATGGACCTGTCCACCGGCCGCAACATCCACACCACGCGGGACTGGATCGTTCGCAACTCGCCCGTGCCCATCGGCACCGTGCCGATCTACCAGGCGCTGGAGAAGGTGGGCGGCGTGGCCGAGGACCTGAGCTGGGCGGTGTTCCGCGACACCCTGATCGAGCAGGCCGAGCAGGGCGTCGACTACTTCACCATCCATGCCGGCCTGCGCCTGCCCTTCATCCCGATGACCACCAAGCGCCGCACCGGCATCGTGTCGCGCGGCGGCTCCATCCTGGCCAAGTGGTGCATCACCCACCACCGCGAGAACTTCCTGTACACGCACTTCGAAGAGATCTGCGAGATCATGAAGGCCTACGACGTCACCTTCTCGCTGGGTGACGGCCTGCGCCCCGGCAGCCTCGCCGATGCCAACGACGAGGCCCAGTTCGCCGAGCTGCGCACGCTGGGCGAGCTGACCCAGATCGCATGGCAGCACGATGTGCAGACCATGATCGAAGGCCCCGGCCATGTGCCCCTGCACATGATCCAGGCCAATATGGACGAGCAGCTCAAGGCCTGCCACGAGGCGCCGTTCTACACGCTGGGGCCGCTCACCATCGATATCGCGCCGGGCTACGACCACATCGCCTCGGCCATCGGCGCGGCCATGATCGGCTGGATGGGCACGGCCATGCTCTGCTACGTCACGCCCAAGGAGCACCTCGGCCTGCCGGACCGCGACGACGTCAAGCAGGGCCTGATCGCCTACAAGATCGCTGCCCACGCGGCTGACGTGGCCAAGGGCCACCCCGGTGCCCGCGCCCGTGACGACGCGATGAGCAAGGCGCGCTTCGAGTTCCGCTGGAACGACCAGTTCGCCCTCGGCCTGGACCCCGACACCGCGCGGGACTACCACGACGAGACCCTGCCCAAGGACTCGGCCAAGGAGGCCCACTTCTGCTCGATGTGCGGGCCCAAGTTCTGCTCGATGAAGATCACGCAGGATGTGCGCGACTACGCCAGCGCCCAGGGGCGTGACGCCACCGAAGTGGCCGCCGAAGTGGCAGCCCAGGGCATGGCCGCCAAGTCCGCCGAATTCCGCGCGGCCGGCGGCGAGCTCTACATCCCCATCCAGCCGGCGTGAGCCAGCAGGTCGTCATCGCCGGCGCCGGCGTCATGGGCCGGCTGCTCGCCTGGCAGCTGGCCCGGGCCGGGCATCGCGTGCAGGTCGTCGACCCGGCGGCCCATCTGGCCGAGCCGGGTGCAGCCAGCTTCACCGCGGCCGGCATGCTCAGCCCGCTGGCCGAGCGCGAACATGCCACGCCCGAGGTGGCCGCGCTGGGCGAACGCTCGCTGCAGCTGTGGCCCGGCATCGCCGCCGCGCTGGGCCGCCCAGAGCTGGTGCGCAGCCACGGCAGCCTGCTGCTGGCCCATGGCAGCGACCTCGGCGCGGCGCAGCGCGTGCTCGCGCGCCTGCCCGCCGCCCCCGAACCGCTGACCCGCACCGCCTTGCAGGCCCTGGAGCCGGCGCTGGCGCCGGACATCCGCGGCTGGCTGCTGCCCGGCGAGGGCCACGTGCTGCCGCGCGAACTGCTGGCCGCGTTGGCCGAGCAAGCGCCGGGCGTACGCTGGCACTGGGGCCGCCGCGCCGTGTCGGTGCAGCCGCACCGCCTGGCGCTGGACGATGGCAGCCCCCTCGACGCCGACCTCGTCATCGACACCCGCGGCCTCGGCGCCCAGCGCGACCAGCCGGGCCTGCGCGGCGTGCGCGGCGAACTGATCTGGCTGCATGCGCCCGGTGTGGGGCTGCAGCGGCCCGTGCGGCTGCTGCACCCGCGGCACCGGGTCTACCTCGTGCCGCGGCCGGGAGACTTGATCGTCGTCGGCGCGTCGGAGATCGAGAGCGAGGACCGCTCGCCGGTCAGCCTGCGCAGCGCCGTCGAGCTGATGGCCGCCGCCCACAGCGTGCTGCCGGCCTTGGCCGAAGCGCGCATCGTCCACCTCGACGTCAACCTGCGCCCCGCCTTTGCCGACCACCGCCCGCGCATTGAGCGCGAGCCCGGCCTGTGGCGCCTCAACGGCCTGTACCGCCACGGCTGGCTGCTGGCACCCGCGCTGGCCGAACAAGCCTTGACCCTCCTTCATGCCTGAGTTCACCGTCAACCACACCCCCCGCCCCTGGCGCGAAGGCCTCACCGTGGCTGCTGCGCTGGCCGATGAGGGCCGCGTGCCCGAGTCGGTCGCGACCGCGCTCAACGGCGCCTTCGTGCCCCGCGCACGGCGGGCCGACACGCCCGTCCAGCCGGGCGACGAGCTCACGCTGATCCAACCCATCACCGGAGGCTGACCCGATGAGTTTCACCCTCTACGGCCGAACCCTGTCGAGCCGCTTCCTGCTCGGCACGGCCGGCTATCCCTCGCCCGAGGTGCTGCGCCAGGCCGTGCGCGCCAGCGGCGCCCAGATACTCACCGTGGGCCTGAAGCGCACGCTGGCCGCAGCGGGCGACAACGGCTTCATCGCCGCGGTGCGCGACACGCTGCGCGAGACCGGCGGCCAGCTGCTGCCCAACACCGCCGGCTGCCGCACTGCGCGCGAGGCCATCACGCTGGCCCACATGGCCCGCGAGCTCTACGACACGGCCTGGATCAAGCTCGAGGTGGTGGGCGACGAGTACACGCTGCAGCCCGACCCCTGGGAGCTGGTGGCCGCGGCCGAGCAGCTGGTGCGCGACGGCTTCCAGGTCTTCCCCTACTGCACCGACGACCTCGTCACCTGCCGCCGGCTGCTGGACGCCGGCTGCGAGCTGCTGATGCCCTGGGGCGCGCCCATCGGCTCGGGCCAGGGCCTGCTCAACCCCTTCGCGCTGCGCACGCTGCGCGCCCGCCTGCCCGGCGTGCCGCTGATCGTGGATGCCGGCATCGGCGCGCCCTCGCATGCGGCGCAGGCGATGGAGCTCGGCATCGACGCGGTGCTGCTGAACTCCGCCGTCGCCCAGGCCGGCGACCCGGTGCGCATGGCCGCCGCCTTCGGCCAGGCCATCGCGGCCGGGCGGCTGGGCTTCGAGGCGGGCGTGATGGCCCGGCAGGACATGGCCGTCGCCAGCACGCCGGTGGACGGCCGGCCCTTTCTGATCGGCTGACGATGACGGCGCCCCCCATCGTCTGGAGCATCGCCGGGCTGGACAGCGGCGGCGGCGCCGGCCTGAGCGCCGACCAGCGCGCGGCCGATGCCATGGGCGTGCACCTCTGCCCGGTGGCCGCCGCGCTGACGGCGCAGAACAGCGTCGCGGTCGACGCGGTGTTCCCGGTGCCGCCCGAGCAGCTCGACGCCCAGCTCGCCGCGCTGGCCGATGACCTGCCGCCGGTGGCGATCAAGACCGGTCTGCTCGGCGGCGTGGCCCAGCTGCGCGCTGTCACCCGCTGGGTGGACCGGCTGCGCACGCAGCGGCCGGTGGCCCTCGTCGTGGACCCGGTGCTGCGCGCCTCCACCGGCGCCGGCTTCGCCGACGAGGCCCTGATGCGCGCCTACCGCGAGGAGCTGCTGCCGCGCGCCAGCGTCGCCACGCCCAACCGCCGCGAGGCCACACGGCTGGTGGGCGACGGCGCCGTCGCCGGCCAAGCCCGGGCGCTGGGCGCCGAGAGCGCCTGCATCACCGGCGGCGACGACGCCGGCCCGCTGGCCGTCGACTGGCTGAGCACGCCCCAGGCCCAAGGCTGGCTCGCGCTGCCACGCCGTGAGGCGGGCAACGGCCACGGCACCGGCTGCTGCTTTGCCACTGGACTGGCGGCGGCCCTGGCCCGCGGCTTTGTGCCCGCCGACGCTGCCGTGCTGGCCAAGATGCTGACCACCTCCGGCCTGCACAGCGCCACGCCGCCCGGCGCCGGTGCCGGGCCGGTGCAGCCGCACGCCGGGTTCATCCACGACCCGTCGCTGCTGCCCGCACTGTTCGAGGCCGAGCCCGACGCCTGGCCCGCACCCGCCGCCGGCAGCGTGCGCGGCCTCTACGGCATCACCGACGACGGCCGGCATGCGGCTGAACTGATGGCCCAGGGCGTGCCCACCGTGCAGCTGCGCCTCAAACGCGGCGCCGCCGACACCGACTGGCTGGCCCGCCTGCACGCCGAACTGCAGCCCGCGCTGGCAGCCGCCCGGGCGACCGGCGCGACGCTGGTGCTGAACGACCACTGGCGCGAGGCCCTGGCCGCCGGCGTCGGCTTTGTCCACCTCGGCCAGGAAGACCTGCTCGCGCTGAGCCCGGCCGACCGGCAGGCCCTGGCGGACGCCCGGGCCGGCGGCCTGCGGCTGGGCCTGAGCTCGCACAGCCTGTGGGAACTGGCCCGCGCCGTGGCCTGGGCGCCGGACTACATCGCCTGCGGCCCCGTCTGGCCCACCACCACCAAGGCCATGCCCTGGTGCCCCCAGGGCCTGGGCAACCTCGCCTGGTGGGCCGCGATGGCGCCGGCGCCGGTGGTCGGCATCGGCGGCGTGCTGGCGCCCGAGCAGCTCGCGGCCGTGGCGGCCTCCGGCGCGAGCGCGGGCTGCGTGGTGCGCGGGCTGCACACCACGCCGCCGGCCCGCTGGCTGCAGGCCTGGCAACAGGGCCAGGCCCAGCCGCGGGTGCAGGCCGACTGGCCCGAGCCGAGCCTGCCCGGCTGAGGGCTCAGTCCTCGCGTCGCGGGCGGCGCAGCGCCACCGCACCGGCAGCCAGCGCCAGCAGCCAGGCCAGCGACGCTGCACCGCCGCCACCTCCGGATGCGGGCGCCGGGGTCGGCGTGGGCGTGGGCGTGGGTGTGGGCGTAGGCGTTGGAGGCACCGGAATCGGCGTGCTGTTCTGGATCTGCCCGCAGCGCGTCAGGTTGTCGCTTTGCAGCCCCAGCGAGGTTCGCGTCGGCGCCGTGTACGCGGTGGGGTTGGTCGCATAGCGCACCGCCTCGGCCGCATCCAGCAGGCCTGCACCGCAGGTGCTGGCGGTGCAGGTGCAGCGCTTACTGTTATTTGCGGCGCAATAGCCAAGCGCATACGCCGTCACGTGGGGACGTGCACTAGCCTTTAGACCAGCTTCAACTTGTTGCAGCGTGAGGCTGGGATTCGCTGCCCACATCAGCGCGACGGTACCCGCCACCTGAGGAGCCGCAAAACTGGTCCCACTGACCGCTCCATAACCCGGAGCCGCTGCCGCGGCTGTACCGGTATTGGTTGTCGAGACAATACCCGTATCTGTCAGGCCGGCGCCCTTGCAGCCGCCCTGATCACTCGCGTCGCCGCCTGTCGCGAGAAGTTGCACCTCAAGGCCGAAGTTCGAGTAATTCGCTTTGAAGCCTTGCCGATTTGCGGCTGCAACACCGAAGACGCCGCTGCAATTGGCCGGCCGACCAACAGAATTTCCCAGATTACCGGCCGCGGCGGCCACAAACACCCCCTTGGCACGCAGTTCGGCGATGGCATCCGAATAAAGCTTTGCCGCTGCCGCCACGTTGGGGTCGGTATCGGTCAGGCTGCAAGACGTGACGCCGGCAAAGCCGATCACCAGAATCTTGGCTGGATTCGGGTTGGCCGGCACGCCAGTCACCGGCAGCCCGGCCGCCCAGCGCATGCCGTCGACCATGTCGCCGACCGAGGCGCCACATTTGCCCGACACGCGAACCGGCAGGATGCGCGCGTTCCAGTTGATGCCGGCCACGCCGCCACCATTGTTGGTCACCGCGCCGAGCTGGCCGGCCACCAGGGTGCCGTGCCAGCTGCTGCTCGCGTTCACCAGGCAGCCGTCCCAGAGCGTCAGATTGCCGTCATGCTCGGTTTGACTGAGGGCATCGCCGGGATCGGTGGCGTCCGCGCTGCGTCCAACGCCGTTGTTCGCATACTCTGGTTTGCTGACGAAGTTATAGCCCGGCAGCAGCAGGTTCGCATTCAGGTCCCCGTGCGAGGTGATGCCCGAATCGAGCACCGCGATCACCGTCGCTGTCGATCCCTTGGTGGTGTCCCAGGCCTTGGTGAAGTTGGCGGCCGCCGGGTTGGTCGTGTCGTTCTGGTCATCCAACCACCACTGGCTCGACGCCGGGTCGGTCGCCGACCGGAACAGGGGGTCATTGGGCACGGCCGCGCGCTGCTCCCGGACATCGGGCATCGCATAAGCAACCCGGGCATCCGCCCTCAAACTCGCCAGCAACTGCGCTTCCTGCGCGGCCAGCGGCGGCTGACGATCGAATTCGAGGCGCCACCAGCCCGAACCCGAGGGCCGCGATACACGCAGCGGCATCCGCCGCTCCGCCAACATCTGACCGAGCTGGGTCTGCTGATGGGCGACGTCGGCCTGCGCATCGGCCAGCTTGACAAACAGCGTCCCGACCACGGCTTGCGGAGCCGGTTGCGACGACAGCCGCAGCCCCAGGCCCACAGCGGCCCCGCCAACCAGCAACACCGCCAACAGCGAGATCAGTTGCAACCACCGGCTGGCCGTCATCCGAGCGCCCGGCCGAACCGCAGAGAAATGAGCGTTATTCATCCGCCTCAACCCTAGGGTAGTCAGGTGAAGGGGCGATGACATGTGCCGTTCGGACTGTGCTGTTGTCACCGATTTGTTTTTTCACCGAGCGGTCACCGCAGCCCCCTAAGCTCCGCCACCCTCATCTGTCCGCCCCATGACTACCTCACCCACTCGCTCCCGCCACCACGGTTTCACGCTGCTGGAACTGCTGGTCGTGATGGTCATCATCGGCCTGCTGGCCGGTTATGTCGGCCCCAAGTTCTTCGGCCAGATCGGCAAGAGCGAGGTCAAGGCCGCCCGCGCCCAGATCGACGCCCTGCAGAAGTCGCTGGACCAGTACCGGCTCGACGTCGGCCACTACCCCAGCACCGAACAGGGCCTGGCCGCACTGGTCACCAAGCCGGCCGACGAACCGAAGTGGGCCGGCCCTTATTTGAGCAAGGCCCTGCCCAAGGACCCCTGGGGCCATGACTACCAGTACCGCAGCCCGGGTGAACACGGCGACTACGACCTGCTGTCCTTCGGCAAGGACGGCCGGCCGGGCGGCGAGGGTGAAGACGCCGACATCACGAGCTGGTGAGCAGGCCCATGGAGTTCGACGTCCGCTACCTCGACGCTCAGCGCCAGCCGGCGCTCGCGCGCGTCCAGGCGGCCGACGCCAGTGGCGTGGCCGCCGCACTTGGTCTGCCGCCGACCTCGCTGCTGGACGTCGTGCCGGCGCAGGCGCCCGCCCGGCGCCGCCGCGCCGGCCGCTTCCCGAAGCGGCAGTTCGCGCAGCAGCTCGCGGTGCTGCTGCATGCCGGCATTCCGCTGCTGGAAGCCTTGCAGACCCTGCACTCCCAGGACAACCCGCCCGCCGTCGCCGCGGCGCTGCAGGGTGTCATCGAGCGCATCCAGCTCGGCGAGTCCTTCTCGACCGCACTGGCCGCGCAGCCGCAGGCCTTCGACGCGTTGTTCGTCGCCGTCGTCGAGGCCAGCGAACGCAGCGGCCAGGTGGAGCAGGCGCTGTTCGAACAGGCCAGCTATCTGGCCTGGGTCGAGCAATTGCGCAGCAAGCTGATCGCGGCGGCCGTCTACCCCGTCATGCTGATCTCGGCCGGCACGGCCGTCGTGCTGTTTCTGCTGCTCTTCGTCGTGCCCCGCTTCGCCGGCCTGCTGGACGGCGTCGGCGGCGACATGCCCGCCGCGTCCCGCTGGCTGATCGCCATCGGCAGCTTCAGCGGCGCCCACCCTGGCGCCCTGCTGCTGATCGCGGCCACGCTGTTCGTGGCGCCGGTGCTGGCCTGGCAGCGCGGTCTGCGCGAGGCGCTGATGTCGCGGCTGTGGAAGCTGCCCGTCATCGGGCCGCGGCTGCACCTGCTGTCCCTGGCCCAGCTCTACCGGGTGCTGGCCATGCTGCTGCTGGCCGGCGTGCCCATCGTGCCGGCGCTGCTCAATGCCCGCGGCGTCGCGGCGGCCCATCTGCGCGCCGCACTCGACCGCGCCACCGAGACCGTGCGCCTCGGCGAGCGGCTGTCTCAAAGCCTGCAGCGCGAAGGCCTGACCACGCCGGTGTCGCTGCGCATGCTGCGCGTCGGCGAGCACAGCGGCGAGCTCGGCCAGATGCTGTCGCAGGCGGCCAGCTTCTACGACGAGGAGCTGACGCGCCTGTCCGAACTCGTGACGCGACTGATCAACCCGGTGCTGATGCTGATCATGGGCCTGGTGATCGGCACGGTGGTGGTGCTGATGTACCTGCCGATCTTCCAACTCGTGGAGCAGGTGCAGTGATGAAGCGGCTGTCATCGACGGGCGTGGCCCACCCCAGCGGAGGGCGGCCGCAATGAACGCCATCCTTCAGCAGGAGCCCGATGTGCTCGCGCGGCTGCCGGCCTCCGATGCACCCTGGACACTGAACTTTGACAGCTGGCCGCATGCCGACGCCCAGCGCTGGCGCGCCGTGATGGCCCGCTCGGCCCAGGGGCGTCTGGCGCTGCTGGCCGACCGGCCGCTGGAGCCGCTGCTGCGGCTGCGCATCGAGTCCAAGCTCAAGAAGCCGCTGCTCTGGTGGCCTTGCGAACCCGCCGATATCGACGCGCTGCTCGAAGCCAGCGAGGCCGATTACCGCGCCCTCGGCGAGCTCTCCGAGTCCTTCGGCAACAGCGCCGAGGCCGAGGCCGCGCAGGAGCTGTCGGCCCTGCACCTGGCCGAACAGGCCAGCCCGGTGGTGCGCCTGCTCGATGCCACGCTCTACGACGCGCTGCAGGACGGCGCCAGCGACATCCACTTCGAATGCCAGCTGCGCGGCATGAAGATCCGCAGCCGCATCGACGGCGTGATGCTCGATGTGAAAACCATCGACGGCGTGCAGGCCGCCGAACAACTGGTGTCGCGCCTGAAGGTGATGGCCGAGCTGGACATCGGCGAACGCCGCCTGCCGCAGGACGGCCGCTTCAAGCTGCGGGTGCAGGGCCGCGAGGTGGACTTCCGGCTGTCCATCATGCCCAGCGTGTTCGGCGAGGACGCCGTCGTGCGCGTGCTGGACCGCGCCCAGGTCGAAGCCCAGGGCACGCTGACGCTGGATGCGCTGGGCTTCGAGCCCGAGGCGCGCGCCCAGATCCGCGCGCTGGCCCGCCAGCCCCACGGCATGCTGCTGGTCACCGGCCCGACCGGCTCCGGCAAGACGACGACGCTCTATGCCGCGATCAGCGAGGTCAACACCGGCCGCGACAAGATCATCACCATCGAAGACCCGGTCGAGTATCAGCTGCCCGGCGTCGTGCAGATCCCGGTCAACGAGAAGAAGGGCCTGACCTTCGCCCGCGGCCTGCGCTCGGTGCTGCGCCACGACCCCGACCGCGTGATGGTCGGCGAAATCCGCGATGCCGAGACCGCCCAGATCGCGGTGCAGGCCGCCCTGACCGGCCACCTCGTCTTCAGCACCGTGCACGCCAACAACGCCTTCGACGTGGTCGGCCGCTTCATGCACATGGGGCTGGACCTCTACAACGTCGTGTCGGCGCTCAACGGTGTGCTGGCCCAGCGGCTGATGCGCATCAACTGCCGCCACTGCCTGCAGCCGCTGCCCGCCACGCCCGAGGTGCTGCGCGACCATGGCCTGCCCGAAGACGCCAGCCTGCAGCATGGCCGCGGCTGCTCCCACTGCCGCGGCACCGGCTACAAGGGCCGCCGCGCGGTCAGCGAGCTGCTCTGGCTGGACGACGAGCTGCGCGACCTGATCGCCGGCCGCGCGCCGCTGTCGCGCATCAAGGAAGCCGCGCGCAGCCGCGGCATGCGCTCGTTGCGCGATGCCGCTGTCGCGCTGGTGCTGCGCGGCGACTCCACGCTCGAAGAACTGGAACGTGTCACCCTTGCCGACTGACGGGGCCGCGCTGCGCCTGCCCACCATGCCGCCGCCCCGCCCCTCCTCCCTCACCGGCCGGCTGGCCGGCCTCGCCCGCCGCGCCCTGCCCTGGCGCCGCGGGCCGCTGCAGCGCCTGCTGCTCACCGCGAGCGGCGTGCTGGATCGCCAGGGCCAGGTCTGGCCCGGCTTTGCCGACTGGTGCGCCGCCCACCCCGGCGCGCGGGTCGAACTGCTGGCCGGGCCGGACCGCGTCCACAGCCTGCGCGTGCCCGACGATCTGCCGCTGCCGGATGACGCGGCGCTGGCCCGCTATGCGCGGCTGCAGTTCAGCCACTACTTCGGCACGGCGGCCCAGCACTGGCCGCTGGCCGTCGACGGCCGCATGGCCTGCGCCTGGGCCGAGGGCGACCTCGACGCCCTGAAGGCCAACGCCCAGGCCCGCCATGTCGAGCTGTCGTCGCTGCGGCCAACCTGGACCCTGGTGCCCGCGAGCGAGGCGCAGGCGGCCGTCATCGATGGCGAGCTGCTCACCTGGCTGCGCCAGCAGGACGGCCGGGTCACCGACCTGCAGCAGCGCCCCGCCGACGCAGACCTGCTGCAGGAGCTCGGCAGCCAGCGCCCGGTGGACAGCCGCGAGCTGCTGACCCGCCATGTGCCGCGCCGCGGGCCCGACTTCATCACCCAGCCGCCCGCCGGCCGGGCGCTGGTGCGGGCCTGGGCCGCCGCCGCTGCCGCGGCCTGCGCGCTGGTGGCCGTGCAGGCCCAGGGTCAACATGAGGAAGCCCAGCGCCTGGCGGAGCAGGCCGCGGTGCTGGACCGCCTCGCGCGGCCGGCCGTTGCCGCGCCGGCCAAGGCCGCACCGTCCAACGCGGCGGCGCGCACGCGCGCCTGGGCGGTCGTGCGCCAGCTCGACACCGACTGGGCCACACTGTGGACCGAGGTCGAACGCGCGCTGCCACCCGGCGTGCAACTGCTGGCCCTGGACCTGGACCGCCAGACCCTGCGCGTCGAAGGCCAGGCCAGCGATGCCGATGCCGTCACCCGGCTGGTCGACCGCCTGGCCATGCAGGCCGGCCCTGACGCCGACGTCGTGCTGACCCGGCTGCAGAAGCCCGAGACCGGGGCCGACCTGAACAGCTTGCGCTTCGAGCTCGTACGCCGCGCCGGAGGCCCGCGATGACCGCCGCCCAGCATCCGCTGCTCGTCAGGGCCCGGCGGGCCGCCCTCCAAGCCCGGCGCTTTGGCTGGCCGCTCGCGCTGGCCGTGGTCCTGACCCTCGCCGCGGTGGCCGGCGCGCTGTGGCTGCCGCTGCGGCAGCAGCAGCTCGACGACCAGCGCCAGCAGCTGGCCACCCGCCGTGCCGCCCTGCCGGCCCGCGCGGCCTCGGCGGTGCCCACCGAGGGCGGCGCCGCGCTCGCCGCCAGCCTGCCGCCTGACAGCCAGCGCCAGGCCCGCACCGCCGCGCTGATCGGCCTGGCCGCCGAACAGGGCCTGCCCTGGCCGCGCAGCGAGTTCCGCTACCAGGCGGACCGCGAACTGAAGCTGGCCCAGTACCGCGTGGCGCTGCAGGTCAGCGGCAACTACGCGGCCATCCGCAGCTATGTCGCCGAAGCCCTGCGCCGCGACCCCGCACTGGCGCTGGAATCGCTGCGCCTGCGCCGCGAGCCCGGCGCCAACGGCCGGGTGCAGGCCGAACTCGGCTGGGTGCTGCACATGCAGTTGCCACGATGAAAACACCCGCACCGCGCCAACTGCTGATCTTCGGCGGCCTGGCCGTCAGCCTCGGGTTGACCGCCTGGGTGTCGCGCGACGCGCCGGACGACGCGCCGGTGACCGCCATGCCGCGTCGCACGCAGCCGGGCACACCGGCGCCCGGGCCGTCCGGCTCCGCGGCATCGCCCGGCGACTGGCCGGGCCCCGCGGCGACCCACCGCGCCGAGTGGCCGACACCGGAGCCCGAGGTGCGTGCCGCCTGGGGTGAGCCGCCCCCACCACCGCCACGCACCGAGCCTGAGCCGCCGCCGCCCCCGCCGCCGCCGCCCCAGGCACCCGCCTTCCCTTACCAGTTGGTCGGCCGCATGACGGACCCGACGCCGCGTGCGGTGCTGAACAACGCCCAGCGCAGTGCCGTCGTCGCCGCCGGTGAAGTGGTGGACGGCAGCTGGCGGGTTGACGCGGTCGAACCCGCCGGAATGCGCGTCACCTATCTGCCGCTGGACCTGTCCCAGCGGATTCCGTTTGCCACCGCGTCAAGACCTTAAGCATGAGTCGCCCCTTCGTCATCCTCCTCTCGCTGCTGCTGACCGCCTGCGCCACCCACCCGGCGCTGCGTGAAGCCGATGTCCTGGCGCGTCGCGGCGAGCACGAAAGCGCCTGGCGTCTGTTGCGTACCGCCGCTGCCGCAGCGCCCGAAGACACCGCGCTCAGGGTGGCGGCACAGCGCGAGGCCGAACTCAGCCTGCTCGGCCTCGCGGCACTGGCCGAGAACGCGCGGGCCACCGGTCAGCTGGAAGCCGCGGCCGATCTGCTCGCCCGCATGGAAGCCATCGACGCTCAGGCGCCGCGCACCCGCCGGCTGCAGGCCGAACTCAAGCGCGCACGGTCTCACCAGAGCCGGATGGCCGAAGTCGACCGTCTCTTCCAGGCCGGCCAGCTGGACACGGCCCGTGAGATCACCGCCCAGGTGCTGGCCGAGGATCCGGGACAGGCCCAGGCGCTGGCGATGCAGCGCAAGCTGCAGCGCCCGTTCAGCGCGCCGCAGATCCCCCGCGCCCTGGCGGCGGCCTACCAGAAGCCGGTCAGCCTCGAGTTCCGCGAAGCCCCGCTGCGAACCATCTTCGAGGCCCTCGGCCGTGGGTCCGGGATCAACTTCGTCTTTGACAAGGACGTCAAGGCCGATGCACGCGTCAGCGTCTTTCTGAAGGATGTCAGCCTCGACGAGGCCATGCGCGTCGTGCTCAGCACCCAGCAGCTGGAGCGCAAGCTGCTCAACGAGAACTCGGTGCTGATCTATCCCAACACCCAGCAAAAGCAGCGCGAGCACCAGGAGCTGGTCACCCGCAGCTTCTACCTGAACAACGCCGATGTGAAGCAGGCCCAGGTGCTCGTGAAGATGATGGCCAAGACGCGCGACATCTTCATCGACGAACGCCTGAACCTGCTGGTGGCCCGCGACACCCCCGAGGTCATCGCAATGATCGAGCAGCTCATTGCCAGCCTCGACCTGCCCGAACCCGAGGTCATGCTGGATGTCGAAGTCGTCGAAATCACCAGCGACCGCCTGGCCGAGATCGGCCTGAACTGGGCCACCGACGCCACCTATGGCAGCGCCGACAGCGCCGCCAGGGTGCCCTGGTCCACCCGTGGCAGCTTCCGCACCATGGTGGCCAACCCGGTGGTCAGCGCCCACCTGCTCGGCACCGCCGGCAGCGGCAATCTGCTGGCCAACCCCAAGCTGCGCACCCGCAACAAGGAGAAGGCCAAGATCCAGATCGGCGACCGCGTGCCGGTCTTCACCAGCACCGCCACCGCCAACGTCGGCGTGTCCACCGCGGTGACCTACCTGGATGTCGGCATCAAGCTCGAGGTCGAGCCCACGGTGCAGCTCGACAACGAGGTGGTCATGAAGGTCAGCCTCGAGGTCAGCAGCCTGGGCCTGAAGGAGAGCTCCGGCGGCAACCAGCCCACCAGCGCCTACCGCATCGGCACCCGCAACGCATCGACCTCGCTGCGCCTGCGTGACGGCGAGACCCAGGTGCTTGGCGGCCTGATCAACGACGAGGACCGCAAGAGCATCAACGGCGTGCCCTTCATCTCCGAAACGCCGCTGCTCGGCCGCCTGTTCGGCCAGCACAACGACACCCGCAAGAAAAGCGAGATCGTGCTGCTGATCACGCCGCGCGTACTGCGCAACCTGACCCTGCCCGACGCTGGCCAAACCATCCTCGCCTCGGGCTTCGATGCCAACCCCGGCGCCGAAGGCGTCAGGCTGCGGCCGCGCGTTGGCGGCGATGCGGCGCAGCCGCTGACGGCCGCCGCGCCGCCCGCCAGGCCGCTGCCCGCGGCGCTGGCCCAGCGCCAGGCGCAGTTGCAGGCTGCACGCGCCGCGGAGGCCGGGGCTGCGCCAGCGCAAGCCAACACCGACGACAGCATCGTCGAGCTGCAGATGGTCGACAGCGTCGGCGCCGGCGAGACGCTGACCGTCACGCTGAACAACCGTTCCCAGGCCCAGGTCTCCGGCACCGTAAGCTTCGACCCCAGCCTGTTTGTACGCGCCGACGTGAGCGCCGAAGATGCCGCCACCGGGCGCGCCGACGTCGAACTCGCGCCGGGCAGCCAGGCAACCGTGGTGCTCAGGAGCCTGCCCGACACCGCGGGCCGTTCGGGTGCGCTCGGCTTCAACAATGTCCGGGCGACCACGGCGAACGGCAAGGCCGCGGCCATCCGCGTGGAAGGAAGCGGCCGTGTCGAGATCCGCTGATCGCGGCTTCACCTTGGTCGAAATGCTGGCGGTGGTGACCATCGTCGGCATCCTGGCCGCGGCGGCCCAGCCGCTGGCGGTCTGGGTGTACAAGCGCCAGCGCGAGGCCGAACTGCGTCAGGCCCTGCGCACGCTGCGCGGCGGGCTGGACGCCTATTACCAGGCCGCCAAAGAGGGGCGTATACCGCTGCGGGCCGACGAGAGCGGCTACCCGCCCGACCTGCAGACCCTCGTCGCGGGCGCGGTGGACAGCCGCGACCCCCGACAGGCCAAGCGCGTGTACTTCCTGCGCCGCCTGCCGCGCGACCCCATGGCCGATCCCAACCTGCCCGCGGCCCAGACCTGGGGCCTGCGCAGCTACGACAGCGCGCCCGATGCGCCGGCCCCCGGCCGCGACGTGTTCGACGTCTACTCGCTGTCCGAGGGCATCGCCCTCGACGGCAGCCGCTACCGGGACTGGTAATGCGCGGCCCTGCTCGCAGCGGCTTCACGCTGATCGAACTCATCGTCGTGATGGCCATCGTCGCGCTGCTGGCCAGCATCGCCGCGCCGCGCTATTTCGCGTCGGTCGAGCGCGCCAAGCTCAACAGCCTGCGCACCTCGCTCGTCGTCATGCGCGACGCCCTCGACAAGTTCGCGGCCGACAAAGGCCGCTACCCCGACTCGCTGGAGCAACTGGTGCAAGAGCGCTACCTGCGCCAGATCCCCGAAGACCCGATCACCGGCAGCAGCCAGACCTGGGTCGTGCAGCCGCCGCCCACGAATGCCGACATCGGCGGCGCGGTTGGCGATGTCCGCAGCGGCGCGCCCGGCCCGGCCCCCGATGGCAGCCTGTATGCCGACTGGTAGCCCATGCCCGCCACGCCGCGCGGCCCGGCGCGGCTTCACCTATCTGTGGCTGCTGTTCGTGCTGGCCCTGGGCGGCGTCGCGCTGGCTGCCGTCGGTGAGCTCGAACAGGACCGCCAGTTGCGCGAGCGCGAGGCCGAGCTCCGTTTTCGCGGCGAAGCCATCGCGCGGGCACTGGGCCGTTATGCCGAGCAGACGCCGCTCGGCCAGTCGCCCCTGCCCCGGCGCCTGGAAGACCTGCTCGCCGACACGCGCTTCCCCAAGCCGAGGCGGCATCTGCGCCAGGTCTACACCGACCCCTTCACCGGCCGCGCCGACTGGGAGCTGATGCTCGGCCAGGTGCCCACGACGACGGGCCCCGGCGCCCGGCTGGTGCAGGCCTCCGGCATCGTCGGCGTGCGCAGCCGCTCCGACAAAGCCCTCAGGGCCTATGCCCAGCAGTACAAGACCGCCCATGACTGGGTGTTCACCGCGACGCTGAGCAGTCCCTCAATCCAGGGGCAATAAGCCGAACGGCCCATGTCGACACCAATTTTTCAACGCACGGTCACGGCGACTTCCTAGAGTTTCGCCAGTGTGAGTCTGTTGCGAAGTTCTGTGACGCCCCGCCTCATGCGTCCCTCCACGCCGACCAACGCACTGCCCCCCATGACAACGACAGCAGCCCTGGCCGCCATCAGTCCCTTTCCGCTCTCGACCGACCCGGCCGAGGCCATCGTCCGGGCGGCGGAATCAGCGCTCGCGGTGCGACGCCGCTACCAGTTCTTCGTCTGGACACAGAGCTATCTCGGCCGGCTGATCCCGCATCAGCTCGCCGTTTGCGGCAGCTACGACCGTGGCTCGCGGGAGCTGATGTTCGACGTGTTCAACAGCGTCAGCCTGGAGCCGGCGCTGATGGACGCGCTTGGCGACGCCCGCAGCCTGCTGATGCAGCAGTTGCAGAGCCGCTGGCTGGAGGCCCAGTGCAAACCGGCCCTGGTGCCCACCGCGGAGCTGGGCATCGTCGCCGCCCTCGCCCCCATCCACGACGCGCTGGTGGCCGCCCGCGTCGCCCAGTTGCTGGTGCATGGCGTGTCGCGCCCGCAGCGTCCGCAGGAGATCGAGAGCTTTTTCGTCTTCGCGTCCCAGGACGGCCATGGCCTGGAGGGCTTGAGTGGCCGGCTGGAACTGCTGATCCCCCACATCCACGGCGCCTGGCAGCGCGTACAAGCGGTGGAGCGCGATGTCAGCCAGGCCAGCACGATGCAGGTCTCGCCCACGCGGGTCAGCGGCGTCACCCAACGCGAGCGCGAAATCCTCGGCTGGCTGCGCGAGGGCAAGAGCAACCAGCAGATCGCCGAACAGCTCGGCATCAGCGCGCTGACCGTCAAGAACCATGTGCAGAAGATCCTGCGCAAGCTCGGCGCCGCCAACCGGGCCCAGGCCGTGGCCCAGGCGATGACGCTGCAGCTGCTGGAGCGCCCGACGGCAGTCGCTACGGTCCGCGCCCGCCCCACCCCCTAACTTCGTGGGTATAGGGTTTGCACTTAGTCCTTTCGGACTGCGAAGCAAATCACGCACGGGTACGTATGTCACCGGCGCTTTGAACAATCCGCTCCGTTCCGATCCTCTGGATCACTGCTCTTTGAACCCGGGTCCAAGGATCCAGGCGCCCAAGGCCACCGCCGATCGCCACCAGCGATCCAGGGGAGGCAGCCAGGCGTGACGGCGTCCTGCCAATTCTGGTGGGCGCCTTACACCCTCCATCTTTCTCGGAGTCATTCCATGAAACTGAAGTCTCTCGCCGCTGCGGCCCTGGCCGTCGTCGCCACCGCTTCCGCCCACGCCTCCATCCAGGTCACGACCAACGGCAATTCGGAACTCTTCTTCGTTCTCGGCAACGACAAGGGCTCCTTCCTGCTGGATACCGGCCTGACCTTGAACGCTCTGAAGAGCGCCAGCTTCGCGAGCTACACCCAAGACGTGACCGGCCGGACTGGTTTCTCCAGTTTTGTCGCCGGGCAAACCACCCCGCTGTGGGCCGTCGCCGTGTTTGACGGCAGCGGTACGACCGGTTTCGGCTCGCTTGAACTGCTGTCGACTCGCGCCAGCGGCGTCACGCCTGCCACCATCAACAACGGCTCGTTCAAGTCCAGCGTGTTCAACAACACCGGCAAGATCGCCAACCTTGCCGTCGCCACCGGTGACCACAGCACAGCGACCAACGGCAGCAGCTTCAACCCGGTTGGCACGGACGGCTACTTTGGCTCGCTGTTCTTCAGCCTGGGCCAACCCCTGAACCAAATCGGCAACGCCGTCGGTACGTCGTCCGGCTTCACGGACTGGAAGGGCAAAGGCACCAACTCGCTGGCGAATGTGTCGGCGACCCCGCTCGATGGCTACAGCGCTTCTTTTGACGGCACCACACTGACGATCACCAACGCGAACGCGGTTCCGGAGCCGGGCACCTACGCGATGCTGGCCGCCGGCCTGGCCGCCGTCGGTTTTGTCGTTCGCCGCCGCCGCGCCGCCTAAGTCAGCCAATGCCTAACTGAGCGCAGAACCGGCGGAAGTGCCGCCGGCCTGCGCGACAACCCGGCAAGGCTTTGCAGTGTCCTGCCGGCTTATCACCGACTACTCTTTTTTGCGAGTCCACTCATGAAACTCAAGCTCATCGCCCTGGCCGCCCTGGCTGCTGCTGGCTCCGCCAACGCCCTGACCGCCGCCCAAATCGACAGCTTCCGCGCGGCTGGCACGCTCAAGGAAATCCGCCTGTCCGGTTCTTCCGCTTATCGTCTGGCCATCGCTGGTTACATCCAGACCATCTGCAAGCCCGGCACCATCGACGTGTTCTTCTCCTCAGCAAGCCTGATCGCCACCGGTGACGGCGAAGGCTCCGGCGCACGTGCCTATTCCTGCGACCTGGGCGTTAAGCTCGGTAACTGGGACGTTGGCACCCACATCCTGATCAACAAGCGTGACTCCGGTGGCTCCATCGTTGGCGTGGCCAACGTCGCCACCAACGATGCCAGCACCATCCAGATGAAGGTGACGGCTGCCTCCTGCGGCACGTCGGCTGCTTACACCAATATCACCACCAAGACGGCCGTCTGCACGCAGAGCGAGGCCGTTGCTCCAGACGCTGGTTTCTCCGACCTCGAGCCGGCCCTGCTGAACGTGTCCCCCAACTTGATCGACAACGTGCTCGGCAAGCCTTCGAGCGGTAGCAAGAGCCCAGTCGATATCAGCACGCTGACCGTCTCTCCGTTCTGGCAAGCCATCTTTGGCGTGGCTGTGAACTGCTCGGCCTACCGCGCGCTGCAAGCCGCCCAAGGCCTGACCCAGGACAACGCTACTTGCTCCAACACCAGCGACGCGACTCGCCCGAGCCTGTCCAAGAACTGGATCCGTACCGCTATGGTCGGTAACGTCGACACCAGCATTGACGGCCTGCAAGGCTGGGGCCTGGTGCTCGGCACCGGCGGCAACGGCAAGACGGTCAATATCTGCCGCCGTGACCCCGGGTCCGGCACGCAAGCCACCGCCCAAACGTATTTCCTGAACAACCCCTGCAACACGCAGTACGGGCTGACCCCCGCTCGCCAAGCCAGCGACACGAAGCCGAGTCCCGATGCCAACAGCGGTGGCGTGAACGTCATCGAGAACTCGTCGACCGGCGACGTGCTGACCTGCCTGAACAACGCCGAAACCAACAGCGCCTATGCGTTCGGCATCTTCAGCCGCGAAAACGTCGAACTGGACTCCAAGTCGAAGTGGCGCTATGTCCGCATCGACGGCGCCCTGCCGAACCGTAGCAACAACACCCCGGTGTTCAGCGGTGCCGTTACCGGCGCCTACGACTTCGTCGGTGAAGGCACGATGAATTGGAACACTGCTGTGGTTAGCGCCAAGCCCGACCTCCTCAAGGCACTGCAGGACATCTCCAAGAAGGCCAACACGCCCGCCGCCATCGCCGCACTGCCCACCACCAGCACCGCCAACTCGCCCGAAGGTGTGATGGCCACCCCATTGGTGTGGTCTGGCCTCTCGAGCAACGGTTCGTGGAGTGGCCTGCAAGCGGGTGAACAGCCCTACGCTTCGCGCCTGCTGAACACCACCCAGGTGGGCGGCGTCAGCAACAGCTGCTCGATCTTCAACACCTTCTAATAGAAATTGCGGGAAACCTCACCGTTTCCCGCTTTTCTTTGCTTCCCTAGAGCCCAGACCGGCAGGTCTGGGTTTTTCAATCTGTGGCATTCATCTCCTATCCAATGTGCAATGTTTGCGACGCCTGCACATTGGATAGGTATTGCCCCCAATGAGACTCGCGACCACGAGCTTTCACGAAAACCTTTGCGCAGTCACAAATACAAAAACAAGCTTGGCCAGTGAACGGTCATCTGCAACCAAATCGCTTCTTTTCTCTATGTTCTGCAGATTCCAAAGGGAACCAGCAATGAAACCTTCCCGCAATCTCCTCAGCAAACGCGTCAACCATTGCAGCCGCAGCATTATTGCCAGCGCCATGATGTCCGTTTTCCTCGCACCGATGGCGATGGCTGACAGCGTCCCACCCGGCATCAGGACTGGCAAAACCGGAACGGAGAACAACCGTTCAGACCTTTTTCTGACCTTGATCGATCCTTTGAATCAGGTCAGCTATGTGTTGAATCTCAATCTGGACGCAAGTGATTTCTATATCAACGCCCAGCAAGATGCCGGAAGCTATTACTTCTTGACGCTGGACCCGGCAAACGATGCCTCGCTCCAGGGCTTTGTCAACAGATCGGGCGTCAGCATGTCAAGCGCTCGATGGGCCGTCATGGGAGTCACCTACACGCCCGTCGCCGGCGATCCAAATATCGCTGTGTATACAACAGCAGAGAACAACGGCCTGGTTACCAAACAGCAGGCCAGTTTTGATGTGATTGCCACCATGAACAATGGCAGCTTGAGAACCAGTCTTGCGCCTAAATTGTCCGATTGGGTCAGCTTCAAACTGAATCCTGCACAGGTCGGCGATCCAAATCTTCCCGTGCTGTCCACCACACTGAACAACGGAACTCCGTTGGGTAGCGTGCTTTCCAGTGCCGACACCTCAGCTACTTATGCAGGTGCGGCAAACGCCTGGACCTCTGATGTCTGCCGCAGCGGAACTTTTGTCTGCCCTACCAACCCGGTTGGAATCTCATCCTGGTTCTACCGAAGCAAGGTCAACGGCACAAGCAGTCTTGCCAAGGTGGCCTTCGATGAGTTTGATAATAAATCCAGTGACGGCTACTGGGGTTTCATCAAGGATCCCAATTCCAGCAAGTACTTCTTGAGCTATACGCTGCAGGGATCCGGCCCCGTCAACCTGATCAAGGCCGCCAAAGGCACGGCCGACTACGCTGCGGCGATCGCGCGCGTCAACACCACCGATTACGCTGCCAGCCTCGGCCCGGCACGCCTGATCAATGTCGCCGCCAATGACGTGGCCTTCAGCGGCCTCACGCTGAACACCACCGGCGGGCTGAACATCAGCGCCGTGCCCGAGCCCCAGACCTGGGGCCTGATGGCCCTCGGCGGCCTGCTGCTGGCGGCCCATGGCCGCCGCCAACGCCGCGAACGCCGCCGGGCCTGAGGCCCACCACAACGAGGGGGCGTGGTCCGTTCGGACTACGCTTTTTCATAACCCCTTCGTTGCTTGTCACGACACTCCCGCCATGTTCTGGAGCCGGCCCCTTGCCCAAGGGGCCGGATAGTTTTTGAAGCCCCTCGCCCACACCCGCACCGCCGGACCTCACCGTCGCCTTCTGGCTGCCTCGCTGGCCGGCCTCGCCCTGGCCTGCGCCGGTGCCGCCTTCGCCCAGCAACCCCCGGTCAGCGCGCCGCGCTTCGACATCCTGGAATACGAGGTCGAGGGCAACACGGTGCTGGGCGCCGCCGCGATCGAGCGCGCGGTGATGCCCTTCCTCGGGCCGCAGCGCAGCCTGGACGACGCCGAGGCGGCCCGCGCCGCGCTGGAAAAGGCCTACCAGAACGCCGGCTATCTGACCGTTTTCGTCGACCTGCCGGAGCAGCTGGTGGACGGCGGCGTGGTGAGGCTCAAGGTGCTGGAAGGCCGGGTCGACCGGCTGGCCGTGACCGGCGCGCGCTATTACGACCAGGGCCGCATCCGCGAGCGGGTGACCGAGCTTGCCGAGGGCCAGGTGCCGAATTTCAACGAGGTGCAAAAGCAGCTCGCCCAGGTCAACAACAGCGAGACCCGCCAGGTCCAGCCGGTGCTGCGCCCGGGCCTGCTGCCCGGCACCGTGGAGGCCGAGCTGCAGGTCAAGGACAAGCTGCCGCTGTCGGGCTTCGTCGAGGTCAGCAATGCGGCCACCGCCAACACCACCGCCGAACGGGCCACCGCCAACCTGCGCTACGACAACCTCTGGCAGCTCGGCCACAGCATCGGCCTGACCGTGACGACCGCGCCCACCGCGCCCAAGCAGACCACGGTGACCGTGCTGAACTACGGCATCCCGCTGGCGCAGGGCGACAACCTCAGCCTCTACGCCACCCACTCCAGCAGCAACACCAATTCGCTGGGCGGCACCCAGGTGCTGGGCAAGGGCAACACCCTGGGCCTGCGCTATGGCATCAACCTGGGCATCAGTGAGCAATGGGCGCAGAACCTGAGCCTGGGCTTTGACTACCGCAATGTGCAGCAGCAGGTGCGCTTTGGCAGCGCCAGCATCACCAAGCCGCTGCGCTATATGCCGCTGCAGGCCGGCTACACGGCCAACTGGTTCGGCCCCAGCCGCCAGGGCCAGCTCGCGCTGACGATGAGCTTTGGCCTGAGCCCGCTGCTGGCGCGCCGCATCGACGGCTGCGAGCTGGAGGACGGCAGCATCGGCGTGGACGACCAGTTCCGCTGCTCGCGCAAGGGCGCCGACGGCGGCTTCTCGACGCTGCGCATGGACCTGCGCCACACCGAGAACTTCGCCAACTTCAGCATCGCCGGCCGCGTCGCCGGCCAGCTGGCCACGCAGCAGCTCACCAGCGCCGAGCAGTTCACCCTGGGCGGCGCCGACACGGTGCGCGGCTATTACGAGAGCGCCGCCGTCGGCGACCTCGGCCTGATGGCCTCACTCGAACTGCGCAGCGCCAACCTCGCCACCTGGCTGCAACGCCGGCACCCCGGCGAGGCCTTGGCCGACCTCGGCGAGCTGAGCCTGCTGGCCTTTGTGGACGCCGGCCGCGTGCAGACCATCAACCCCGACCCGGGCCAGGCCTTGCGCCAGCCGCTGCTGGGCACGGGCGTGGGCGTCCGATTCGCCAGCCGCAGCGGCGTCAACCTCGACCTGACCATCGCCGAGGCCCACCGGGCCATCGCCGGCGCCCCCAAGCCGGGCACCCGTGCCCATGCGCGCATGTTCGTGAAGTTCTGACTATGCCCCGCCACATCAAGCATCCGCAGCGTCCCCTGACCCCCGCACCGCGCCCGACGGCGCGCGCGGCCGACGTCTCACCGCCCTGGCCCCATGCGGGCCACGCGCTGCTGCAGCCGCTGATCGTGGCCCTGGCGGCATCGATGCCGCTCACCAGCCTGGCCCAGACCAAGCCGGTGCTGCCGGTGCCGTCGACCCCGTCGGCCACGATCCCCGGCTGGCGCGCCTACAGCAATGGCGCCGAACGGACAACGCAGCCGATCATCAGCCCCGATGGCCGCTCGATGACCATCGACCAGCAGGGCACCCGCGCGATCTACAACTGGAACAGCTTCAACATCGGCGCCGGCAACGCGGTCACCTTCGACATGGCCCAGAAGGGCTCGAGCGCGCTGAACCGCATCAACGGCAACGACCCCAGCCAGATCTTCGGCTCGCTCAAGGCCACCAACGGCGGCGAGGTCATCCTCTACAACCGCAACGGCATCCTGTTCGGCGGCGGTGCCCAGGTCAATGTGGGCAGCCTGATCGCGACGACGCTGAGCCCGCGCGACGCCGACTTCAAGGCCGGCTTTGGCGGCAACATCACCGGCGGCGATGCAGCGTTCTCGGTGTTGCATGACCCCGCGAACTCGCCGGGGCTGTTCTCGAGCAGCTTTGTGCGGGTCGACGCCGGCGCTCAACTCACCAGCGCCGAGGGCGGGCGCATCTTCCTGTTCGCCAAGCAGGTGAGCAACGCCGGCACGATCACCTCGCCCGGCGGCCAGGTGGTGCTGGGCGCGGGCGCCGAGGCCTATCTGCGCCTGCCCACCGGCGACACCCTGTACGCCTCCGAGGTCAACCCGGCTGTGCCGTCGGTGCGCGGCCTGCTGGTCGACCTGGGCCGCGCCGGCCTCGACAAGGCGGGCGATGGCAGCGTTAGCAACGACGCTGCCGGCGTGATCTCGACGCCGCGCGGCAACACCACGCTGGTGGGCATGGCGGTGAACCAGTCGGGCCGGGTCACGGCGACGACGAGCGTGTCCCAGAACGGCTCCATCCTGCTGCTGGCGCAAGGTGGAGCCTCGACAGGCAACGGCATCGGTAGCGGCAGCCCGAGCTACAAGCGCGCCCAGGTCAACGGCGACCTCGTGCTCGGCAGCGGCAGCCGCACGGAGATCCTGCCGGACAACAATGGCGCCGACGGCAAACCGCTCAGCTCCGACGACAGCTCCACCTTTGTCGCGTCACGGCTGCAGTTCAACGGCCAGAACATCACGCTCAGGCCCAATGCCCAGGTCGTCGCCCCGGGCGCGCAGGCCTCCATCCGCGCCACGACCACACCGATCTACGACCCGACGCCGGGCAAGTTGTTCGAGTTCAAGCCCGATGCCGGTCGTGTGCTGATCGGCGAAGGCGCCAGCATCGACCTGTCGGGCACCACCGACACGACCTTGAGCGCCGGCCGCTTCTTCGTCACCACCGAGCTGCTGGGCAGCAACGACCTCGCGGATTCGCCGCTGCAAAAGAGCGGCCTGCTCTACCGCAACAAGGTCACGCTGGACGTCCGCAACAGCTCGCCCATCCTGGGCAGCCTGGCCAGCTACCGCAGCGCGCTGCAGCGCAGCGCCAGCGAGCGCATGTCCGTCGGTGGCTCGTTGAGCCTGCTGGCCGGCGAGGCCGTCGTGATGGCCAACAGCGCGACGCTGAATGTCTCGGGCGGCAAGGTCAACTACACCGATGCGGTGGTGTCGCCCACGGTGCTGACCGCGAGCACCGGCAAGACCTATTCGCTCTCCGATGCCCCCAAGGACCTTGTCTACACCGGCATCACCAACGCCTTCACCAACGTCACCAGCTGGAAGCGCAACGGCGCCACAGTGGCCTACGGGACGCTGACGCCCGGACGGCTGGAATCCGGCTATGTTTCCGGCAGCGCTGGTGGCTCGCTGTTCGTGCTGGCACCGAACGAGGTGCTGGGCGGCAAACTGTTGGGCGGCACGACGGTTGGCCGGCGCCAGACCAACGGCCTCGACGCGCTCGCCAAGCCGGCCAGCCTGGAGCTGGGCACTGCGTTTCATGGCCCCGACGGCGCCTTCAGTGCCGGCGCGGGCTACCTGGGCCCGATACTCGGTGCGCTGGACATCAGCCGCAGTGCGACCAGCCTGAGCGGCGCGAACTGGAACACGCTGCTGACCGACCCCTTGGCCGCAGCCCCCGGCGGCGGCTGGGTGTCGACCCTGTCCGCCGACCAGCTCGAGGCGAGCGGATTTGGCGCGATCACGATCAGCACCGCACGCGACCTGACCTTGAAGGCCGAGATCGGCCAGCTGAACCTGCCCCGGCTCGCCAGCCTGGCCCTGAATTCGCAGGGCGGCGGCGTGCTGATCGACAGCTCGGTACGCCTGCCGGGCGGTAGCCTCAGCGCGCGCAGCCTGCGCACCGGCGATGTGAAGCTGGGCCGCCAGGTGGTGCTGGATGCCTCGGGTGACTGGGTCAATGCGTTGCTGGACGGCGCTGGCTCCAGCGCTGGAACGGCCGGCGGCAGCATCACGCTCAGTTCACAGCGCAGCGTGATCACGGGGCCGGGCGCGGTGCTCGATGTGTCCGGCGGCGCGCTGGTGGACGCCAGCGGCACGGTGCGGGGTGGCAACGGCGGCAGCATCGTGCTGAGCTCCGGCTTCGCGGACACGATCAGCGGCGAAACGATCGACCAGTCGACGCAACGCCAATTGCAGATTTCTGGCATCACGCTGCGCAGCTTCTCGACGACGCGCGGTGGCAGCCTCAGCCTGACTGCCCCGTCTTTCGATATCGGCAGCTTTTCGACCCCCTTGGCTGTGAACGCCGCGGACGCGACGCGGGCACCCAATGGACTGAGCCTGTCGGCCGAGTTTTTTGGCCAGGGCGGTTTCACCGCCTTCACACTCGACGGGCGCCGCGCCCTGACCGTGGAGCCCGGCACCGTCATCGCACCAACCGCAGCCTCCTGGCTGCAGGGGTCGGGTACAAGCAGCAAGCCCAGCGGCACCTCGGCGTCTCTGGCCTTCGCGGGGACTGGCCTCAACGTGACCCAGTTGCCGCAGGGCGTCAGCTTCGACCTGCGGTCCAGCGGATTCGGGCCGGACCAGGCCGAGGGTGCAATCAACGTCGCTAGCGGCAGCCGCTTTGACCTGCAAGCTGGAACCAGCCTATCGCTGTCGGCCGCCACCAGCCTGTTCTTCGACGGCCAGGCCCGTGCAGCGGGCGGGCGCGTCTCCATGACCGCCGGCGCGGCCAGCACCAACGTCGCCGCGCCCAGCTATCTCTGGCTTGGCGCCAACAGCCGCCTGGATGTTGCCGGTACGGTGCTGCGCACGCCCAGCACCGACGGGCTGCTTCGCGGCAGCGTGCTGGACGGCGGCTCGGTCAGCCTGTCCACCAGCCGGACGCTGCGTTCCAGCCTGATCTGGCAAACAGGTAGCGTGATCGATGCCAGCGGCAGCGCCGGCGCCTTGGACGTGACCCTGCTCGACCAGGGCAACACCACGACCCAAAGGCAGACAGTTGCCAGCGCCGGCGGCAGTATCAGCTTCGCCGGCAATGCACAGATGCTGCTGGAAGGCCGCATGCTGGCCACCGGCGGTGATTCGCAACGTGCCGGCGGCCGGCTCAGCGTGTCATTGACGAGCGGCCTTACCGACCCGATCTCCGCCCCCGATCCGATCGCACTGACGCTCACCAAGACCGCGACAGGCTTCTCCTCGCTGCTGCGCCCGGGCGATCTCCAGGGCGCTGCGACCTTGGTGCCCCGGGCGTCGATCTCGGCGGATCAGATCGCAGCTTCCGGCGTCGCCGATCTGACGCTGTCGGCGCAGGACGGCTTGGTGCTTGGCACGGGGGCCAGCCTGAACCTGGCCCGCCAGCTCAATATCGATGCGCCCCTGCTGCGGCTCAACGACCGGGATTCGTCCACGCTGACGGCAACCCAACTGCGCTGGGGCTTTGCGCAGCAAGCGTCCAAGGCAGGGGGCGAACAGGAACGAGTCGCCTCCGCCACCGCAGGCAATGGCCAACTGGTGCTTCAGGCCACCAACCTCGTGCTGGGCGAGCGCCTGGTCACTCAGGGCGTCGGCAGCCTCACGCTCAGCGCGACCCAGGATCTGCGCCTGCAGGCCGCCAAGCTGGATGCCAAGGGCTCGCTGACCGGCAGCCTGACGACGCAGGCCGACACCACCGTCACTGCGGCCCAGATCTACCCGGCCTCCGACACCCGCTTCACGGTCGACGCCACTGGCCGCCAACTCACCCTGAACGGCTCGGCCGCCTCGACAACGCCCGATGCGCCGTTGAGTGCCGGCGGCTCGCTGCAGTTGCTGGCCGACACCATCGACGTCTCGGGCACCCTGCGCGCGCCTTCCGGCAGCATCGCGCTGAACGCCACGACCGCGATTCGCGAGCGCAAGGGCGCGTCGATCTCCGTCAGCTCGGCGGGGCAGGCCTTGATCTACGGCCAGACCACGAGCGGCAACTGGCAGTCGCCGCAGCAGATTGGCAGCTCGGCGTCGCTGACGGCGCCGCCAGCGAAGAACATCAGCCTCACCGCCCCCGTGGTGGACCTGCAGACCGGCGGCAGCATCGACCTCAGCGGTGGCGGCCAGTTGCTGGCCTGGCAATTCATTCCCGGCCCCGGTGGCTCCACCGACGTGTTCACCGGCAGCGACGGTGCTTTTGCGCTGCTGCCCAAGCAGGGCCTACAGGGGGCCTTCGACTATCTGATGCAGGGCGCCACGCCCGCCCTCGGCAAACAGCTCGTCATCGGCGCCGGCGGCCCGGTCCCGGCAGGCAGCTACACGCTGCTGCCGGCCCGCTACGCCATCCTTGACGGCGCCTATCTGGTGCGGCCCGTCACAGGCGGCACCCCACTGACCCTCGGCACCGCGCTGACCCAGCCCGATGGCAGCGTCTATGTCGGCGCTCAACTCGCCGACGCCGGCACCTCGCTGCGCAGTTCGCTGCCCAGCACCTGGTCCATCCAGACCTCGGCACAGGCGCTCAAGCGCTCCGAGATCCGCACCGTCGGGTCGGACAGCTTCTTCAGTGCCCTGGCTCAGCGCAATGGCCTGCCAACACCGGCCCTCAGCACCGATGCCGGCCGCCTGGTGGTTGCCAGCCAGCAGCTCAACCTGGCCGCCTCGCTACAGGCGGCCCCTGGCACCACGCCCCAGCCCAGTGGCGCGGCCCTGCCGGGCCGCGGCGCCCAGGTCTATCTGACAGCGGCATCGCTGCAGGTCGGCGGCAGCTCGACCGATGCGGCGACCTCGGTCATCGATCCCGCGTCACTCAATGCGCTGGCGGCCAACCTGCTGGTGCTGGGCGCGACGCCCGGCCCGGCGGCCGCCGACGCAGGCGGCCTCAATGTCACCACCGGCAGCCTCGCGGTGGCCGCGGGCAGCCCGCTGCGCGCCAACGACCTCGTCCTCGCCGCCAGCAACACCCTGACCCTCGGCGACGGCGCGCAACTGCAGGCCCAGGCCGACCCGTCCAAGCTCGGGCCCACATCGGTCGGTGATCTGCGCATCGCCGGCGATGGCGCGGCCCTGCGTCTGTCCAGCCAAGCCAGCGGAGCCGCGCTGCTGCGCAGCCCGACGCTGACCGGCAGCGCGCAACTGCTCATCGGCCAGAACGTGAAGCTCGACGCCGGCAGCGGCACACTCACCGTGGACAGCTCCGGGAGCGCGGCTGCTGGCGCCGGCCTGACCCTGAATGCCGACGCCCTGACCCTGGGCGCAGGGCGCCTCGCGGTTGGCACCGGACGCGATGCCACCAGCTGGCAGCTCGACCCGGCCTGGTTTGCCGGCCTCGGTGCCAACGACAGCCTGACCCTGCGCGGCTACCGCTCGATCGACTTTGCGGCCGGCAGCAGCCTGGGCGGCAGCGGGCTCGGTGACCTGACCCTCGACAGCCAGCTGCTGCGGGCACCCGGCAGCGGCGACGCCAGCGCCAGCGCCAGCCGCATCACCCTCGTCAACAGCAGCGGGTTGCAGCCCGCCGCGAGCCCGGCCGACGCGCTTCCCGCCGGCAGCCTGGCCCTCAAGGCCACGGACCGCGTCACGGTCGCTTCCGGAGCCCAGCGCAGCGAGGCCGCACGCACCGAGTGGCAGGCCGGCTCGGCCGTCCGCTTCGACGGCGCGAGCAGCAGCACATTCAGTGGCGCGCTGGCGGTCACCACGCCGGTCATCGGCAGTGGCCGCGCTGCCGACGCCAGCGTCGCGGTTGGCGGCCGTTTCAGCGTCGCTGCAGCGCCGGCGCCGTCAAGCCCGGCCACCGGCTTCAGCCCGGCCGGCCGGCTGCAGGTCAGCGCTGGCGAGATTGCCCAGAACGCGGCCATCGACTTCACGGCCGGCAGCGTGCAGCTCAACGCCACCAGCGGCGACATCGCCCTCGGAAGTGCTGCGCGCGTTTCGGTGCGCGGCAGTACCGTCAGCCTCGGCGGCACTGCGGTCGACCTTCCCGCCGGCTCGCTGAGCCTGCAGAGTGCGACCGGCTCGGTCACGCTGGCCGCCGGTGCGGTTGCCGACGTCTCAGCCGCTGGCCAGGGCGATGCCGGTAGGCTCGCCATCGCCGCGCCACAAGGCCGCATCGAGCTGGCCGGCAGCCTGCTCGGCACCGCAGCACCTGGCGCCAGAGGCGCCAGCCTGACGCTGGACAGCGCCGCCGCCACCAACCTGAACCAGCTCGCCACGCAGCTCCAGGCCGGCGGTGACGGCAATTTCAGCAATTCCCTCTACATCCGCAATCGCAAGGATGATCAGCAACTCGGCGCGGGCACACAGCTCGCGGCCAAGCAGATCAGCGTCGTCAGCGACCAGGGCGCGCTGCAGATCGCCGGCAGGCTCAACACGAGCACCGCGCCCGCGGGCCGCATCAGCCTCGCCGCCGGTGGCGACCTGACGCTGCTGAATGGCGGCGCCCTGGTGGCGAGTGCCGACGCCGCGGGCCGCGGCGGCAGCGCCGAACTGAGCAGCACAGCGGGGACGATCAATCTACAGACCGGCTCGGTCATCGACCTCGGCAGCCCGCCGAACGGCGCAGCCCCCAGCGGCGTGCTGACCTTGACCGCAGCGCGCACCGGCCTCGCGAGCAACGGCAGCGGCGTGGGCGACGATGTGAACATCGCCGCCATTGGCTCCAGCCTGAACGGCATTGGCTTCGTCGACGTGCAGGCCGTCAAGGTCTACAGCGGCGTCACCCAGATCAAGGCCGGCCTGACGCCGGCGCCGGCGCCGGCGCCGACCGTCAAACCGACGCAGGCACCCACGGTCAAGCCAACGCAGGCACCGACCGCCGCACCCACGGCCGGCCCGACCGCAGCACCTACGGCCGGCCCGACCTCGGCACCGACCGCTGGCCCGACCACGCAGCCGACAACCGGTCCCACCGCACAGCCGACGCCAGCACCGACTTCACCGAGTGCCGGCAATGGCAACGACACCACACGTAACACGCTTCCGCCGCCGCCGCCGACTGCGAAGCCATTTGCGGCGCCATCAGTAGCAAGCGTCGTTATCGCATCGATCAGCGGAACGGGCATACAGGCCGCGGCAGTCCAACCGTCGGTCGGCAACGGCAACAACTCCACCCGCAACACACTGCCGCCGCCGCCGCCGGTCGCCCCGCCAGCCGCCACACCCACGGCGGGGCCGACGGCTGGCCCCACCGCAGGACCAACAGCAGGCCCCACGGCGGGGCCGACCGCTGCGCCGACCGCGGGACCGACGGCTGGGCCAACGGCGGGACCGACCGCCGCGCCCACAGCGAGCCCAACCGCAGCACCGACCTCCGCCCCGACCGCTGCGCCAACTCCAGCACCGACGGCCGCGCCCACACCCTCTCCGATCCTGGGGATCCAGACCGTCGACAACGAAAGCCGCAGCTTCATCAACGCGGCGGCAGAAAAGACCGCCAACCGACTGATGGCCAACCAGCCCGCGTCGGCGCTGGCCGTGACCCGCGTCCGGGCGCTCGCCGAGATCCGCTCCAGTGCCGATCTTTCGCTGGCCGCCGACTGGAATCTGCCCTTGCTCTCCGCCGCCGACCGCGGGCTCACGCCCCATGCCGCCGAGACGGCCGTGACGCTGCGCGCCGCGGGCAACTTGAACATCACGAACGGCTTGAGCGCCGGCTTCGCGCCCACGCAGACCAGCACCGCCAGCAACCTGGACACCTGGGTGGCCAGCAGCGCCCTCGCGGGCGGTCTGAGGCTGGTGGCCGGAGCCGACATCGGATCTGCCAACAGCTTGGCCGTTCGCTCCGGAGCACCCAATGTCTCGCTCAACATTGGGCGCAGTGGCACCGGCGCGACGCCACCCACGGTCACCGTGCGAAGCACGACGGGCGCGCTGCGCCTCGCTTCGGCGGGCGATGTGGTGCTCACCAACATCGGGGCGAAGGTCTACACGACCGGTGTTCCAGTGACGGACCAGGATGGCTCCGCCGCATACATCATGCCGGCACCACCGTCGCCGACCGCAGCACCCACGGCTGCGCCAACCGCAGCACCCACAGCTGCGCCAACCGCTGCACCCACGGCTGCGCCGACCGCAGCACCCACGGCTGCGCCGACCGCAGCACCCACGGCTGCGCCAACCGCAGCACCCACAGCAGCACCCACAGCAGCACCCACAGCAGCACCCACAGCAGCACCCACAGCAGCACCCACAGCAGCACCCACAGCAGCACCCACAGCGGCACCCACAGCGGCACCAACAGCGGCACCCACAGCGGCACCAACAGCGGCACCGACTACAGCGCCCACGTCAGCCCCGACCGTAGGCCCGACTTCAGCGCCCACATCAGCCCCTACGGCGTCGCCCACTGCAGCGCCAACCCCGGCACCGACAGCGGCACCGACCAGCGCGCCGACACCGGCGCCTACCTCGCCAAGTGTCGGCAACGGCAACAACACCACGCGCAACACGTTGCCGCCACCTCCGCCCACCGCGCGCCCAGCCACCACGCCAGCGGCCGCCGTCGAGGTGGCCTCGGTCAAGGCGGCTGCAGTTCAGGCAGTGGCGGACACCCCGACCATGGCACCAACCGTAGCACCCACCACAGCGCCGGTCAGCAACCCGCTGGGGATCGACCTCGACGCGCTGAAGACCAACCTGCAGGTCGCGGGCAACAGCCCCTTCCTAAAGAACGGCGGGGCCATCGATGTCAATGCCGGCCGCGATCTGAAGGGCGCCGTTCTCGGCACGACGCAGCGCGACGTCACGCAGTGGTGGTGGCGCGCTGGCGTCGTCGGCAACGCGCCCAGCGCTTGGTGGTCACGCTACGACCTGTTCAACCAGGGCATCGCCACCTTCGGCGGCGGCAGCATCACGTTGAATGCCGGCCGTGACGCCGTGCAGATGCATGCCTCGGCCGCGAGCAATGGCTGGCGCGTCGCCGCCAACGCATCGACCGGGGCGGCCGCCAGCGTCTTCACGCGCGGTGGCGGCAGCGTGGCGCTTCAGGCCGGTCGTGACGTGTTGGCGGGGCGCCTGTTCGCGAGCCAGGGCGACCTGTCGGTGACCTCGGGCCGACGCATCGGCAGCGATGAGACGGCGACTACCGAAGCACCGGACGCGCGCCTGCAGCTCCTGTTCGGCAGCACCCGCGTGCAGGTGCAGGCCGCAACCGGGATCGATATGGCCGCCGTACGCAGCGCGGCGCTGTCGGTCGCGCCGACGGCCCTGAGGGCCGGCAATACGCTGGGTTCGGCATCCGTCCTGGTCGGCCTCGACACCAACGCGTCTTTAAACCTGCTGAGCACGGGTGGGGATGTACGGCTGCGCAGCGAGGTCGGCCGCAGCGACGTTAGCTCTGCTGTGGACCCGCAGTTGCCGGGTGCAGTCCAGATCGTTGCAGCGAACGGCACCATTCAGCTGGATCAGAAGTTGGCGCAAAACCCCAACGGGGTGGCACGAACGGTTCTGTTGGCGCAGTCCGACATCAAGCTGGCCGACGTCGCCATCGGATCGGTGGGTCCCGCGCTCGACGCGGGCACCTACAACGCAACGAGCTACGCGCAGGCCGTGCTAAAAGCCGACCGTGGCTACACCCCTCCGGCCTTGCCCGGCACCGTCATCGCGCCGATGCTCGATGCGAGTGGCCGTGATCCGGTTCGCTTAGTGGCGGCGACAGGTGATGTCGTGCTGACGAGCAACTTCCGGTCGGCGCGCCCGGTCGACATCGAAGCAGGACGTGACATCAACTTCAGCGGCAGTTCCGCGACGATGAATGTCCAGCACCAGGACCGCCGTCTCGACAACCCGACCGGGCCCGTGCCGGTCAGCGAGCTGTCCCTGCTCAAGGCCGGTCGCGACATCCGGGACCTGGCCATCGATGTGGCCGGTCCTGGCGACCTGGTGCTGATGGCGGGTCGCGATGTGGTGCTGGACTCCGGCACCAAGTCCGGCATCGTCGCGTCCGGCGGCACGAACAACAGCACGCTGCTGCCCAACCAGGGCGCCAACATCACCGTGATCGCCGGCCTGCGGGGCGACGACGGCGACTACCGCGGTGCAACGCTGAAGGGCTTTGAGCTGCTGGGCGTCAGCGGCTGGCAAGGCAAGGTCGGTGCGCTTTACCGGGCCGTGGGCGGCTCCGGCGATGCAGCGGCATTCGCGGCACTCTCGGCATCCGCGCAACTGGACGCCATCGGCAGCTTGCTCGGCAGTTCCGCTTATCAAAGTGGCCTCGGCAACTATGTGCGCGCCCTGCCGGCACGGGCCGAGGCCGGAGACCAGGCACGGCGCATTGCAGCCCTGCTCGGCAAATCGGTGGACGACCCGGCTGTGGCTGCCTACGCCAAGGCAGCGGGCAGCCTGACACTGCCGGCCTGGAGCGATCTGAGCGTTGAGCAGGCGGCGCAGGCCTTTGGCGGCTTGCCCGAGGCACAGCGCGCCGCCGCGGTGCCCACGCTGCTGCTGCAGCGCTTTGCGACGCTGACCGCGGCGGCCCGCCAACAGGTGATGCTGGACGTTGCCCAACCTCAGCAGTTGAAGGCCCTCGGCGACTACGTGCGCCAGGTGACCTCGCAGCCACAGCTGGCCGACGCCGACGCGCTGGCGGCCTTTGAGGCACTGCCGGTGGAGCGCCAGATCCCCTGGCTGAACCGTCAGCTCGTCGGCGAACTGCGCACCGCCGGCCGCGCGGCGGCCGCGCTGGATGGCGATGCCCGCTGGCAGGCCTATGCCAACGGCTATCTGGCCGTGAACACGGTCTTCCCGGTCGAGGGACTGGCCCAACGTCCGGCCGGCGACATCCTGTTGCCCGCCAGCCAAGTCAAGACAATTCAACGAGGCGATATCTCCCTGTTTGCACCGGGTGGAGGCGTCAATGCCGGCGAGGTCGTGGCCAGCGGTCTGAGCAAATCACCGAGCCAACTGGGCATCGTGACCGTCAACGGCGGCAACATCTCCGCGCTGGTGCAGGCCGATTTCGCGGTGAACCAGTCGCGCGTCTTCACGCTGGACGAAGGCGACCTGCTGCTGTTCTCCAAGGCCGGCAATATCGACGCCGGCCGCGGCGCCAAGACGGTGGTGGGTGCGCCCGCCCCGGTGCTGCGCCTGGACAGCAATGGAAACCTGGTCTACGACACCTCCGGCTCCTTCAGCGGCTCGGGCATTGCGGTGCTGAACGCGCAAAGCAACCTCGACCTCTACGCACCGGCCGGCGACATCAATGCCGGCGAGGCGGGCATCCGCTCCAAGGGCAATGCCTTCCTGGCGGCTGAGCGGGTGGTCAACGCGATCGACATCCAGGTCGGCGGCAAGACCACCGGCGGTGGCAAGGTGGATGCGCCGGCACCGGTGCTCTCGGCCCCGCCGAACACCGCGCTGACGCCCACCAGCGCCGGCCTCGCCAGCAGCGATGCCGATGACGACAAGAAGAAACGCCGCAAGCGCCGCAATCTGTTGCTCGAGTTCCTCGGCTTCGGCTCCTCGTGATTCAACCTTCCCACGCCATGATGCGAACAGCCCTTTCCTCCCTCGTGCTCTCCTGCGCTGCGGCGCTGCTGCCCTCCACCGCCCATGCCTGGTGGAACGGCGACTGGAGCGAGCGCGCCAAGATCACGCTCAACACCTCGGCACAGGGCATCGAAACCAAGGAGGCCGCGAGCAATGTGACGGTGGCCGTGCGCCTGCATTCGGGCAACTTCGATTTCACGGCGGCCAAGGAGGACGGCTCGGACCTGCGCGTGATCGCGGGCGACGACAAGACGCCGCTGAAGTTCAGCATCGAGCGCTTCGACAGCGTCAACGAACTGGCGGTGCTGTGGGTGCAGTTGCCCAGCGTGCTGCCCGGCACGGACAAGAACGTGTTCTATGTCTACGGCGGCAATGCCAAGGCCGCGGCCGAGGCGGACGCGACCGGCTTCGATGCAAGCACGGTGGCGGCCCTGCATTTCTCCGACAAGAACGGCGGCGCCGATGCCCTGGGCCTGCTGAAGCCGGCCACGCCGCCGGCGCTGGAGCCCAACGGCCTGCTCGCGGCCAGCGCCAAGCTCAGCGGCGAGGCCATCGTCTATGCGCTGTCGGACAAGGCCATCGTCGACGCCGGTAACCAGTTGACCGCCAGCGTCTGGGTCAAGCTCGACGAGGTGCAGGGCGGCGGCAAGCTGCTGCAATGGGGCGGCCTGAGCCTGGAGGTCAAGGGCGGCAAGGCGGTGCTGCGGGCCGACAAGGCCGAGCTCAGCGGCGGCGACATCGTCGCCACGCGCTGGACGCAGATCGCGCTGCGCCTGGGCTCGGGCAAGGCGACGCTGTTCGTCAACGGCGCGCAGGTGGCGCAGGGCGACGCGGCCACGCCGGCGCTGGGCAACAGCCTGCGCCTGGGTGAGGGCGCTCGCGGCCTGATGGACGAGGTGCAGATTGCCGCCGCGCTGCGCAGCGGTGACTGGATCGCGGTGAGCGCCGGTGCCCAGGGCGCCGAGAGCAAGCTGGTGGCCTCCAACAAGGAGTCCAAGGACAGCCCCGAGGCCTCGGGCGAGAGCCACGGCTATATGGGCATCCTGATCAAGAACCTGACGGTCGACGCCTGGGTCGTCATCATCATCCTGGGCATCATGTTCGCGATCGCCTGCTGGGTGATGGTCAGCAAGGGCGTGCTGGTCAGCAAGGTCGAGAAGGCCAACCGCAGCTTCGTCAAGCGCTTCCGCGAGGCCAACGACGAGCTGCTGCAGCTCGAGGCCCATGCCCCGCATCCGAACTCGCCGATCTACCGCCTCTACCTGGCCGGTGTGCGTGAGCTGGCCAAACGCAAGGCCGGCGAGGCCGGCGCCAAGCCGCTGAGCGGCGCGTCGCTGGACGCGGTGAAGGCTTCGGTGGATGCCGACTATGTGCGCGAGAACGCCAAGCTGAACTCGGGCATGGTGCTGCTGACCATCGCGATCTCGGGCGGCCCCTTCCTGGGCCTCTTGGGCACGGTGGTGGGCGTGATGATCACCTTCGCGGCCATCGCGGCGGCGGGCGACGTCAACGTCAATGCCATCGCCCCGGGTATTGCCGCCGCGCTGCTGGCCACCGTGGCCGGCCTGGGCGTCGCGATCCCGGCGCTGTTTGGCTACAACTACCTGGCCGCCCAGATCAAGAACGCGACCTCGGACATGCAGATCTTCATCGACGAGTTCATCACCCGCGTCGCCGAGCTGTACGGCCAGTCATGAGCCCACCCCCTACCGGCTTCGCCGGCCCCCTCAAGGGGGCGCCGCCAGTGGCCCGGCAAAGCCGGCTCCACGGCGGCCGCTGGATGAAGCACCTCGTCTGCGACGAGGTGCGTCCTTCGAACTGGAGCGCGTGAAATGTCCGCGGACGTCAAGTCAGACAACCAGCCGTATGACGACATCAACGTCACGCCGATGCTGGACCTCGCCTATGTGCTGCTGGTGGTGTTCATCATCCTGACCACCGCTTCGGTGCAGGGCGTGAAGGTGAATTCGCCTGTCACACAGGCGGCCAACAATCTGGCCAAGCCACAGACACGCGCGATCACGATCACGGCGGACGGCGGCGTCTTTCTGGACGCCTACCCGGTCGACATGGACCAGCTGCGCAATTCCCTGGCCCAGTACAAGTCGGCCAACCCCAACCTGCCGGTGGTGCTGAAGGCCGACGCCGCCGCGCAGTACGGCAAGGTGATGGAGGTGCTGGAGGTGGCCAAGAAGCTGGACATCACCGAGATCGGCTTCGTCACCAAGCGCGCCACGGCGGAATGAAAAACTGAGACCATGCAAGTCCAGAGCGAAGCCAAACCCTATGACAGCATCAACGTCACGCCGATGCTGGATCTGGCCTATGTGCTGCTGGTGGTGTTCATCCTGATGACCACGGCTTCCGTGCAGGGCCTGAGCATCAACCTACCCAAGCCCAGCAACAAGCCCAGCACCGAGAAGCACGAGCTCAAGATCGTCCAGGTCATGCCCGACGGCGCGGTGCTGCTCAATGGCGTGGGCGTCAGCCTGCCCGAACTCGAAACCCAACTTGCGGCCGCCAAGGCGCGCGACGCGGGCATGTCGGTCGCGATCAAGGGCGACCAGCGCGCCCAGTACGCCAACGTCGTCGCCATCATCGACCTGTGCAACAAGCTGCAGGTCAATATGGGGCTGGTCACGTCCAGGATCGGCACATGATGAGCACGCCCGCCGAAAAAGCCGCCCTCGAAGCGGCAGCCGAAGCCGCTGCCCGCCGCCGCAGCCGCTGGATCAAGCTGGCGGTGGCCCTCGGATTTGTGGGCGTGGGCGTGGCCGTGTGGTGGGGCGTCACGCACATGAAGGCCGAGCCGCCCAAGCGCCAGGTCGCCAAGATCTCCATCCTGCCCGACACGCCGCCGCCGCCCCCGCCGCCGCCCAAGGACGAGAAGAAGCCCGAGCCGCCCAAGGACGAGCCCAAGCAGGTGATGCGCGAGGAGCAGATCAAGCAGGTCGAGGCGCCCAAGCCGGCCGAGTCGATCAAGATGGAAGGCGCGGCCGGCGACGGCCCCAGTGCCTTCGCGGCCGGCAGCGTGTCCAAGGACTATGCCGGCGGTACCCCCAACACCGGCCCCGGCGGTCCGGCCGGCACGGCCGCCGACCGGGCGCAGGAGCGCTTCTATGCCAACAACGCGCGCCAGCTGCTGCAAAGCGAGATCGAGAAGCGGCTGAAGTCGGATGCCGAGCAACTGACCGCCACGTTTGCGATCTGGCTGGACAAGGACGGCGGCATCCAGCGCTTCGAGCTCAGCCCGAGCGGCAATGACGCCAACGACGTCGCGCTGCGCGCGGCGCTGGAGGAAACCCGCCGCCAGTTCAAGCTGCCACCGCCCCCGGCCGTCGCCCTGTCGCAACCGATGCGCTTTCGCCTCAGCGTGCGCCCGCAAGCCTAAGAGGCCGAGAGCCATCCCAGCCTCTGATTCCGTTTCCCCCACCCGACCATGAAACCCATCCTCACCCTGCTGGCCGCCAGCCTCATTGCCGCCGCCCTGCCCGCCCAGGCCCAGTCTTCCGACAAGGAGGAACTCGCCCGCCTGCGCGCCACGACCCAGGCCCTGATCGATGCCCTGGTGGCCCAGGGCCTGCTGACCCGCGACAAGGCCGAGGCCATCCTCAAGCAGGCTCAGGCCACGGCCCAGTCTGCCGCCGCAGCACCGGCTGCGTCGGCCCAGGCCGACGCCACCGCACCCAAGGTGCTGCGCATCCCCTATGTGCCCGAAACGGTGCGCCAGCAGATGCGCGACGAGATCAAGGCCGAGGTGCTGGCCCAGGCCAAGGGCGAGCGCTGGGGCCAGCCCGATGCCCTGCCGGACTGGGTCGGCCGCATCAAGGTCAGCGGCGATCTGCGCGTGCGCGGCCAGAGCGAGATCTTCGACAAGGGCAATGTGCCGGCCGAGGAGTTCCGCAAGCAGACCGCATCGCCGGCCTGGGCGGTGGACCTGCCCAACACCACGAACGAGCGCCAGCGCATGACGCTGCGTGGCCGGCTGGAGGTCGATGCCAAGCTCAGCGACCAGGTGCTGGCCAGCGTGCGCCTGGCCACCGGCAGCACGGGCAACAGCGCCACGTCGACGTCGCAGACCCTGGGCAACGACTTCAACCGCTACACCATCGGCCTGGACCGCGCCTACATCCGCTGGCAGCCGCCGCTGTTCTTCAACGGCCTGTCCGCTGACTTCGGCCGCATGCCCAACCCCTTCTACAGCACCGACCTGGCCTGGCCGGATGACCTCGCCTTCGACGGCGTCGCGGCCAAGCTCAACCAGGTGTTCACGCCGAAGCGCTCGCTGTTCGCGACGGCCGGTGTGTTCCCGCTGGAGGAACTGCAGCTGACGACCAGCGATAAATGGCTGTTCGGCGCCCAGCTGGGCGGCGAGATCGACCTGGCCCGTGGCGTGCAGTTCAAGCTGGGCCTGGCGGCCTACGACTTCCGCAACATGCAAGGTCAGCGCGAGACCAACCCGCCGCCCAGCGGGCCAAAAAATGGCACGACCAACTATTTCGCGTCGCAGTACGCGCCCGGCCTGCGGTTGAAGGGCAACACGCTGATCAACCTGAACGACCCGACCAGCACGGCCGCGCCGACCTGGGGCCTGGCGTCCAAGTTCCGTCCCGTCAACCTGACGCTGGGCCTGCAGCTCGACGATCTGCTGCCGGTGCCGGTGGGCATGACGCTGGACTGGATCAAGAACACCGGCTTCGACATCGCCGACATCGAGCGCCGCGCCGGCGTCAGCTTCCGCGACCCGGCCCGCCCGGAGCGCACCCTCCTCGAAAAGACGACGGCGGTGCAGGCGCGCGTCCAGGCCGGCGCCCTGCGCGTGGCCCGCCGTGGCGATTGGCAGGCCTTTGCCGCCTACCGGCTGGTGCAGCGCGACGCCTGGATCGACGGCTTCACCGACACCACTTGGCACCTCGGCGGCACCAACTACAAGGGTTGGAGCCTGGGCGGCAGCTACGGCCTGGACAAGAACTTCTGGCTGGCCGCGCGCTGGACCAGCACGCGCAACCTGGACGACGGCGTGCGTGTTTTCGATGCCGCCGGCGCGATCGGCAACCTCAGCAGCGCACCGCTGCGCATTGAGGTGTTCCAGCTCGACCTGAACGCGAGGTTCTGATGATGACGCGCATCACGCTCTTGCTGCTGGCTGCATCGCTCGCCGTGGGCGCGCAGGCCCAGGACGCCAAGGTATCCAAGGAGCGCGAGGCCCTGCGCCGCGCCCAGACGGCCCTGCGTACCGCGCAGGAGCAGCAGGCCACGCTGCAGGCCGACAAGGCCAAGGCCGAGGCCGAGGCCACGGCCGCCCAGAAGGACGCCGCCAGCGCCAAGGCACAGATCGCCGGCGCCGCGGCCAAGCTCAAGGCCCGAGAGGCCGAGCTGGACGCGCTGCGCGCGGAGCTGCAGGCCGCCAAACAGGCGCAGCAGCAGACCGAAGCCCAGGCCGGCGAACGCGATCAGGCCTTGCAGCAGCAGCTGATCGCGGCGCGCCAGGAGGCGGCATCCCGCCAGCAGGCCAACCAGGTGCTCGTGCAATTGCTGGAACGCAGCACCACGGCCCTGGCCGATGCCGAGGCCAAGAACCGCAAGCTCTATGAGATCGGCCAGGAGCTGGTGCAGCGCTGGACCGGGCGCTCCAAGCTCGACACCGCGCTGCAGCAGGACCCGGTGCTGGGCCTGACCGCGGTGCGCTTTGAAGACCAGGCCGAGAAGCTGCGCGCCGAGCTGGCTGCACAGCGCGTCGTGAGCCGCTGAGCGGGCCCCGGGGCGGGCTACCGGCCTCGGTTGCCGCGCCCGTTCTTTCTCGTTCCAGCCCGCGCGCCCAAGATGCGCGCGGTCGTTCGGTCGGCGTCAGACCGTCCTCAGGACGGTCTTCGGTCCTGCCTTCCCCCAGCCCGCGCGCCCGGGATGCGCGCGGTCGTTCGGTCGGCGTCAGACCGTCCTCAGGACGGTCTTCGGTCCGACCTCACCCCATGTGAAGGCCGCCGTTGCAGGAGAAGTCGGCACCGGTCGTGAAGCCGCTGTCCTCGCCGGCCAGCCAGGCCACCACGGAGCCGATTTCATCCGGCGTGCCGAGGCGCTTGACCGGGATGGTGGCGACGATCTTTTCGAGGATCTCGGGCTTGATGGCCTTGACCATGTCGGTGCCGATATAGCCCGGGCTCACGGTGTTGACCGTCACGCCCTTGGCCGCCAGCTCCTGCGCCAGCGCCATCGTGAAGCCGTGCATGCCGGCCTTGGCGGCGGAGTAGTTGGTCTGGCCGGCCTGGCCCTTTTCGCCATTGACCGAGCTGATCTGGATGATGCGGCCCCAGCCCTTCTCCACCATGCCCGGCACGACCTGCTTGGTCACGTTGAACATGGAGTTCAGGTTGGTGTCGATGACGGCCTTCCAGTCGTCGGGCGTCATCTTCAGGAACATGCGGTCACGCGTGATGCCGGCGTTGTTGACCAGCACGTCGATGGCGCCGTGCTCGGCGATGGCCTTCTGGAAGGCCTCGACCGTCGAGTCCCAGTCCGCCACATTGCCGACCGACGCATAGAACGTGAAGCCCTGGGCCTTCTGCTCGTCCAGCCACTTCTGATAGTCACGGCTCGGGCCGCAACCGGCGATGACCTTGAAGCCGGACTTGGCGAGCTTCTGGCAGATGGCGGTTCCGATGCCACCCATGCCTCCCGTGACGTAGGCAACTTTCTGGCTCATGTTCAGTCTCCTTCAGTGGTGATTCGAAAATAGGACGGAACGAGGCGTGCAGCAACCGTAGCGAGCCAGCCCAGGGTGGGTCGAGCAGCACAGCCGTACACCCGTACGGCGAGCAGCACAGGCCCGCCATGGGTTGGCGCAGTAGGTTGATGCATGCCTCGTTCAGCGTTCGACGGTCAGGGCCACGCCCATGCCGCCGCCGATGCACAGCGACGCGATGCCCTTCTTGGCGTCGCGCTTGACCATCTCGTGCAGCAGCGTCACCAGCACGCGGCAGCCGCTGGCGCCGATGGGGTGGCCCAGCGCGATCGCGCCGCCGTTGACATTGACCTTGCTCGTGTCCCAACCCATTTCGTTGTGCACGGCACAGGCCTGGGCCGCGAAGGCCTCGTTGATCTCCAGCAGGTCCAGGTCGGCCGCCTTCCAGCCCGCCCGGGCCAGGGCCTTCTGCGCCGCCGGCACCGGGCCCATGCCCATGAAGGCCGGGTCCAGGCCTGCGCTGGCGTAGGACGCGATGCGCGCCAGCGGCGTCAGGCCGAGCGCAGCCGCCTTGGCGGCCGTCATGACGACCACACCGGCCGCTCCGTCGTTCAGGCCCGAGGCATTGCCGGCCGTCACGCTGCCGGCCTTGTCGAAGGCGGGGCGCAGGCCGGCCAGCGCGTCGGCGGTGGACTTGCGATTGATGAACTCATCGGCCGCGAAGACGATGGGGTCGCCCTTTTTCTGCGCGATGCTGAAGGGCACGATCTCGTCGGTGAAGCGGCCGGCGTCCTGGGCGGCGGCCGCCTTCTGCTGTGAGGCCAGCGCGAGCGCATCCTGCTGCTCGCGGGTGATGCCGTACTTCTTGGCGACGTTTTCGGCGGTGATGCCCATGTGGTACTGGTTGTACACGTCCCACAGGCCGTCGACGATCATGGTGTCCACCAGCTTCCAGTCGCCCATGCGCTGGCCGTCGCGCGAACCCGGCAGCACGTGGGGCGCCAGGCTCATGCTCTCCTGGCCACCGGCGATGACGATCTCGCTGTCGCCATCGCGGATGGCCTGGGCCGCCAGCATCACGGCCTTCAGGCCCGAGCCGCAGACCTTGTTGATCGTCATCGCCGGCACCGCCTGCGGCAGGCCGGACTTGATGACCGCCTGGCGGGCCGGGTTCTGGCCCACGCCCGCGGTCAGCACCTGGCCGAGGATGACCTCGCCGATCTGGTCGCCGGCCAGGCCGGTGCGGCGCAGCAGGTCCTGGATGACGGCCGCGCCCAGCTCGCTGGCGGGCGTCTTGGCGAGCGTGCCGCCGAACTTGCCGATGGCGGTGCGCGCGGCGGCGACGATGACGATGTCTTGCTGGCTCATGGTGAGAACTCCTTTCAGGCTTTGACTTTGACGTAGCGTCCCGGCGCGGGCTCGATCGCCTTGAACTTGCGGTTGCCCGGCGTCTTGGGCGCAGCCTTCGCAGCGCCGGCGTGGGATGCGAGCCAGGCTGACCAGTCCGGCCACCAGCTGCCCGGGTGTTCGACCGCGTTCTGCAGCCAGGCCTCGGGGTCGGCCGGCAGCGCGGCGCCCTTGGCGATCCAGTGGCTGCGCTTGGGCGGCTTGCCGGGCTTGGGCGGCGGGTTGATGACGCCGGCGATGTGGCCCGAAGCGCCCAGCACGAAGCGCTTCTTGCCGGTCAGGATCTGGGTGCTGCGGTAGGCCGCATGCCAGGGCACGATGTGGTCCTCGCGCGAGCCGTAGATGTACACCGGCGCCTTGATCGCGCCCAGGTCCAGCTTCTCGCCGCAGACGGTGAGCTTGCCCGGCAGCTTGAGCTCGTTCTGCAGATAGGTGTGGCGCAGATACCAGCAGTACATCGGCCCGGGCAGGTTGGTCGAGTCGCCATTCCAGTACAGCAGGTCGAAGGGCGGCGGGGCCTCGCCCTTGAGGTAGTTGCCGACGACATAGTTCCAGACCAGGTCATTGGGCCGCAGGAAGCTGAAGGTCGTGGCCAGTTCCTGGCCGTGCAGCAGCTGCGGGCCCTTGGGCGAGTCCGGGCCCAGCGTCGCTTCGCGCAGCCGCACACTGGCCTCGTCGACAAAGATGTCCAGGATGCCGTTGTCGGCAAAGTCCAGCAGCGTGGTCAGCAGCGTCACGCTGGCGGCCGGCTGCTCACCGCGCGCGGCCAGCACCGCCAGCCCGGTGGCAAGGATCGTGCCGCCGACACAGAAGCCCAGGGTGTTGATCTGCTCCTGGCCCGAGATCTCGCGGGCGACGCGGATGGCCTCGATCGCCCCCTGTTCGATGTAGTCGTCCCAGGTCAGGTGCTTGACCGACTCGTCCGGGTTGCGCCAGCTGACCACGAAGACCCGGTTGCCCTCGGCCACGGCATAACGGATCAGCGAGTTGTCCGGCTGCAGGTCGAGGATATAGAACTTGTTGATGCAGGGCGGCACCATCAGCAGCGGCCGCGCCTTGACCTCGGCGGTCAGCGGCGCGTACTCGATCAGCTGGAAAAGCTCGTTCTCGAACACGACGCTACCGGCCGTGGTCGCCACGTTCTTGCCGACCTCGAAGGCACTCTCGTCGGTCTGCGACACATGGCCGCGCTGCACATCGCCCCACAGGTTCTGCAGGCCGCGCGACAGCGTCTCGCCGCTGCTGTCCAGCGCGAGCTTGAGCGCCTCGGGGTTGAGAGCGAGGAAGTTGCTCGGCGAGGCCGCGTCGACGAGTTGCTGCACCGCGAAGCGGATGCGCGCCTTGGTCTTGTCGTCGGCCTCGACCGCCGAGGCCATCTGCTGCAGCGTTTTTGCATTGAGCAGATAGAGCTGCGTGATGAAGCTCGCCGCCGGGTTGGAGCGCCACTCCGGCGCAGCGAAACGCCGGTCACTGATGGCCGGCGCCTCGCCCTGGCCCAACGACGCGTTCCACAGGGCCGTGGCCTGTTTCAGATAGTCGGCCTGCAGTTCGGCCAGCGCGGTGGGCGGGATCTGGGGCAGCTGAGCTATCTGCTGCATCAACTCGGCGAAGGCCGGCTCTTGCGATGCGCGCGGCACGTCGTTCTTCTTGCGTGTGGCCATGGAATCCTCGGAGCTGTCCGCGGCTGGGGTCTGGTCTCGATCCGTGCGAAGCTTGCCACATCTCGCCGACCCGGCTTTGTAACCGCGGGTGCTGACGCGCCCATGACACGCCCACCCCATGTACCTCGTTGCGATCGCCTGGGCCTATATCGCGCTGATGATGGCGGCCGCCGAAGCGACCAGCCCTCAGGGCACGCTGCTGGGCGCCTTCTTCACGCTGCTGATGTACGGCGTGCTGCCGCTGGGCCTGCTGTTCTACATCCTGGGCACGCCGGGCCGGCGGCGCCGGCGTCGGGCGGCCGAGCTAGCGACCCAGCGCGATGCAGGCGGCCATCCGACCACGCGGCCAGCCGAGGGCCTCGCCGCGGAACGAGAAGAAACGTGAGGCCTCGGTCAGCGTGCACCAGCCGCCGCCGCTGAGGTCCATCACGCCCGCAGCCCGCAGGCGTTCGCGCGCCAGCAGGGCCAGGTCGGCGCGCCAGCGCGGCTCGGGGTTGGGCCGGTAGAGGAAGCCGGGCTGGTCGAACGGCAGCGGCTCGCGGCCCAGGGCCTGAACCACTTCGGGGCCGACCTCGAAGGCCTCGGGGCCGATGCAGGCGCCCAACCAGGCCCGGACCTGGCCGGGCTCGCAGGCCGCCGCGTCACAGAGTTCGGCCACCGTGTGCTCCAGCACGCCCGCCGCAAGGCCGCGCCAGCCCGCATGCGCACCGGCCACGCCGCCCGGCGCGGCGAACAGCACCGGCAGGCAGTCGGCCACGAGGATGGCCACGGCCAGCTCGGGATCGGTGGACACCGCGGCATCGGCCTGGGGCGCGTTGTCGTCATGCCAGTCGGGGCGCAGCCGCACGACCGTCGCGCCATGCACCTGGTCGAGAAAGATCGGCCGCGCGCCCAGCCGTGCGGCCAGGCCCGCCCGGTGGGCACGCACCTGCTCCGGGTCGCCCGCCTTGCGGCCGAAGTTGGGGCCGCGCGTCGTCATGAAGGCGGCGACGCCGGGCCAGTCCGGCCGCAGCCAGTCGGGATCAGGCGGCATCGGGGCAGACACTCGGGTGGGTGTGGGCAAAGGCCGGCAGGCTCAGGCAGTGCTCGTTGATGCGCATCACCGTCGGGAAGTTGTCCAGCGGGCAGTCGAAGCGCTGGGCGTTGTAGACCTGGGGCACGAGCAGGCAGTCGGCCAGGCCCGGTGTGTCGCCGAAGCAGAAGCGGCCCGCGGTCGCGGCCAGACGCTGCTCGACGATGGCCAGGCCGGTAGCAATCCAATGGTGGTACCAGCGGTCCACCTCCTGCTGAGGGTGGCCGAGGTCGTTCTTCAGATAGCGCAGCACGCGCAGATTGTTCAGCGGATGGATGTCACAGCCGATGTCCTGGGCCAGCGCCCGCACCTGGGCCCGGGCGACCGGATCCTGCGGCAGCAGCGGCGGCTCGGGCTGCACCTCGTCCAGATACTCCAGGATGGCCATGGACTGGCTCAGCCAGCGGCCATCATCCAGCACCAGGGCCGGCACCAGATGGGACACCTGCTGGTTGGCAAAGGGCTCGGCGAACTGCTCGTTGCGGGCCAGATGGATGGCCGCATAGTCATAGTCCATGCCCTTGAACGCGAGGCCGATGCGCACCCGCCAGGAGGCCGACGAGCGGAAGTAGTTGTAGAGCTTCATGTCAATGCGCTCCGCGCAGCGCGAGCGAGCCGGTTGTGAGGCCTGTCATTGTGAGACCTCTAAACTCGGCCGCATGCCGTTTCCCAGCCGCTTCAAGCATTGCCCCAGCTGCGGCACCGCCGTGGAGCACCGCATCCCGGCCGACGACAACCGCGAGCGCGCCGTCTGCCCGGCCTGCGCCGCCATCCATTACCAGAACCCGCTGAACGTGGTCGGCACGCTGCCGGTCTGGGAGGCGGATGGCCGCGTGCTGCTGTGCCGCCGCGCCATCGAGCCCCGCCACGGGCTGTGGACACTGCCGGCCGGCTTCATGGAGCTGGGCGAAACCACGGCCGAGGGCGCACTGCGCGAAACCCTCGAAGAGGCAGGCGCCGACATCGAGATGGGCCGGCTCTACACCGTGCTCAATGTCGTGCGCGTCGGCCAGGTCCATCTGTTCTACCGGGCGAGGCTGCGCTCGCAGGTTTTCAACCCCGGCCCCGAGTCGCTGGAGGCCCGGCTGTTTGCCGAAGCCGACATCCCGTGGGATGAGATCGCGTTCAAGACGACACGCGAGACGCTGCGCTGCTTCTTCGAAGACCGCCGCCGCGGTGAGGGCTTTGGCCTGCACGACATCGACATCGCTTGATCGCCGCGCGCGGCGCGCGCATCATCGCCGCCAACTCCGGCCGTAGGGGGTGAGTGATGCCGACACGACGCAGGGTTTGCGAGGCGGGGCTGGCTGGTCTGGGGGGGCTGGCGCTGGCGCGGCCCGCCCAAGCGGTGGTCGTGCGGGCCGTCGGCTCGCAGTTTGCCCGCATCTTCGAGGGCGGCGAAGGCCAGGCGCCACGCGGCCTCGCGGTCGACCTGCTGGGGCAGCTGTTCGGTGACGCGGTGCGCTGCGAATGGCTGCCCTGGGCGCGTGCCCAGCTGATGCTGGAGCAGGGCGAGGCCGACATCCTGATCGGCCCCTACCGCACCCCCGAGCGCGAGCTGCGCATGCTGTTCAGCGTGCGCTCGTTCTACTCGGACGCGATGGCCTGGTATGCCCGCCGCGGCGAGGAGTGGCGCTGGAGCGGTGAGTTCGGCGAGCTGACCCAGCTGCCGGTGGCGGCCGTGCGTGGCTGGGCCTATGGCAGCCGTTTCGAGCGCATGAAGACCTCGCTGTCGCAGCTGACCTGGGTGCAGAACGTCGACGCCGGCCTGCAGATGCTGAGCAAACGTCGGGTCGAGCTGTTCGCGGCCAATGACCGCAACTGCCAGCCGGTGCTGCAGCGGCTGGGGCTCGCGGACGCCATCGGGCGCTGCTCGCCACCACTGGATGTACTGCACGGCCACATGGGCTTCGCCCGCAGCGCCGCCGGCGAGGCCCTGTCGCAGCGCTATGACCAGGCCTATGAACTGTGGCTGCGCACCGGGTCGGCGGCCGAGCTCTACCGCCGCTGGGGCGTTGACCGCCCCTTCACGGTGGCCTGAGGCGCCGACCGCGTCAGCGCCCGCCCAGCACCCGGGCCGGCAGCATCAGCAGGGCGCGCAGCAGCGAGAACACGCCCTCGACCGCGATGCCCAGCAGCCGGAACGGCAGCGTCAACAGCCACACCAGCGGCCACAGCACCAAGGCCAGCAGGGCCAGCGGCCAGCAGAGCACGAACAGCAGGCACCACAGCAGGAAGCGGAACATCGCGGGGATCCTTTTCCAAATGAATTCGTTGCGGGCCGTGCGCCGGGCCGCTCCCAAGCCGGCCCGCGCTGGCGATAGGCATGCGGCTCGATGCCGCATGCATCGCCGTCCCCTCGGGGGACCGACCGGGCTCGCCCGCGTTCAGCGGGGCTGAGACTGGGCGAGGGGCTTCAGATACTTGTCGAGGAACTCGACCATGCGGCGGTTGGCCTCGATCTGGTTCTTCTTCTTCGAGAAGCCGTGGCCCTCATCGTCGAACACCAGGTAATCCACCGGCACGCCGTTCTTCTTGACCGCGGCGACGATGTCATCGCTCTCGGGCTTGATGACGCGCGGGTCGTTGGCGCCCTGGATGACCATCAGCGGCTTGCGGATCTCCTTGGCATGGAAGAGCGGCGATGTGGCGATCAGGAACTCGCGATCCTTCACCGGGTCGCCAATCTCCTGGTAGAGCGCCTGGCGGAAGCTCTCCCAGTAGGGCGGGATGCTCTCCAGCGTGCGGATCCAGTTGGACACACCGAAGATGTCGATGCCGACCTTGAAGGCCTCGGGCCGGAAGGCCAGCGCCGACAGCACCATATAGCCGCCATAGCTGCCGCCGACGATGCCGATGCGCTCGGGGTCGATGACGCCGGTGCCGGCCAGGAAGGTCTTGGCCTCGACGCAATCCCACAGCGGCTCGCGGCCATGCTTGCCGTCATCGGCCGTGAAAAAGCTCTTGCCATAGCCCGTGCTGCCGCGGTTGTTGATACCCAGCACCGCGTAGCCGTTGTTGACGAAGTACTGCATCAGGGCCGAGTAGCCGCGCATCGTCTGGCCGCCCGGGCCGCCATGGACCCAGACGATGGCCGGCACCTTGTGGCTGGGCGAGGCCTCCTTGGGCAGCATGAACACCGAGGGGATGACCAGGCCGTCGAAGCTGCGGAAGCGGACGATGGACGCATCGACCAGCTCCTGCGGGTCGATCTCCTTGGACAGGCTCTGCGTCAGTTGCCGCGGCGGCGCCGTCGAGCCGACATCGGCCACGAACAGGTTGTTGGGCGAGCGGTCACCGTTCACATAGAAGGCCATGCGCTTGCCGCTGCGCGAGAACCGCACGCCGCGCACCTCGCCACCGGGCAGCTGCGGCAGGGCCATCGGCTGGCCATCGCGGTACAGGCGCAGTGCGACGCTGGCGTCGGCATTGATGCCCGTCACGCGGAAGCGGCCGTCCTTTGAAAAGCCGGTGTAGGCCACATCCCAGTCGGCCCGCTCGACCTCGCGGGTCTTGCCGCTGGCCAGGTCATAGGCGATGACGCGGGTGAACTCGCCGCCGTCGTTGCTGGTCATCAGCAGTTCGCGGCTGTCGGGCGTGAAGTCCTGCGCCTGATAGAGGGCCACGCCGGTGTGCGCGGTGATGTGCTTGAGGTCCCCGGTCTTCAGGTCGGCCAGGTGCACATCGGAGTCGGCGGTCGTGTTGGGCTTGCCCAGGGCCAGCCAGCGGCCATCGCGGCTGACGCCGCTGACCTGCCATCCCGCCTCGTTCTTGAACACCAGCGTCCGGGCATAGGTCTTGGCGTCGTAGCGGTAGAGGTCGAAGAAGCGCGGGTCGCGCTCATTGGTGGACACGAAGAAGGCCGTGTCGTCGCCGCTCCAGCCCTCGAAGTCGGCCTTGAGCTTGTCGCCGGGGGTCAGGTCGCGTTCGCTGCCATCGAGCTCGCGCACGTAGAGGTGATTGAGCTCGTTGCCGCCCTGGTCGCGGGTGTAGAGGAAGCGGTCGTCAGCGGGGAAGAAGCTGACCGCGTAATGGCTGTCGGTCTTGGATTGGGTCAGCTGCACCGGCTTGCCGCCGGCCACCGGCATCGCATAGACGTTGAAGATGCCACTCTCGTTGCTGTGGAACAGGATGCGGCTCTCGTCGGCCGAGAAGCTGGCGCCGCCGATGTTGACGGTGGCCATGAACTGCTCGATGGTGTAGCGCTTGGCGGGCTTGGGCGCCGAGGCCACGGTCGGGTTGGCGGCCTGCGCGGCGGGAGGCGCCGCAGCCAGCAAGGTCAGCACAGCAACAAGGGTCAGCAAGGGACGGCTCATGGAGTCTCCACGGGTTGAAGTGGGCGGACTCTAGCCAGCCGCCGGCGCGACCCGCCCCGCGGGGTGACGGACTGCCGGGACGGTGGGATGAAATGCTCAAACGCGACGCTGGCCCGCCACGTAGCAGGCGGCAAGGTTGCGCTCATCGGCCAGCGTCATCCACGCAAACACGCGCTCGTGCAGGTCACGGGCCACCGCGTCGCGCGCCGCGGCCACCGGCCCGCGCGCCCAGTGCCACACGCACAGGTCGGCGGTCTGCCCGACCGACAGGCCGCCGATCTCGTCACCCAGCCGCAGCGCCTCGGCCGCGCCACGGGTGGCCGCATGCAGGGCCGTCCAGGCGGTCAGGCGGGCGCCGCGCAGGGCCTGCACCTTGTAGGCCTCGGCCAGGTTGCGCGGCAGGCTGAGGGTGGTGCCGCCGCCGACGTCCGAGGCCAGGCTGACCGCAAACGGCGCCCCGGGCCAGTCGAACAGCCCGCTGCCGAGGAAGAGGTTGCTCGACGGGCAGTGCGCCACCTGCGCGCCGCGGTCGGCCAGCAGGCGCCGGTCGGCCTCGTCCAGCCAGATGCCGTGGGCCAGCACCGCGCGTTCATGCACCAGGCCGACCCGCTCGTACACGTCCAGGTAGCTGCGCGCCTGCGGGAAGAGCTCGGCCACCCAGGCCACCTCGGCGCGGTTCTCGGCCACATGGGTCTGCAGGTAGAGGCTGGCGTCGGCCCGGCACAGGCCGCCCGCCATCGCCAGCTGCTCGGGCGTGCTGGTGGGCGCGAAGCGCACCGTCACCGCGTAAGCATTGCGCCCCTGGCCGTGGTGGCGGTCGATCAGGTCGATGCAGTCGCGCTCGGCCTGGGCCACGTCGTCGCGCAGGCCGTCGGGTGCGTGGCGGTCCATCAGCACCTTGCCGGTGATCAGGCGCATGCCGCGCGCCGCGGCGCCGTCGAACAACGCCTCGGCCGACACCTTGTGCACCGTCGGGAAGACCACGGCCGCCGTGGTGCCGCTGGCCAGCAGCGCATCGAGGAAGACCTCGGCGCCGGCACGGCTGCGGGCCGGGTCGGCAAAGGCCCGCTCCGCCGGGAAGGTGTAGCGCTGCAGCCAGTCCAGCAGCTCGGTGCCGTAGGAGGCGATGACCTCCAGCTGAGGGCAGTGCACATGGGTGTCGATGAAGCCCGGCAGCACCAGCTGGCCGGCATGGTCCCGCCGCACCCAGCTCGCATCGGGCTCGGCGGCCTGGCGGCCGACGATGCGGCCGCCCTCGATCAACAGCCAGTGGTCGCGGTCGAAACGCACCGCGGCCGACTCGACATCGCCCCAGGCCGGCGCGGCGGTGAAGTCCAGAAGATCGCCACGCAGCGCCCAACGCCGGGGCTGATCGACAGATTTTTCCTGGTTAGTAAAACTCATATGGCAATTCTGAGGCAAGCCTCGACAATCGGGCCGGAATGAACGCCCGCCCCAACCCACGCCCTGTGCGCTTTTTTCACCGTGGTGCGGTCGTCGAGGTGGCCGACCTGCCGACGACGACGACCGTCCTGCAATACCTGCGCGAGCATGCCGGCTGCACCGGCACCAAGGAAGGCTGCGCTGAGGGCGACTGTGGCGCCTGCACCGTGATCCAGGGCGAACTCGACGCCCACGGCGAACTGCAGCTGCGCAACGTGAACGCCTGCACCCAGTTCCTGCCCACGCTGGACGGCCGGGCGCTGCTGACGGTGGAAGACCTGGGCGGCCCCGAGCGGCTCAGCCCGGTGCAGCAGGCCCTGGTGGACTGCCATGGCTCGCAGTGCGGTTTCTGCACCCCCGGCTTCGTGATGACGCTGACCGCCTGCTACGAACGCCACGCCGAGGCCGGCACGCGGCCCGACCGCCAGCAGCTGGCCGACGACCTGGCCGGCAACCTCTGCCGCTGCACCGGTTACCGGCCGATCCTCGATGCCGGCGAGCAGATGTTCGACCTCGCGCCCCGCCGGCTGGCCCGCGAGCCCATCGCCGCCGCACTGCGCGCCCTGGCCGCCGATGACGCGCTGGACTACGCCCATGCCGGCGCCCGCTTCCACGCGCCCCAGACCCTGCCCGACCTGGCCCTGCTGCGCGAGACCTACCCGGACGCCACGCTGCTGGCCGGCTCCACCGACATCGGCCTGTGGGTCAACAAGCAGTTCCGCGCGCTGCCCCACCTGATCTACACCGGCCGGGTCAGCGCGCTGCGCGAGATCCGCGACGAGCCCCTCGACGGCCAGCCCGGGCTGTGGATAGGCGCGGCCGCGTCGCTGGAAGAGGCGTGGGGCGCACTGAGCGCGCTCGCGCCCTCGCTGGCCGAGTTGTGGCGGCGCTTTGCCTCGCCGCCGGTGCGCCATGCGGGCACGCTGGGCGGCAACATCGCCAACGGCTCACCCATCGGCGACGGCGCGCCGGCGCTGATCGCGCTGGGCGCCCAGGTCGTGCTGCGGCGCGGCGCGCAGCAGCGGCGCCTGCCGCTGGAGGCCTTCTACCTGGGCTATATGAAGAAGGACCTGCAGCCCGGCGAATTCGTCGAGGCAGTGCATATGCCCAAGCCCGACACGAGCTGGGCGATCTCGGCCCACAAGATTTCCAAGCGCCACGACAGCGACATCTCGGCCGTCTGCGCGGTGCTGGCCCTGCAGCTGCGCAATGGCACGGTGCAGCAGGCCCGCTTCGCCTTCGGCGGCATGGCGGCCGTCGTCAAGCGTGCCGCGGCGGCCGAGGCCGCCGTCATCGGCCAGGCGTGGACCGCACCCACCGCCGAAGCCGCCGCCCAGGCCCTGGCGCAGGACTTCACCCCGCTGACCGACATGCGGGCCAGCGACCGCTACCGGCTCAAGGTCGCGCAGAACCTGGTGCGCAAGCTCTGGCTGGAAACGCTGGACCGCAGGACGATCACGGTCTGGCGCGCGGGGAGGCTGGCGGCATGAGCCCCGCACGGCCGACCGAAGGGGCTCAGCGCCCGCTTGGCGGGACAGCGCGAAGCGCGAAGGGTGCCTCATGAACAAGCCCGAAGCCTTGCAACTGCACGCGCCAGTCGTCGGCACCTCGCGCCCGCATGAGTCCGCCCACCTGCACGTCAGCGGCGCGGCGCCCTACACCGACGACCTGCCCGAGCCCGCCGGCACCCTGCACGCAGCCCTGGGCCTGTCACCCCTCGCGCACGGCAGGTTGACCCGCGTGGATGTCGAGCGCATCCGCCAGATGCCCGGTGTCGTCGCCGTGCTGACCGCCGCGGACATCCCGGCCGAGAACAACTGCGGCCCGCTGCTGCATGACGACCCCATCCTCGCGGCGGACGAGCTGCGCTACGTCGGCCAGCCGGTGTTCGCCGTCATCGCAACGCAGCGCGAGCTGGCCCGCCGCGCGGCGGCACGGGCCAAGGAGGTCATCCAGGCCGAGCCGCTGCCGCCGGTGCTGACCGCGCTGGACGCCCACGCCCAGGGCCAGTACGTGCTGCCGCCGATGCACCTGACCCGCGGCGAGCCCGCCGCGCAACTGGCCGCCGCGCCGCACCGGCTGCAAGGCAGCTGGAGCCTGGGCGGCCAGGAGCAGTTCTACCTGGAAGGCCAGATCAGCCTGGCCGTGCCGCAGGAGGGCGGCGAGGGCCTGCTGGTGCACTGCTCCACCCAGCACCCGAGCGAGATGCAGCAGCTGGTGGCCCACGCGCTGGGCTGGGCGGCGCACCGCGTGACGGTGCAATGCCGGCGCATGGGCGGCGGCTTTGGCGGCAAGGAAAGCCAGTCGGCGCTGTTCGCCTGCGTGGCCGCCATCGCCGCGCTGAAGCTCAAGCGCCCGGTGAAGCTGCGCGTGGACCGCGACGACGACTTCCTGATCACCGGCCGCCGCCACGGCTTCGACTACCGCTGGGACGTGGGCTTCGACGCCGACGGCCGCGTGCTGGCCGCGGACATCGAGCTCGTTTCCAACGCCGGCCACAGCGCCGACCTCTCCGCGCCGGTGATGGCCCGAGCGCTCTGCCACTTCGACAACGCCTACTGGCTGCCCCACGTGGCCATGCACGGCTTCTGCGCGAAGACGAACACGCAGAGCAACACCGCCTTCCGCGGCTTTGGCGGCCCGCAGGGGGCGATCGCGATCGAGATGATCCTCGACAGCATCGCGCGCCGGCTGGCACTGGACCCGGCCGAGGTGCGCCAGCGCAATTTCTACGCCGCCGGCCAGGACATGACGCCCTACGGCCAGCGCGTCGAAGAGCTGCATGCCCAGCCGCTGACGGCGCAACTGCTGGCCAGCAGCCACTACCACGAGCGCCGCGCCGAGATCGCCGCGTTCAACGCCGCCAGCCCGGTGCTGAAGAAGGGCCTGGCCTTCACGCCGGTCAAGTTCGGCATCTCCTTCAACGTCGTGCACCTGAACCAGGCCGGCGCGCTGGTGCATGTCTACACCGATGGCTCGGTGCTCGTGAACCACGGCGGCACCGAGATGGGCCAGGGCCTGAACACCAAGGTGGCCCAGGTCGTGGCCCACGAGCTCGGCCTGCCCTTCGATGCTGTGCGCTGCTCGGCCACCGACACCAGCAAGGTCGCCAACACCTCGGCCACGGCCGCGTCCACCGGTAGCGACCTCAACGGCAAGGCGGCTCAGGACGCCGCGCGAAAGATCAAGGCCAGGCTCGCGACATTCGCGGCCGAGCGGTTCGGCTGCGCCGTGGAGCTGATCGTCTTCGAGGGCGGCCGAGTCAGCGGTGGCGGGCACAGCCTCGCGTTCAACGACCTGGTCGCCGCCGCCTACCTGCAGCGCATCCAGCTCTGGAGCGACGGCTTCTACGCCACGCCCGGCCTGCACTGGGACCGCGCCCGGCTGCAGGGCCACCCCTTCTACTACTTCGCCTGGGGCGGCGCCGTCTGCGAGGCCCTGGTGGACACGCTGACCGGCGAAAGCCGCATCACGCGCGCCGACCTGCTGCACGACGTGGGCAGCAGCCTGAACCCGGCACTGGACATCGGCCAGATCGAAGGCGGCTTCATCCAGGGCCTGGGCTGGCTGACGATGGAGGAGCTGGTGTGGCACCCGGTCACCGGCCTGCTGACCACGCACGCGCCCAGCACCTACAAGATCCCGACCGCCAACGACTGCCCGCTGGAGTTCCACACCGAGCTGTTCAGCGTAGCCAACGCCAGCGACACCGTCCACCGCAGCAAGGCCGTCGGCGAGCCGCCGCTGCTGCTGGGCTTCGCGGCGCTGCTGGCGATCAAGGATGCCTGCGCGGCCAGCGGGCCCGAGGGCTGCGACCCGCCGCTGCGCGCGCCGGCCACGGCCGAGGCCGTGCTGGACGCAATCGACGCGGTAAGGCCCTAGCCTCGCGCCTTCTGCGTGGCCACCAGGACCGCCTGGGTCCGCGAGCTGACGCCGAGGGCCTTGAACACGGCGGCAACATGGTCCTTGACCGTGTCGACGCTGACGCCCAGCTCCCGCGCGATCAGCTTGTTCGACAAGCCCTGGGTCAGCAGATGCAGCACATGCTTCTGGCGCGGGGTCAGCGGCAGCTCGGCCCACTCGGGCGCCGCCGACGGCACGGCGCTCGGGGCCGCCGGCGCGTCATCCGCGCGGGGCTTCAGTGCCGGCACATAGGTGCCGCCGGACAGCACCAGCTGCAGCGCCTGCACCAGGGTCGGCAGGTCGCTGCGCTCGGGCACATAGCCCATCGCGCCGGCCCCCAGCGCGCGCAGCGCGTCTTCGGTGTCGTCGCTGCCCGAGACCACCACCACCGGCAGCATCAGGTGGTCGCGGTGGAGCTCCTGCAGCAGCTCGAACCCGCCGTCCACGCGCAGGTCCAGCAGCACGAGCCGCGGCAGGCCTTGGGCCAGCGCCGCGCGCGCGGCAGCGACGGTGTCCACGCCCTGAACCTGGGCGCCGGCGAAATGCTGCTCGACCAGGCCGGTGAGCGCGGCGCGCACCATCGGAAACGCATCGACCAGCAAGACCCGCATCACACCCCAACCCTGTTCATTGGGTGCGCATGATAGTCAACGCCGCACCGCGGCCAGCGGCCGCGGCGCCACCGTCCGCCCGGTAGGCCTGGCCGCGCACGAATCGCGCGATGCCCGCGGCGACCTCGGCCTCCTGCTCCAGGTAGCCGTGCGGCGAGCGCCCCTCGCAGGCATCGACGCCGGGCGCCGGCCGGCCCGGGCCGCCGGTGACGAGCACGTTCTCCAGCCGCACGGCCGCCACGAGGCGGGCCGCGATGCGCGGCAAGGCCTCGGGCGGCGAGGCGACGCAACGGTCCTCCGCCTGGGCGATCAGCAGCACCGGCGCCCGCACCTGCTCCAGCGGCAGGTCGAAAACGGTATGCGCCGCCCAGGGCTTGCGCTGGCTTTGCGCGCCGACGCTGACGACCGAGCTCAGCACGACGCCGTCCGGCGCCTGCGAGCCGTCCAGCCGCGCCGCCGCGTTGGCGGCCGACAGACTGCCGCGGCTGGTGCCGACGACCCAGACCGCGGCACCGGTGCGCTGGCGCAGGTCGGCCACGACACGGCCGAGGTCACGTGCATGCCGGCCGAAGATGCGCTCGCCGCCCAGGCCGTCGTCACCGCGCCAGCCCTCGGGCGCATCGACCAGGGCCGTGGCCAGACCCTCGGCATGGAAGGCCGGCAGCGAGCGCACCAGTGTGTTGCCCCTCAGCCGGCGTGGGCAGCCGGCCTCGTCCAGGTCGAGCGCGCCGCCACCGCCGACGAGCAGCATCAGCACCGCGCTGGCGCCACCGTCCGGCAGGCTCAGCGCGTAGCGAAGCCGGCCGGCCTCCGCATCGACGCTGCGGACCTCGCCGCAGCCGGCCTGGGCCGCCAGCGGCAGGGCCAGGGCCAGCAGGAGTTCAGTGAGCTTCATCCCAGTTCGCGCCCACACCCACCTCCGCCAGCAGCGGCACCTTCAGCGCCGCCACGCCGGCCATCAGCCGCGGCACCTCGGTCCGCACCCAGTCCAGCTCGGCCTCGGGCACCTCGAACACCAGTTCGTCATGCACCTGCATGACGATGGCGGTGCGCTTGCCCGCGCGGTCCAGCTCGGCCTGCACTGCAAGCATCGCCAGCTTGATCAGGTCGGCCGCGGTGCCCTGCATCGGGGCATTGATGGCCTGACGCTCGGCGCCGGCCCGGCGCGGGCCGTTGCCGCCGCGGATCTCCGGCAGGTAGATACGCCGTCCGAACAGCGTCTCCACGTAGCCGCGCTCGGCGGCGCGGGCCTTGGTTTCGTCCATATAGCGCTTCACACCGGCGAAGCGGGTGAAGTAGCGGTCGATGTAGTCCTTGGCAGCCTTCTGCTCGATGCCCAGGGCCGCGGCCAGGCCGAAGGCGCCCATGCCATAGATCAGGCCGAAGTTGATGGTCTTGGCGTAGCGGCGCTGCTCGCTGGAGACCTCGTCGAGCGGCACGCCGAACACCTCGCTGGCGGTGGCGCGGTGCACATCCTGCCCCTCCTGAAAGGCCTTCAGCAGGCCCGGGTCCTCGCTGATGTGGGCCATGATGCGCAGCTCGATCTGCGAGTAGTCGGCGCTGACGATGCGGCAACCCTCGGGCGCCACGAAGGCCTCGCGCACCCGTCGACCTTCCGCAGTGCGGATGGGGATGTTCTGCAGATTGGGCTCGTTGCTGGACAGCCGGCCCGTTACGGCCACGGCCTGGGCGTAGTTGGTGTGCACGCGGCCGGTGGCAGTGTTGATCTGCAGCGGCAGCTTGTCGGTGTAGGTGCTCTTGAGCTTGGCCAGGCCCCGGTATTCGAGGATCTTGGCCGGCAGCGGGAAGTCGGCGGCCAGCTCGGTCAGCACCTCCTCGTCGGTGGACGGCGCGCCGGTGGCGGTCTTTTTCACGACCGGCAGGCCGAGCTTGCCGAACAGGATGTCGCCGATCTGCTTGGGCGAGCCGATGTTGAAGGGCTGGCCGGCAATCTCGTAGCACTGCTGCTCCAGCTGCACCAGGCGCTGGCCGATCTCATGGCTCTGCGCCTGCAGCAGCGCCGCGTCGATCAGCACGCCATGCCGCTCGATGCGGGCCAGCAGCGCGGCCGTGGGCATCTCGATGTCGCGGTAGATGCGCAAAAGGCCCGCGTCGGCTTCGATCTGCGGCCACAGCACGCCGTGCAGCTGCAGGCACATCTCGGAGTCCTCGCCCGAGTAGGTGGTGGCCCGGGCCACGTCCACCTGCGCGAAGGGAATCTGATGCACGCCCTTGCCGCAGAGGTCCTCGTAGCTCAGCCCCTTGCGGCCCAGGTGGCGCTCGGCCAGCGCCTCGAGGTTGTGGGTCTTGTGGGCTTCGAGAACATAGCTTTGCAGCAGCGTGTCGTGCTGCACGCCGGCGAGCGCGATGCCCGCATTGGCCAGCACATGGCGGTCGTACTTCAGGTTCTGGCCGATCTTCTTCGCGCCCTCATCCTCCAGCCAGGGCTTCAGCCGCGCGAGCACCTCGTCGAGCGGCAGCTGCACGGGCGCGTCCGGGCCGCTGTGGGCCAGCGGGATGTAGGCCGCCTCGCCCGGCTTGTCGGCAAAGGAGATGCCCACGATGCGTGCGGCCATCGGGTCCAGCGAATCGGTCTCGGTGTCAAGAGCACACAGGGGCGCGGCGCGCAGCCGGGCAAGCCAGGCGTCGAGCTGCTCGAAGCTGAGGATGGTGTCGTATTGGCGAGGGATGTCGCCCGCGCCGGCCGGCGGCGTCGGCTCGTCGAACAGGCCCGGCGCCAGGGCCGGCTTGGCGTTCGACGGCGCGGCCTCGCCGGTCAACTCCTTCAGCCAGGTCTTGAACCCGTTGCGCGTGTAAAAGGCCGCGAGGCCGTCGCGGTCCACCTCGCGCAGGGCCAGCGGCTCCAGCGTCGGCCAGCCGGGGATGTGGCCGGCCAGGTCGCAGTCCAGCTTCACCGTGACGAGCCGGCGGCCCATCGGCAGCCAGTCCAGCGCGGCACGCAGGTTCTCGCCGGCCTTGCCCTTGACCGTGGGCGCCGCGGCGATCACGCCGTCCAGCGATCCGTACTCGGCCACCCATTTGGCCGCCGTCTTCGGGCCCACGCCGCTCACGCCGGGCACGTTGTCCACCGTGTCGCCCATCAGCGTCAGGTAGTCGATGATGCGGTTGGGCGGCACGCCGAACTTGGCAACAACGCCGGCCTCATCCAGGCGCTCGTTGCTCATCGTGTTGATCAGCTCCACATCGGGGTTGACCAGCTGGGCCAGGTCCTTGTCGCCGGTGGACACGACGACGCGATGGCCCTGCTCGACCGCGACTCGGCTCAGCGTGCCGATGGCGTCGTCCGCCTCGATGCCCGGCACGGTCAGCACCGGCCAGCCCAGCAGCTTCACCACCTCATGGATGGGCTCGATCTGCGCCCGCAGCTCCGGCGGCATGGGCGCCCGCTGGGCCTTGTACTCGGGGTACCACTCGTCGCGGAAGGTCGGCCCGGAGGCATCGAACACGCAGACCGCATGCTCAGCGCCGATGTCGCTGCGCAGCCGCTTGAGCATGGCCACCATGCCGTGCACGGCGCCAGTGGGCTGGCCCTCGGGGCCGCGCAGGTCAGGCATGGCGTGGAAAGCGCGGTAGAGATAGCTGGAGCCGTCGACCAGCAGCAGGATGGGTTTGCTCATGCATACGATTCTCCTCGGGGCGGCGCCTAGAATCGACAGCATGTTGTGCCGCACCGCCCTCCTCCTGCTCGCTGCCATTGGCACGAGCGCCCTTGCCGACCCGCCGCCCGAACCCAAGGTCGAGCGCACCGTGTCGGAGGACGATCAGGTCCGCATCGAGGAGCTGAAGGTGCGGGGCGAGACCAAGAAGGTCACGGTCAAGAACAAGCTGTCCCGGGCGCCGGACTACGAGATCGTCGTCAACGACGCCGGCCGTGAGTCAGCCGGCGGCAGCGGCAAGAGCGGCTCGGGCACGCGGGTCTGGCGCATCCTCAATTTCTGATCGCGTGCGGCCCTCGGCCGTTTCAGTCGCCCCTTCTCGACCCATGGCCGTTTTCACCGAAGTCAGCCCCACCCAGGCGCAAGCCCTGCTGGACCATCTCCAACTCGGCGCACTGAGTTCGCTGCGCGGCATCGGCGCCGGCATCGAGAACACGAACTACTTCGTCGACTGCACGCGCGCCGACGGCCATCTGCACCGCTATGTGCTGACGCTGTTCGAGCGCCTGACCGCCGGGCAGCTGCCCTTCTACCTGCGACTGATGCAGCACCTCGCGCAGCGCGGCGTGCCGGTGCCCGAGCCGCATGCCGATGCCACGGGCGAGATCCTGTTCGAGGTGGCCGGCAAGCCGGCCGCCATCGTCGACCGCCTGCACGGCGGCCACCAGCTGGCGCCCGACGCCTTCCACTGCCAGCAGGTCGGGGCGACGCTCGCGCGCATGCACCTGGCCGGGCGTGACTTCGGCATGCACCAGCCCAATCTGCGCGGCCTGGCCTGGTGGCAGCAGGTGTCGCCGCAGATCCTGCCCTTCCTCGACCGGCCCCAGGCCGAGCTGCTGCAAAGCGAGCTGGCCTACCAGCAGCACGTCGCCGCGTCGGCCGAATTCGCTCATCTGCAGGCCGAGCTGTCGGGCCCCATACACGCGGATCTGTTCCGCGACAACGTGATGTTCGAGCCCGGCGAGGGCCCGGGCCGCGAGCGGCTGACCGGCTTCTTCGACTTCTACTTCGCCGGCTGCGACACCTGGCTGTTCGATCTCGCCGTCTGCCTAAACGACTGGTGCATCGACCTGACCACCGGCGTGCTCATCGAGGAGCGCGCCGCGGTCTTCGTCGGCGCCTACGAAAGCGTGCGGCCGCTGTCTGGCGCCGAGCACCGCCTGCTGCCGGCCCTGCTGCGCGCGGCGGCGCTGCGCTTCTGGGTGTCGCGCCTCTTTGACCTCCACCTGCCGCGGGAGGCCAGCCTGCTCAAGCCCCACGACCCGCGCCACTTCGAGCGCGTGCTGCGCGAGCGCATCGCCGCGCCCTGGCACGCACTGCCTGCAGACGGGCGGGTGCCAGGCCGCGAGGCGTCAGACGAGGTGCAGGCATGACCATGCAGCTCCACCTGCAACAGGTGCCGGCGCGCAACGGCCGGCTCTGGATCCGCCACGGCTTCAAGGTCTTCCAGCGCCAGCCGCTGGCTCTGGCCAGCCTGTTCGGCCTGTTCCTGTTCGTCGGCTTTGTCGCCATGCTGCTGCCCGGCATCGGCCTGCTGCTCACCATGGCTGCGCTGCCGCTGCTGTCACTGGGCTTCATGCTTGCCACCCACCTCGTGCTGCAGAAGAAGACGCCGACGGCCAGCGTCTTCATCGCGCCGCTGCAGCTCACGCCCGAGCGTCGGCGCAGCCAGCTCTTGCTGTGCTTCAGCTACGCCATCGCCATGCTGCTGATCGGCCTGCTGGCCGACTGGGTGGATGGCGGCAGCACGCTGGAGCTGCAAAAACTCATCGCTGACAACGCCGACAACGAGGCCATTGCGCTCGCCGCGACGGACCCGCGTCTGCTATGGGGCCTGTTCACGCGGCTGGGCCTGGTGGCCCTGCTGTCCGTGCCCTACTGGCATGCACCGGCGCTGGTGCACTGGGGCGGCCAGGGCATGGCCCAGGCGCTCTTTTCCAGCTCGCTTGCCCTGTGGCGTAACCGGGCGGCCTTCCTGCTGAACGCGATGCTCTGGGCAGGCCTGCTGTTTGCGGTCGCGGGCGTCGTGAGTCTCGTCTTCGGCCTGCTCGGGCTGACCCAGTTCGCGCCAATGGTGCTGATGGCCACCGGCCTGTTGCTGTCCACCGTGTTCTACGCATCGCTGTATTTCAGCTTCGTCGACTGCTTCATGTTCGGCGCGCCGCAGAACCTGCTGGACGGCCCTTGAAAACCATCCGCGACCTGCACACGCCGCCGCCCCACATCCACGGCCGGGTGGACGCCATCGTCGTGCGCGGCTCGCCGCGGGAACCGGCGCGGCTCGTGCCCCAGACCCAGGCGCTGGCGGGCATCGGCCTCGCGGATGACCGGCTGGGCCAGCGCGGCGAGGCCGAGCTGTCGACACGCCAGGTCACGCTGATCCAGCAGGAGCACCTGCCGCTGATTGCGGCCTTTGCGCGCAGCGGGCCCATCAACCCGGTGGCGCTGCGGCGCAACCTGTTGGTGTCGGGCCTCAACCTGTTGTCGCTGAAGAACCAGAAACTGCGCATCGGCGAGGCCCTGGTGCAGATCGTCGGCCCCTGCGCGCCGTGCTCGCGCATGGAAGAAGTCATCGGCCCCGGCGGCTACGCGGCGATGCGGGGGCACGGCGGTATGACGGCACGCATCCTGGAGAGCGGCTGGCTGCGCGTCGGGGATGAGGTGCGGCCCGAGTGAGGACAGGGCGGCAACCGCCCCTAGCGCTCCCGCGGGATTGAATACGTGCCGGTCGCATGCGCCACCGGCTCGTCCGCGCCTTCCGAGTAGATCCACACCTCACCCACCGCCAGGCTCTTGCCCAGCTTCATCAGCCGGCAGCGGCCGAGGATGCGGCTATCGGCGCGCGGCTTGCGCAGGAAGTTGATGGACAGGCTGGTGGTGACGGTCAGCGGCACCAGGCCGATGCGGGCCAGGATGGCGACGTAGAGGGCCACATCGGCCACGGTCATCATGACCGGGCCCGAGACGGTGCCGCCCGGCCGCAGTTCGGCCGCGCCCACCTCGTGGGCCACCAACACCTCGTCGGCCTCGATGGACTCGACCGTCACCCGGGTCTGCGGGAACTCGCGCTGGAGGAAGGCGGCCAATTCGTCCAGGGTCACGGGGCTCATGGCTTGGGTTTGCATCGGATCAGGTCAGTGAGTCAGTCGATGGGCGTGAGCTTGGCCACCGACAGCGCCAGCCACTTGGTGCCATGCCGGCCGAAGTTGACCTGGGCGCGGGCGTCCGTCCCCGAGCCCTCCAGCGTCAGCAGCACGCCCTCGCCGAACTTGGTGTGGAACACACCCTTGCCCACGCGCAGGCCGCCGTGCTCCTCAGAAACCTTCTGCTTCATGCTCGCCGGCACGGGCGGCTCCACCCAGGCGGCCTTCTGCACGTTGCCGGCGCCCACCACGCCCTTCAGGCCTGACCCACGCTCCCAGGCCTGCTGGTACTCGCGCGCAAAGCCCGAGCCAAAGCCCTGGTTGCGCGGCGTCAGCCACTTCAGGCTCTCCTCCGGCAGCTCGTCGAAGAAGCGGCTCTTGATGTGATAACGCGTCTGGCCGTGCAGCATGCGCGTCTGGCAGAAACTGAGCGACAGCTTCTTGCGCGCCCGCGTGATGGCGACATACATCAGCCGGCGCTCCTCCTCCAGCCCGTCGTGGTCGGACATCGCGTTCTCGTGCGGGAACAGGCCCTCCTCCAGGCCGGTGATGAACACCGCGTCGAACTCCAGGCCCTTCGCCGAGTGCACGGTCATCAGTTGCACGGCGTCCTGGCCGGCCTGGGCCTGGTTGTCGCCGGCCTCCAGCGAGGCGTGCGTCAGAAAGGCCACCAGCGGCGACATGATCTCGCCCGTCTCGGCATCGGGCACGGCGCCGGGAGCGCCGGCGGCCGTCAGCGTCGGGGCCACCTCGTCCACCGGCAGACCCACGGCGTTCTTGCCGAAGCCCTCCTGCATGACGAAGGCCTCGGCCGCGTTGACGAGTTCGTCCAGGTTCTCTAGCCGCTCGGCGCCGTCCTTGTCGGTGCGGTAGAAGTCCAGCAGGCCGGAGGTCTCCAGCACCTGCTCGATGATCTCGCGCAGCGTCATGCCCTGCGTGAGGTTGCGCGTGGAGTCGATCAGGTTGGTGAAGGCAACGAGGTTGGCGCCGCCCTTGCCCGGCACGGCCGACACCGTCTGGTAGAGGCTGCGGCCGCTAGCCTTGGCGAGGTCCTGCAGCGTCTCCAGCGTCTTGGCGCCGATGCCACGGGTCGGGAAGTTCACGACGCGCAAAAAGCTGGTGTCGTCGTTGGCGTTTTCCAGCAGCCGCAGATAGGCCAACGCGTGCTTCACCTCGGCCCGCTCGAAGAAGCGCAGGCCGCCATACACGCGGTATGGGATGCCCGAATTGAACAGGGCCGACTCGATCACCCGCGACTGCGCGTTGCTGCGGTAGAGCACCGCAATCTCCTGCCGATCCAGCCCGCCGCGGTGCAGCTGCTGGATCTCCTCGATCAGCCACTGCGCCTCGGCGAAGTCGCTCGGCGCCTCCTGCACACGGATGGGGTCGCCCTGGCCGGCATCGGTGCGCAGCGTCTTGCCCAGGCGCTGGCTGTTGCGGCTGATCAGCTCGTTGGCGGCATCCAGGATGTGGCCGAAGCTGCGGTAGTTCTGCTCCAGCTTGATGACGCGCCTCACGCGGTACTCGCGCTCGAAGTCCGCCATGTTGCCGACGCGCGCGCCACGGAAGGCGTAGATGCTCTGGTCGTCGTCGCCCACGGCCAACAGGCTCTGGCCGTTGTCCACGCCCGGGGGCGCAAACATCTTCAGCCAGGCGTACTGCAGCTTGTTCGTGTCCTGGAACTCGTCGACCAGAATGTGGCGGAAGCGGTGCTGGTAGTGCTCGCGCACGGCCGGGTTGTCGCTCAGCAGCTCGTAGGAGCGCAGCATGAGCTCGGCGAAGTCGACCACGCCTTCGCGCTGGCACTGGTCCTCGTAGTTGGCATAGATCTCGACGAGCTTGCGCGTCTGCTCGTCATGCGCCACCACGTCGCCCGGACGCTGGCCGTCTTCCTTGCAGCCGGCGATGAACCAGCCGACCTGCTTGGGCACGAAGCGTTCTTCATCCAGGTTCATGGCCTTGATGACCCGCTTGACGGCCGAGGTGGTGTCACTCGCATCCAGGATCTGAAACGCTTGCGGCAGATGGGCCAGCTTCCAGTGCGCGCGAAGGAAGCGGTTGCACAGGCCGTGGAAGGTGCCGATCCACATGCCGCGCACGTTGAACGGCAGCATCGTCGACAGCCGCGTCAGCATCTCCTTGGCCGCCTTGTTCGTGAAGGTCACGGCCATCACGCCGCCGGGGCTGACCTGGCCGGTCTGCAGCAGCCAGGCGATGCGGGTGGTCAGCACACGGGTCTTGCCCGAGCCGGCGCCGGCGAGGATCAAGGCCGGTTCGGAAGCCGCGGTGACGGCGGCGAGCTGCTCGGGATTGAGGTGCTTGAGGAGGGGACTGTGCTGGGCAGCCGCGTCAGCGACGTCTTGCGCGGGATTCATCGCCGCATTTTATGGAGGGGGTTAGCGGCGTCTGACCTTGCCGGCCCGGCCCGCCTTGGACCAGTCGTAGACCTCGCCATCCGGCGTGCGCCCGCCCTCGACGGCCGCCACGCCCGGCGCGCCGACATGCTCGGCCAGCTCGGTGGAGATGCTGACATGGCGATGCCCTTCGCGGCGGCGCGCCTCGGCGCAGGCCAGGGCGGCGGTCAGCGCAGAGGCGTCGAAGAACTCGCAGACGGGCAGCGCGGCATCGCCCGCTCCGTCCAGCCAATACACGACGATGCCCACAGCGCACTCCCCGGCGACGAAAGCCGCAGCGTAGCGCGCTGCCGCCTTACAGTGCCCGCATGCCCACCGCGCCTGGACCCGCAACCGCAACCACACCTCTGCCCTGCCCCTGCGGCCGTCCGGCCGCCTACGCACAGTGCTGCGGCCTGCTGCACGAGGCCCATGCCGCCGGCCAGGGCCTACGGGCTCCGACCCCCGAGGCGCTGATGCGCTCCCGTTACACCGCCTTCGTGCTCGACCGGCGCGACTACCTGCTCGCCACCTGGCACGCCAGCACCCGGCCCGCCACGCTGGAGCCGCCCGAGCCGGACCTGAAGTGGCTGGGTCTCGACGTGAAGCGCAGCGCGATGCAGGACGCCGATCACGGCAGCGTCGAGTTCGTCGCGCGCAGCAAGCTGGGCGGCCGGGCGCACCGGCTGCACGAGGTCAGCCGCTTCGTGCGCGAGGCCGGCGCCTGGTTCTATCTGGATGGCGAGCTGTCTTGACGCTGGCCGTCCTGCATCTCGACGACCACCTCGTCGCCATCGACAAACCACCCGGGCTGCTGGTGCACCGCACCCAGCTCGCTGCTCAGGAGAACGAGGCCGCGCTGCAGTTGCTGCGCGACCAGCTTGGCCGGCCGGTGTGGCCGGTGCATCGGCTGGACCGCGGCACCTCGGGCGTACTGCTGTTCGCGCTGTCGCCCGAGGTCGCATCGGTGCTCGGCACGATGTTCGAGCAGGGCCGGATGCGCAAACGCTACCTCGCGCTGGTGCGCGGCTGGCCGGGCGATGACGAAGGCCTGATCGACCATCCGCTGGCCCGCGACCCCGAGCAGCCCTCGGCGGGCCAGCCGATGCTGCCGGCGCAGACACGCTGGCGCGTGCTGAAGCGCGACGCGTGGCCCATCGCCACCGACCCGCGTTTTGCAACGACACGCGTCGCCCTGGTTGAAGCCGAGCCGCTGCAGGGCCGCCGCCATCAGATCCGCCGGCATCTGAAACACATCGCCCACCCCATCCTTGGCGACGCCACGCATGGCAAGGGGCCGCTGAACCGTGCGGTGGCCGCCCATCTCGGCATCACGCGGCTGTGGCTGCATGCGCAGCGGCTGGAGCTGGCCCACCCGGTGGGCGGCAGCACGCTGCGGCTGGACTCGCCACCCGACGCCGCTTGGCCGGCCTGGGGCTGACCCGCGTTTGCTCGCCGCTGCGGGCGCGATCAGGGTTTGGACTTCGCCGCGGGCCGCCCACCCTCGGCCTCGATGGCCTCGAAGAAGCTGCGCACCATGCGCATGTCCCGCCGCTCGCCGAGGCAGACGACGTGGGCATAGGTGCGCGCCTCGGTGTCCGCCAGCCGCAGCGCGTGCAGGCCCGGCCCGGGCACGAACTCCACCTCCGACACCGCCGCCAGGCCGATGCCCTGCACGACGGCCTCGCGGATGATCTCGCGGCTGCCGATCTCCATCACCACCTTGGGTTCGACGCCGGCCGACTTCAGCGCCGCCTCGATGGCCTTGCGCGTGGTCGAGCCTTGCTCGCGCATGATCAACGGCTCACCGGCCAGCTCGGCGGTGCGGATGCTGCGCCGTTTCGCGAAGCGGTGGCCCGCCGGCACGAGGATCACGATGGGGTGTTCGCTGTAGGGCACCGCGACGAAGCGGCGGTCGCGCGAGAACTGCGCCAGCACGCCGACATCGGCACGGTAGTCCAGCAGCCGCTCCAGCACGTCCTGCGAATTGCCGGTGCTGACCGACACCGTGATGCCCGGGTAGCGGCGGTTGTAGAGCGCCAGCATCTTGGTGACGTGGTAGGGGCCCACCGCCGCCACCCGCAGATGGCCCGAGCGCAGCTCGCCGGCGTCGGCCAGCAGCTGGCGCGCCTCGGCCTCCAGGCTGAACACCTGGCGTGAGATCTGCAGCAGGCGCTCGCCGAGCTCGCTGGGCCGCACGCTGCGGCCGTAGCGGTGGAAGAGCTCGACGCGGTAGCTGTCCTCCAGCGAGCGCACCTGGGTCGTGATCGTGGGCTGGCTCACATGCAGGGCCTCGGCCGCCTTGGTGAAGCCACCGTGGCTGGCGACGGCATGGAAGGAACGCAACTGTGTCAAGCGCATGAAACCGGACTCCCAACTTTCCCAGGGGTTTTATAGATTGGATGAATTTGAAATCAAAAAACATTGAATTTGTATGAAGCGGCCGGGGCGCGGACAGTGCAGGTCTGACGCAAGACGCAGCCGCCATCGCCATGCCCGCCACCTCCACTCACCGCCCCGATTCACGCCCCGCGACCCTGACCGTCAACGGCCGCAGCTACCGCGTTCCGAACGGGCCGGTCGTCGTGCTGTGCATCGACGGCTGCGAGCCCGACTACATCACGCAGGCCCTGCTGGCCGGCCTGATGCCGCAGCTGCAACGCATCCTGCAAACCGGCAGCTCTCTGGTGGCCGACGCGGTGATGCCGACCTTCACCAACCCCAACAACCTGTCCATCGTCACCGGCGCGCCGCCGGCCGTGCACGGCATCGCGGGCAACTACTTCCTGGACCGCGAGACTGGCCGCGAAGTGATGATGAACGAGCCCGAATACCTGCGCGCGCCCACGCTGCTGGCGGCGTTCTCGGATGCGGGCCTGCGCGTCGCGGTCGTCACCGCCAAGGACAAGCTGCGCCGCCTGCTCGGCCACGGCCTGCGCGGCGGCATCTGCTTCTCGGCCGAGAAGGCCGACCAGGCCACGCGGGCCGACGGCGGCCTCGACGACGCCCTCGGCTTCGTCGGCCTGCCGCTGCCCAGCGTCTACAGCGCCGCGCTGAGCGAGTTCGTGTTCGCTGCCGGGGTGGCCCTGCTGCGGGCCGGCCAGGCGGACATGATCTATCTGTCCACCACCGACTACATCCAGCACAAATGCGCGCCGGGCACGGCGGGCGCCAATGCCTTCTACGCGATGCTGGACCGCTACCTCGGCGAGCTCGACGCCCTCGGCGCTCGCTTTGCGCTGACCGCCGACCACGGCATGAACGCCAAGACCGATGCCGCCGGAAAACCCCGCATCACCTATCTGCAGCCGGCGCTGGACGCGGCGCTGGGCCAAGGCGCGGCCCGCGTCATCCTGCCCATCACCGACCCCTATGTCGTCCATCACGGCGCTCTCGGCTCCTTCGCGGCCATCTACACCGACCGCGCCGCCGACGCGATGGCGGCGGTGCGCGAACTGCCCGGTGTCGAACTGGTGCTGACGCAGCAGCAGGCCGCCGCCCGCTTCGAGCTGCCGCCCGACCGCATCGGCGACGTCATCGTCGTCGGCGAGCGCCTGGGCGTGCTCGGCACCGCACCCGAGCGCCACGACCTCAGCGCGCTGGACCTGCCGCTGCGCTCGCATGGCGGCCTGTCCGAGCAGCAGGTGCCGCTGCTGTTCAACCGCCGCATCGCCGCCCAGCCCGCCGGGCGCCGGCTGCGCAATTTCGATGCCTTCGAGCTGCTGCTCAACCACGCCGACTGACATGCACGTCTTCCACAACCCCGTGCGCACCGTCGCCGGCCTGGGCGCGCTGGCCGCCCTGCCCGAACTGCTGGGCGAGCGGCGGGCCGTGCTGCTGACCTTCGGTGAGGCCGGCGCGCTGGGCCTCGTCGAGCTGCTGCGGCTGCGCGTCGGCGACCGCCTCGCCGCCGTCATCGACTGCATCACGCCCAACCCCGACCTGGCCGACCTCGAACTGCTCTACCCGCAGGTGTGGCAGCACCGCGCCGAGGTCGTCATCGCGCTGGGCGGCGGCAGCGTGATCGACAGCGCCAAGGCCATGCTGGTGGGCACGCCCAGCGGCCAGTTCCACGAGATCCGCCGGCTGCTGCGCGACGGCGAACGCTTCGTGCCGCCGGCGGTGCGCCGCCTCATCGCGGTGCCGACAACCGCCGGCACCGGCAGCGAGGTGACGCCCTGGGCCACGGTCTGGGATCGCGAACAGCAGCGCAAGCACTCGCTGCATCTGCCCGAGACCTGGCCCGAGGCCGCCATCGTCGACCCGGTGCTGATGCGCAGCCTGCCGGATGCGGTCACGCTGCAAAGCGGGCTGGACGCGCTGTCGCATGCGCTCGAAGCGATCTGGAACCGCAATGCCAACCCGGTGTCGGACGCCCTGGCGCTGGCGGCGGCCCGCAGCATCCTGGTCACGCTGCCGGCGCTGCTGCGCGCGCCCGATGACATGGCGCTGCGCGAGGCCATGGCCATCGCCGCGCTGCAGGCCGGCCTGGCCTTCAGCAACACCCGCACGGCGCTGGCGCATTCACTGTCCTACCCGATGACGCTGCGCTTCGGGCTGCCGCACGGCATCGCCTGCTCGTTCACGCTGCCGCTGGTGGCGCGGCTGGCCATCGGTCGCAACGCCGAGCGCGATGCGGTGCTGGCCCAGGCGCTCGGGCCGTTGGCCAGCGCGCCGCAGCGGCTGGAGCGCTTTCTGGAAGACCTCGGCGTGCGCACGCAGTTCGCCGCCTACGGCGTCGACGAGGCGGGCGCCCAGGCCATGCTGGAGGCCGCCCTGCAGGGCGACCGGGGCCGCAATTTCATCGGAGCACCGGCATGAGCTATCGCGAAGAAAAGCTGCGTCTGCGCGGCGAACTCGTGGACGGCGCCAGCGGCCGCTTCGAGGTCTTCAACCCCTACAGCGGCGCCGCCGTCGGTAGCGCTGCGAAGGCCAGCCGCGAGCAGGTCGAGCAGGCCCTGACCTATGCCCGGGGCCACCGCAGCAGGCTGAGCCGCTTCGAGCGCGCCAGCATCCTGCGCCGCGCCGCCGCGCTGCTGGCCGAGCGGGCCGATGAGGCCGCACGGCTGATCACCGCCGAGTCGGGCCTGTCTCTGCAGGACAGCCGCTACGAGGTCGGCCGCGTGCTGGACGTGCTCGGCTTCGGCGCCTCCGAGGCGCTGCGCGATGACGGCCAGGTCTTCGCCTGCGACCTGACGGCCCACGGGCGCCAGCGCAAGGTCATCTCGATGCGCGAGCCGCTGCTCGGTGTCATCGCCGCCATCACGCCGTTCAACCACCCGATGAACCAGGTGGCGCACAAGGTCGTGCCCAGCATCGCCAGCAACAACCGCCTGGTGCTCAAGCCCTCGGAGAAGGTGCCGCTGTCGGCGCTGTGGCTGGCCGATCTGCTCTACGAGGCCGGGCTGCCGCCCGCGATGTTCCAGGTGCTGACCGGCGACCCGGCCGAGATCGCCGAGACGCTGATCACCCATCCGAGCGTCGAGCTGGTGACCTTCACCGGCGGCGTCGAGATCGGCAAGCGCATCGCCCGCCTGGCGGGCTACCGCCGCACCGTGCTGGAGCTGGGCGGCAACGACCCGCTGATCGTCTGCGAGGACCTGGGGCCAGGCGCCGAACTGGAACGCGCTGCGCTGCTGGCCGCGCAGGGCTCCTACCGCAATTCGGGCCAGCGCTGCACCGCGGTCAAGCGCATCCTGGTGCAGCGCTCGGTGGCGGAGCGTTTCACCGAGCTGCTGGTCGCCGCCAGCGAGGCCTGGACTTACGGGAACCCGCTCGACGAGCGCCATGCCATGGGCACGGTCATCGACGAGGCGGCGGCCCGGCTGCTGCAACGCCGTGTCGATGACGCCGTCGCCGCCGGCGCCCGGCTGCGCTGCGGCAACCGCCGGGACGGCGCGCTGCTGGCGCCGACCGTGCTGGACGGCGTGCGGCCCGAGATGGAGCTGGTGTTCGAGGAGAGCTTCGGCCCGATCTCGCCGGTGCTGACCTTCGACACCGTGGACGAGGCGATCGCGCTGGTCAATGCCAGCCGCTTCGGCCTGTCCTCCGGCGTCTGCACCTACCGGATGGACTGGGCGACCCGCTTCGCTCAGGAGCTGCAGGTCGGGACCGTGAACGTCTGGGAAGTGCCGGGCTACCGCACCGAGCTGACGCCCTTTGGCGGCATCAAGGACTCCGGCCTGGGCCACAAGGAGGGGGTGCAGGAAGCCGTCAAGGCCTACACCCACCTGAAGACCTTCACGCTGCCCTGGTGAGTTTAGAGATGCGCCAGCAGCGAAGCCAACTCATCCATCGCCAGCGCGCGGCTGGCTGGCCGCCAGGCCGGGTCCTTGGCCAGGTCGTCCCAGACGCGCAGCCGCAGCGCATCGTCGGCATGCGGCTGCTCGCGCCAGGCCTGGGCCTGAACGAGCGGCATCGGGCCGCCCTGCAGGGCCAGGCTGCGCTGCGAGTCGGCGCTGAGCCGGGCGGCGTAGTCGGCCTGGGTCGCAACCAGGTAGCGCTTGGCCTCGACATGCAGGGCCACGGGATCGGCCACCGCGGCGCCGAAAAGCGGCTCCAGCAGCGCCGCGGCGCGCGCCTCGTGGCGGTCGTCATGGCCGTGCAGCGTCGGCGTGTCGGTCTCGCCGTCGAGCAGGTGGCCGATGTCATGCAGCCAGGCCGCCGCCTGCAGCGCCGGGCTGGCCTGGGCCCGCAGCGCGAGCTGGCCGCACTGCCAGGCGTGCTGCCACTGGCTGACGCCCTCGCCGGCGTACTCCAGATGCCCCAGGCGCTCGAACAGCGCCATCACGTCGTCACGATGTTTCATGCCGGCAGCCTAGCCGCCCCGGGCCCCGATTGCATGACAGCACCGTTTCACCACCACTTCACCTCCTCCCCCTACGCTCGACGCCATGAACCCGAATGACTGCATCGTCGAGGTCCGCGACCTCCGCAAAAGCTTCGGTGCCGAGCCGGCGCTCAAGGGTGTGTCGCTGCGCATCGGCACCGGTGAGCGTGTTGCGCTGCTGGGGGCCTCGGGATCGGGCAAGTCCACGCTGCTGCGTTGCCTGTGCGGGCTGGAAACAGCCCAGGCCGGCGAGGTGCGCGTGTTCGGCGAAAGCCTGCAGGCGCAAGGGCAGCTGTCCCGCGACATCCGCCGGCTGCGCCGCGGCATCGGCGTGGTGTTCCAGCAGTTCAACCTGGTCGGCCGCCTGCCGGTGATGACGAACGTGCTGACCGGCCAGGCCGCCTGCACGCCGCTGTGGCGGGCCCTGCTCGGCCGCTTCACGCTGGACCAGCGCGTGCAGGCGCTGCAGGCGCTGGACGCCGTGGGCTTGGCGCCGCAGGCCTTCCAGCGTGCGTCGACGCTGTCTGGCGGCCAGCAGCAGCGCGCGGCCATTGCCCGCGTGCTGATGCAGGGCGCGCGGCTGCTGCTGGCCGACGAGCCGGTGGCCTCGCTGGACCCGGAGTCGACACGCCGTGTGATGGAGCAGCTGACCCAACTGAACCGCGAGCAGGGCATGACGCTGATCGTCAGCCTGCACCACGTCGCGCTGGCGCGGCGCTACTGCGACCGCGTGATTGCGCTGCGCGGCGGTGAGCTGGTCTTCGACGGCCCCAGCAGTGCGCTGACGCCCGCCTTCCTGCGCGAGCTCTATGGCAGCGCCGCCGACGAGCTCGAAGCCGACGACGACACCCCCTCCCACATCCCCCAACCGGCCCCACTCGATGTCCTGGCCGCCTGAACCCACCCGGAGCCCTGCAATGAAACCTCAACTTCTCGCCACCGCCCTGCTGGCCCTCGCCTGCCATGCCGTCCAGGCCCAGGAGATCAGCTTCGGCATCATCGCCACCGACGCTGCGGCGGCCCAGCGCGACCGCTGGGAGCCCTTCTTCCGCGACATGGAGAAGAAGACCGGCCTGACCGTCAAGAGCTTCTACGCGCCCGACTACGCCGGCGTCATCGAGGCCATGCGCTTCAACAAGATCCAGGTCGCCTGGTATGGCAACAAGTCGGCCATGGAGGCCGTGGACCGCGCGAGCGGCGAGGTGTTTGCCCAGGTCATGTACGCCGATGGCAGCTACGGCTACAACGGCCTGCTGATCACACACAAGGATTCGGCCTACAAGACGCTGGACGACGTGTTCAAGAACGCCAAGACCACCAACCTCGGCATCGGCGACCCCAACTCCACCTCGGGCTTCCTGGTGCCGATGTACTACCTGTTCGCGCAGAACAAGGTCGACCCGCGCAGCGCCTTCAAGAGCGTGCGCAACGCCAGCCACGGCGCCAACATCCAGGCCGTGCTGGCCAGGCAGGTGGACGTCGCCACCAACAACACCGAGGAGACAACCAAGCTGGAGGCCACCAAGCCCGAGCTGGCCAGCCAGCTGCGCGTGCTGTGGAAGAGCCCGCTGATCCCGAGCGACCCCTTCGTCTGGCGCAAGGACCTGGACCCCGCCGTGAAGGCCAAGCTCAAGACCTTCGTGCTCGGCTATGCCAAGACCGACCCGGCCGAGAAGGCGATTCTGAAGAACATCTACAACTACGGCGGCTTCCGAGAATCCAGCAATGCCCAGCTGCTGCCGATCCGGCAGTTGGAGCTGGCCAAGGAGCGCATGAAGATCGAGGGCGACGAGCATATGGACGCCGACGCCAAGGCCAAGGCCCTGGCCGACATCGATGCCAAGCTCGCAGCCCTGAAATGACGCCCCTCGTCCGGTCCTGCCCCGCTGAACGCGGGCGCGCCCAGCCTGTCCCCCGTGGGGACGGCGATGCACGCGGCGTGAAGCCGCGCGCACATCGCCTGCGGGCCCGCTTGGGAGCGGCCCGGCGCCTGGCCCGCACAGCCCCCCTGCAGCCTGGAGCCGCCAAGTGATCGTTGCCAACAACCCTGCGGCAATGGCCGAACTGCAGGCGCGCGCCGCCGCCGCGCGGCCGGGCTGGGCCCACTACCTCGGCTGGGCGGTCGTGCTGGCGGTGCTGGCCTGGGCCTGGCAGGGCGCCGAGATCCGGCCGCTGGACCTGATCCGGGACTCGGCCAATATCGGCACCTACGCCAAGGACTTCTTCCCGCCCGACTTCCGCGACTGGCGCATCTATGCCCGCGAGATGGTGGTCACCGTCCACATCGCGATCTGGGGCACGCTGCTGGCCGTGTTGGCCGCGGTGCCGATGGGCCTGCTGAGCGCCGCCAACATCGCGCCGGCCTGGGTCCATCAGCCGGTGCGCCGGCTGATGGACGCCTGCCGCGCGATCAACGAGATGGTGTTCGCGATGCTCTTCATCGTCGCGGTCGGCCTCGGGCCTTTCGCCGGCGTGCTGGCGCTGGCCGTGCACACCACGGGCACGCTGGCCAAGCTGTTCTCGGAGGCCGTCGAGGCCATCGACCCGCGGCCGGTCGAGGGCATCCGCGCCACCGGCGCGCACAAGCTCGTCGAGTTGCTCTACGGCGTGCTGCCCCAGGTCATGCCGCTGTGGCTGAGCTTCATGCTCTACCGCTTCGAATCCAATGTGCGCTCGGCCTCGGTCGTCGGCATGGTCGGTGCGGGCGGCATCGGCGTGGTGCTGTTCGAGGTCATCCGTGGCTTCCAGTACGCGCAGACCTGTGCCGTGCTGATCATCCTCGTGGTCACGGTTTCGACCATCGACCTGGCTTCTGCTGCGCTGCGCAAGCGCTTCATCTGATGAGCTCTTCCTCCGAGTCCTTCGACCTCGTCGTTGTCGGCGCCGGCATCGTCGGCCTGGCTCACGCACTGATGGGCGCGCGCCGCGGCTGGCGGGTGGCCGTCGTCGAGCGCGACCGCCGCTGCGTCGGCGCGTCAATCCGCAACTTCGGCTTCGTCACCGTCACCGGCCAGCGCGCTGGCGACACCTGGCGGCGCGCGCATCGCTCGGCCCAGGTCTGGGCCGACGTGGCGCCCCAAGCGGGCATCGAGGTGCTGCAACGCGGCCTGTGGGTGGGCGCCAGCCGCGCGGCGGCGGCCGAGGTGCTGCAGGCCTTCCACGCCACCGAGATGGGCCGTGACTGCGAGCTGGTCACGCCCGCGGCGGTGCTGCAGCGCGCCCCATGGCTGCGGGCCGCAGCAGGCGCGCTGTACTCGCCACACGAACTGCGCGTCGAGTCGCGCGAGGCCATCCCGCGCCTCGCGGCCTGGCTGGCCGAGACCCTGGGCGTGCAGTTTTTCAACGGCGAGGCCGTGCTGACGGTCGAGCCCGGGCGCGTGACAACGGCGCGCCGCCGCTTCGAGGCCGAGCGCATCGCGCTGTGCCCGGGCACCGACCTGACCGGACCGGCCCTGCCCTGGCTGCCCGCCGGCCTTCGCCTGAGCCGGCTGCAGATGCTGCGGCTGCGGCCGCGCTCACCGGTGCAGCTGCCTTCGCCCGTGATGGCCGACCTGAGCCTGGTGCGCTACGCCGGCTATGCCGACCTGCCCGAGTCCCAACCCCTGTTGCGCCAGCTGCAGCAGGAATGCCCCGACAGCCTGGCCCACGGCATCCACCTGATTGCGGTGCAGAGCGCGGACGGCAGCCTGGTCGTCGGTGACTCGCACCATGAGGACGCCAGCCCCGAGCCCTTCGCCAGCGACGCGGTCGACGAACTGATCCTCGGCCATCTGCACGAGGCCGTGCATCTGCCGGCCTGCGATGTGGTGGAGCGCTGGACCGGCGTCTACCCGACCGGCCACTCGCAGGACGCCCTCATCGAGGCCCCGGCGCCCGGGCTGCGCGTCGTGCTGGTGACCAGCGGCACCGGGGCCAGCACGGCCTTCTGCATCGCCGAGGAGGTCGTGCAGGCCTGGTGAGCGGCGCTCAGTCGTCCGAGCCCATGAAGCCGAACAGCTGCAGCAGGCTCGTGAACAGGTTGAAGACCGACACGAACAGGCCGACGGTGGCCAGCACATAGTTGGTCTCGCCGCCGTCGACGATCTGCTTGGTCTCGTACAGGATCAGGCCCGCCGACAGCAGCGCCACCACGGCCGAGACCGTCAGCGCCAGCGCCGGGATCTGGAAGAACACCGCGGCCAGGCCGGCCAGCAGCGCGACGATCATGCCGGCGAACAGGAAGCCGCCCATCCAGGACAGGTCGCGCTTGGTGGTCGTCGCGTAGGCCGACAAGGCCAGGAACACGGCGCCCGTGGCGCCCAGGGCCAGCATCACCGCCTGGCCACCGGATGGCAGCGCCAGCGTGCGGGTCAGCAAGGGGCCCAGCGTCCAGCCCATGAAGCCGGTCAGCGCGAACACCAGGCCCACGCCGGCGCCACGGTTCTTCAGCTTGTGGATGCCGAACAGCAGGCCGAAATAGACCGCCAGCGTCAGGATCAGGCCTGGCGCTGGCAGCTTGAAGGCCACGGCTGCGGCGGCGACGGCGGCGCTGAACAGCAGCGTCATCGACAGCAGGGCATAGGTGTTGCGCAGCACGCGGTGGGCGGTGCCGCGGTCCACGGCGGCGCCGTAAGGCATCGCGATGGCGACGGTGCGAGCTTGGTTTTGCATGGCGGGCCTCCTGAGCCAGTCAACGGGAGGCGCCAGCCTAGGCCTCAAAACCAATAGGAAAAAGCAGACACATGGGAAACAATACTTCTGAACAACTTGTTGTGACAGCCCATGAGCCTGAACTTCAGCTACCGCCACCTGTACTACTTCTGGGCTGTCGCCAAAGAGGGCGGCCTGACGCGTGCGGCGGACAAGCTGGGCCTGTCCGTGCAGACGGTGTCAACCCAGGTGCGGGAACTGGAACAAGACCTCGGTGCGGCGCTGCTGAAGCCCGCGGGCCGGGGTCTGACATTGACCGAGGCCGGCGTCGCTGCGCTGGAGCAGGCCGAACAGATCTTCCAGATCGGCGAGACCCTGCCTGAGCGGGTGCGCGATGCCGCCACGGCGCCGACGGTGCGCCTGGCCGTCGGCATTTCGGACGGCCTGCCCAAGCTCGTCGCGCAGCGCCTGCTCGCGCCGGTGCTGGACACGCCGCAGCTGCGCCTGCTCTGCCACGAGGACGAGTTCGACGACCTGCTCGGCGACCTGGCCTTGCACCGCTTCGATGTCGTGCTGGCCGACCGGCCGGCGCCGGCCAATCCCAACCTGCGGGTCTACAGCCACTCGCTGGGCCAGTCTCCGATTGCCTGGTATGCCCACCCGCGCTGGGCTGCTCAGGCAGCGCGGGACTTCCCTGCCTCATTGGCCGATGTACCGCTGCTGCTGCCCACCGCCCATGCCGCATTGCGCCCACGCCTGGACCGCTGGCTGGCTGATCTGGGCCTGCGTCCGCGCATTGCCGGCGAATTCGAGGACAGCGCCTTGCTTGCGACGTTCGGCAGCGAAGGGCTGGGCGTGTTCCCGGCGGCGACCACCGTGGGTGATGCCTTGACCGGGCGCTACGGCGTGGAAAACGTCGGCAGTGCCGATGGCGTGGTGGAGCAGTTCTACGCCATCGGTACCGACAAGAAGATCAGCCATCCACTGGTGCGTCGGCTGCTGCCGCCGACGGGCTGACAGCGGCACTTGCTACAGTTGACGTTTACGTCAATCAGCACACCCTGCGGGCCCGGCACGAGCGGGCGCTGGCGGGGCCGACAGGAGACCTTCCCCATGAATCTGCCCGGCCTGAACTTCCAACTCGGCGAGGACATCGATGCGCTGCGCGACGCGGTGCGCGCGTTCGCCGACGAGGAGATCGCTCCACGCGCCGCCGAGATCGACCGCAGCGACCAGTTCCCGATGGATCTGTGGCGCAAGATGGGCGAGCTGGGCGTGCTGGGCATCACGGTGCCAGAGCAGTACGGCGGCGCCAACATGGGCTACCTGGCCCACATGGTGGCGATGGAGGAGATCAGCCGCGCCAGCGCTTCAGTGGGTCTGTCCTACGGCGCGCACAGCAATCTGTGCGTGAACCAGATCAAGCGCAACGGCAATGACGCGCAGCGCGCCAAATACCTGCCCAAGCTGATCAGCGGCGAGCATGTCGGTGCGCTGGCGATGAGCGAACCCGGCGCCGGCTCGGACGTCATCAGCATGAAGCTGCGCGCCGAGGACAAGGGCGGCTACTACGTCCTCAACGGCAGCAAGATGTGGATCACCAACGGGCCGGACGCCGACACCCTCGTCGTCTACGCCAAGACCGAGCCGGAGCTGGGCGCGCGGGGTGTGACCGCCTTCCTGATCGAGCGCGGGATGCGCGGCTTCAGCATCGCGCAGAAGCTCGACAAGCTCGGCATGCGCGGCAGCCACACCGGCGAGCTGGTGTTCCAGGATGTCGAGGTGCCGGCCGAGAACGTGCTGGGCGGCGTCAACAACGGCGCCAAGGTGCTGATGTCGGGCCTGGACTACGAGCGCGCCGTGCTGACCGGCGGCCCGCTGGGCATCATGCAGAGCGTGATGGACCACGTGATTCCCTACATCCACGACCGCAAGCAGTTCGGTCAGAGCATCGGCGAGTTCCAGCTTATCCAGGGCAAGGTAGCCGATATGTACACCGTGCTGCAGGCGGCGCGCAGCTTCGCCTACACGGTCGCCAAGAACCTCGACCTGCTGGGTGCCGAGCATGTCCGCCAGGTGCGCAAGGACTGCGCCTCGGTCATCCTGTGGACCGCCGAGAAGGCCACCTGGATGGCCGGCGAGGGTGTGCAGATTTTCGGCGGCAATGGTTACATCAACGAGTACCCGCTGGGCCGGCTCTGGCGCGACGCGAAGCTGTACGAGATCGGTGCCGGCACCAGCGAGATCCGCCGCATGCTGATCGGCCGCGAGTTGTTTGCCGAGACAATGTGAGGCATGCCCTACCGCCTGCATGACCTGCTGAACCAGAACCGCGAATGGGCGGCCCGCGTCGAGTCCGAGCGGCCCGGCTTTTTCACCAGCCTGCTCGCCCAGCAGGCGCCGCAGTACCTGTGGATCGGCTGTGCCGACAGCCGCGTGCCGGCCAACGAGATCCTCGGCCTGTTGCCCGGCGATGTCTTCGTGCACCGCAATGTCGCGAACGTGGTCGTGCACAGCGACATGAACGCGCTGTCGGTGATGCAGTTCGCGATCGACCAGCTGCAGGTCCACCACGTGATGGTGGTGGGCCACTACGGCTGCGGCGGCGTGCGCGCGGCACTGCTCGGCCTGCGCGTGGGCGTGGTGGACAACTGGATCCGGCACGTGCAGGACGTGCGCAAGAAGCACCGTGCCTGGCTGGACACACTGGCGGGCGACACCGAGAAGCTGCAGGCCCTGTGCGAGCTCAATGTGCTGGAGCAGGCCCTGAACGTCTGCGAGACCACCGTGGTCCAGGACGCCTGGGCCCGCAACCAGACCGTGGTGGTGCACGGCTGGGTCTATGGCCTGCACAACGGCCTGCTCGAAGACCTCGAGATGACCGTGCGCAGTGCCGAGGAGGTCGAGCCGGCCTACGAGCAGGCACTCGCCGCGCTGAAACTTCGGCTGAGCGCGCGCAAAGAAAAGCCGGCCTCGCAGGAGGCCGGCTGAGCCAGCAAGACGGATGCCGCCGGCGACGCTCGATCAGCGCGGCTGACGGCGGATCTGGAAGGCCACCAGGCCAAGGCCGAGGGCGAGCAGCAGATAGGTCGAAGGTTCCGGAACCGCCGCGACGTTGATGACGCCGGCGTAAGAGCCGCCGGCGGTGCCGGTGACCTGACCGCGGACTTCGAGCGTGTAGGTGCCGGCGGACAACGGGCTGTCCGTTTGGATCAGGTTGAGCGGACCAGAGCCGATGGCCACCTGACTCGAGCTGTTGGTCTGAGCGTTGGTGTTCCAGCTCAGGATCAGCGACGACGACGAGGGAGGATTGGTTTTCCAGCTGGTGCCAGCCGCGACCGGCGCACCGGTGTACAGACGTGCCTGCAGACCTTGAATCGCAAAAAAGTTGCCGAGGTCCAGCGAGGCCGTGAAGCTGCTGTAGCCCACGTCCGGCACCGTGAAGGTATAGGTGTCGTAGAACGTGGCCGCCTGGGCAAAGGAGTTGCCACCAATCGAGGACACGGTGCCACCGCTGACCGAGAAGCTGTTGCCATAGCTCACCGAACTGGTGGCAAAGCTACCCAGGTTGACCTGCTTGCTGACAGCAGGGGCCTGAGCCTGAGACGCGCCTGCCGCGCAGGTCAGTGAAAGGACGACGAGCGCTGAGCGAAACGAATGCATGGCCATAGGAACTCCGGCAGATGACGGGCAAGGGGGGGGGTGGGGATGCGTGCAGGGCACGCGACCTGTCCACTATCGCGCCGGCTCGCGACAACTGGCACCATCAAACTCCGCGCCCTGCTGGACCGATCGGATCATGGTCTGTGAATCGCACTGCCACAAGGCATCCAAGCGGCCCATGGCGGCCGCCGGCCGGTCCGCGCCTCCCTCGTTTGAAGTCGACGCCCCGCCGGGCAGTCGAAACCCCGTCGTAGCGGCCGGTCATGCGGCGCGGCATTGACCTGCTGACCCGCGATCTTCGGTCAGGGCATGTGCGCAACGGCTGGCCGCGCGATCCGGCGCGGCGGCCATCAGCCACTCGGGCTGGCCCCGAGGCCGCAGCGCCGGTCGGTTGACAGAATGCGGCGCCATGGATCATCAGGCCGCCGAACCCGGCACACCGTTCAAGCCACAGCTCGCCAAACATCGCTTCGATGCCCTGCAGGATGGCGTCTACGCGATTGCGCTGACATTGCTCGTGCTGGAACTGCGCCTGCCGGCCGAGTTGCGCATACACCACTCCGGCGAGCTGCTTGCGGCCCTGGTCGACTTGCTGCCTCGCATGATGGCGTGGCTGATCAGCTTCTTCGTGCTGGCCATCTTCTGGCATGCATCGCTGCGCACCCAGGCCTGGGTACGCCACCTGGACAACCAACTGGTCTGGATCAACATCGCTTCACTGCTGTTCGCCAGCTTTCTGCCGTTTGCCTCCAGCCTGGTGGGCGAGTATCCCGACCTGCTGCCCTCCCAATGCCTGTACGCCGCCGCCATGGCCGGTATGGCCTTGACCGCCCTCTGGCAGCTGAGACATCTGCGCTTGCACCCCGAGCTCTGCCACAGCCCGATGCCGGCCGGCGTGCGCAAGGCGGCCAAGCTGCGCATCCTGGGCCTGCTCGGCACGGTGGTGCTCGCCGTGCTGATCGCGATGCTGGACCCACGCTTCGCGACCATGGCCTTCATGCTGATGGCCGTCATCGGCCCCTTGAGCGCCCGCGTCGAGCGCCGCACGCCGGGCTGAACCGGCGCGCGCCGCAGCTCAGGGTTTCACCACCTGGAACTCGCCAAAGGCCTTGAGCTGCTCGCCGATCTTCTCGGCATCGCCCACCACCACCCAGCTCTGCTCGTCCGGGTTGAAGTACTTCTTGCCCATGGCCTGCACCTGTGCCGGTGAGACCTTTTGCACCGCCGGGACGAACTTCCCGAGGAAGTCGGCCGGCAGACCCACCAGCCAGTTGTTGGCAAGCTGGCGCGCCACGGCGCCTTGCAGCTGTGTGGTGACGAGGTAGGTGCCCGCCATATAGCGCTTGTTCATCGCCAGCTCGTCGGCCGGCACGGGCTCGCTGCCGATGCGGCGGTACTCGTTGATGAACTCGGTGATGGACGCGCCGGTCACCTCGTTGCGCACATCGGCGCCACCGTTGATGGCGCCACCGACGCGGAAGGACAGGCCGCCCGCACGGGCGCCGTAGGTATAGCCCTTTTCCTCGCGCAGCTTGATGTTCACGCGGCTGGAGAAGCCCTGGCCGAGGATGGTGCTGGTCAGGCGCAGGGCCACCTGGTCGTCGCCACTGGCGGGCATACCGGGGCGGCCCAGGCGCAGCGTGGCCTGCACGCTGCCGGGGCGCTCCAGCAGCAGTTTCTGCACGGGCCGGCTGGCGGGCGGCGGCGTCAGGTCGGCCACGGGCTCGCCGCTGGCTTTCCAGTCGCCAAAGGCCTCTTGGGCCAGCTTGAGTGCGGTGGCATCGTCGATGCGGCCGGTGATGACGAGCAGGGCCCGGTCGGGGCGGAAGCGCCGCGCGTGCTCGCCGCGCAGACCTTCGGCCGTGACGGCATGGATGGCCGCTTCGTTCTCTTGCGTGCGGCCGTAGGCATGGTCGCCATAGATGGCCCCATCCAGCGCCTTCGCGGCGCGAAAGCTCGGCTGGGTGCTGGAGGCCTTGAGGCCCTGCAGCGCATTGGCCTTGGCCAGCTGCACCTCGTCGTCCGGGAAGGCCGGGTTGCGCGCCACGTCGGCCAGCAGGCGGACCATGCTGCCGGCATGCGAGGCCAGGGCGTTGGCAGACAGGCTGATGCCGTCATTGCCCGCATTGGCGGACAGGTCGCCGCCCATGGACTGGGCGGCTTCGGCGATCTGCTTGGAACCGAGCGTGGCGGTGCCGCCGGTCAGCAGGCCTGCCAGCAGCTTGGCGCGGCCGGGGGCGTCGGGCGCATCGGCGCCAAAGCCGGCGCCGCGCAAGGCCAGCACGAAGTCCACGCGCGGAATGCCGTTGCGCGGTACCACCCAGACCTGCAGCCCGTTGGGCAGGGTCTGCTGGGTGATCTTGGGCACGGTCAGGGGCTTGTCCTGGCCGAAAGGGGGCAGTTCCTTGGGCAGCTCGACGCGGCCGGCCTGGGCCAGGCCGGCAAGGACGAGGCCGGTAGCAACCAGGCCGAGGCGGAAGGCGGGGAGGAGGGTCGTCATGGTCGGTCCTTCGGCATCAGGGCTTGGAGGCCGCCGCAGCGGGGGCGGCGGCCGGGGCGGCCAGCATGGCAGCTGGCTTGCGGTCGATGACGGAGCGGTTGGCTTTCGTCAGGTAGGTGGCGGCCACGCGCTGGACGTCGGCCGAGCTCACGGCCTCGATCCAGGCCGGGATCTTGTTCACCACCTGCGCGTCGCCCCACAGCGCCTGCAGCTTGGCCAGGCGGTCGGCCCGCCTCAGGTACATCTCCAGGTCGTTGTACCAACTGGCCAGCAAGGCGGTTTTCAGGTGCTTGAGCTCCGTGTCGGTGACACCGTCCTTCACGATGCGGGCGATCTCCTCATCCATGCCGGCCAGCAGCGCATCGGCCGTGGTGTTCGGCTTGTAGAGGGCGAACACGGTGAACAGGCTGGGGCCGTCGTATTCCCAGATGCTGGTCAGGCCGTACAGGGAGTCGAGGTTGAGCGCCAACTGGCGGCCCTTGACCAGGCCCTGGTAAAGCCGTGACGCCTCGCCGCCGGCCAGCAACTGGCCCAGCACGGCAAAGGGTGCCTGTTCGGCGCTGCCCCGACTCGGCAGCTTCCAGGCGGCCGCGATGGCGGGCACCTGGGCCAGCTTGTCGGGCTGGGTCAGGCGGCGCTCGGCGGTGTTGAGGCCTTCGCTGAAATCGGTTGGCTTCGGCGCAGGCCGGGCGGCGATCTTGCCGAAGTACTTCTCGGCCAGTGCGAAGCCCTGGGCGGGCGTCACATCACCGGCAATCGACAGCACGGCATTGTTCGGGCCGTAGAAGTCGCGGTGGAAGGCGCGCACGTCGTCGAGGTTGGCGTTCTCCAGGTCAACGAAGCTGCCGTAGCCGTCGTGGGCGTTTTCCCACTTGTCGAAGGCCAGGGCCGAGATGTCCAGCCACATGAAGCCGCCGTAGGGCTGGTTCTGCACGTTGACGCGGATCTCTTCCTTCACCACGTCCTGCTGGTTCTTCAGCGTGGTAGGGTTGAAGTCCAGCGTCGTCATGCGGTCAGCCTCCAGCCACAGGATGGACTCCAGCGCCGACGACGGAGCCGTTTCGATGTAGTTGGTGAAGTCCGGCCGCGTGGAGCCGTTGTTGTTGCCGCCACCCGAGGTGATGACGGTGTCGAACACGCCCTTGGGCGCCTTGGGCGTGCCCTGGAACATCAGGTGTTCGAACAGGTGGGCAAAGCCCGTGCGGTTGCGCGGCTCCAGCCGCATGCCGACCTTGTAGACCACACTCACACCGACCGTCGGGCTGCTCGCGTCAGGTGAAACGACGACGGTCAGGCCGTTGGCCAGGGTCTTCACGTGCACGGGAATCTGCCAGCGGTCGGCCGAAGCGGCCTGAGCCGCGGCCGGGGCAGCCAGTGCGGGGCCCTGGGTCAACGCGAGGGCGGCGGCGCTCAGCAGGCTGAGCGCGGCCCGGCGGGTGGTGTTCAACATGGGTCCTCCAGAGGCGTTCGGCCGGAGTTTCGGCGCAGTCGCTCCCCGTGCCGCTTGGCACACCGGGTTAACCCGGCGATGCGGCGGCAATCGCAAACCCGCACAGCAAGGCAGCTGCTAACCCTGCGTCGGCCGGAACACCCGCACCCGGTGCCCGTCCGGGTCGGCCGTCACGGCCGTGAAGCCGAAGTCCATCGCGGTGGGCGACTGCAGCAGCGGCCAGCCCGCCGCCTGCCAGGCCGACACCGCGGCATGCACTTGCTCATCGCTGCCCACCGTGATGCCGATCTCTGCGCCACCGCCACGGTGCGCGCCGGCCGGCTGCACATCATGCGCGCCCCACAGGCCCAGCATCGTCCGCTCGTTGAGCATGAACATCGCGAAGTTGGGGCTCTGCTCGACGGGGTCGCGACCGAGCAGCGCGCGGTAGAAGGCCACGCTCTCGGCGGGGCTGTTGACATAGAGGATCAGGCAGTCGGGTTGCATCAGTTGCTCCTGGGTTGAAGTGCCGCCATCGTCGACACCGGCGGTGACAGGGTCTGTCAGCAGGGCGGGCAAAATGCCCTCCCAACAGACCTCGACCACCACCAGCCCATGAACGACTCCCGCCCCGAACTGCCCGACCATCTCAGCGTCGACCCGCGCAGCCCCCACCATGTCGCCGCCGTGTTCGAGCACGACATCGGCATCCGCTTCAACGGCAAGGAGCGCAGCGATGTCGAGGAGTACTGCATCAGCGAGGGCTGGATCAAGGTGCCTGCCGGCAAGACGCTGGACCGCAAGGGCCGGCCGCTGTGCATCAAGCTCAAGGGCGTGGTCGAGGCCTTCTACCGCTGAAGCAGGCCCGCCAGCACCAGGGCGGCGGCGGCCAGCAGGGCCACCCAGCCGATATGCCGTCCGCGCGTGGCCCACGCGGCCAGCGCTGACGCCGCGATCAGGCCTGCCGCCACGGCCATCTCGAGGGCGGAGCCCCCTTCGGCGTGGCCCGGCCCGGCCCGCCACGCCAGCACCGCAGCCAGCGTCCATCCGAACACGCTGGCGAGGTGCCAGCTGCCCCACAGGATGCGGGTCTGGTAGGCGCGCAGCACCGGTGCGCCCGCCTCGGGCACCAGCGTGCCGGCCCGCAGGTGGCGAAAGATCAGGCGCTCGCCCAGCACCGAGTGCACGATGCCGATCAGCACCAGCAGGGCCGCGGCGGCCAGCCACCAGCCGTTCATGCCGGCCTCCGGGGCTGCAGCGCCAGGGTCAGCCCGCCTTCCGGCCGCAGCGTGACCGCCAGCCGCGGCTTGGGGGCGGCTGCATTGCCGGGCTGGAGCTCGAATCGCTGCAGCAGCAGCGCGGCAACCAGCGTCATCTCCAGCATCGCGAAGTGCTGGCCCAGGCAGACGCGCGGGCCCTGGCCGAAGGGCAGGTAGGCGCCGCGCGGCACCTCCGGCGCGCCGGGCATGAAGCGCTCCGGCCGGTAGGCCTCGGGCTCGGTCCACCAGCGGGGGTCGCGGTGCAGCAGATAGGGCGTGACGCGCAGCATCACGCCCGCATCCAACTGCAGCTGGCGACCCTGCCAGGGCAGGGTCACGCCGCGGCTGAGTCGGCGCGTCATCAGCGCCGCCGCCGGCGGGTACAGGCGCATGGCCTCCTTCAGGCTGGCGCTCAGCCAGGGCAAGGCGGCAGCGTCGTCAGCGGTCGGCAGGCGGCGGCCGATGACCGCGGCCACCTCGGCCGCCGCGCGCGCCTGCGCCTCGGGGTGGCTGGCCATCAGCCAGCTCCACCACAGCAGCGCCGTCGCCGTCGTCTCGTGGCCGGCCTGGAAGATGGTCATGCACTCGTCGAAAACGGCCTGCTCGCTGAGCACCGCGCCGTCATGTTCATCGCGCAAGGCACGCAGTCCGGACAGCAGGTCGGCACCGTCCGGCCGCGGCGGGGCGTCCAGCTGCTGCTGCAGAAAGCCGAACAGGCTGCGCAGGCTGCGCCGCTTCTTGGCCTTGCCCGGCAGCGGCAGCCAGTCCGGCAGCGTCATCGGCCAGAACATCTCGCGAAAGCCGACCTCGCTGAGGTGCTGGGTCGCGGCGGCCATCGGCGCGGCCTGGTCGCCCGCCTGGGTGCCGAACAGCACGCGCAGGATCACGTCCATCGTGATGTGGCTGAACAGGCCCGACATCTCCACCGGCCCGGGCTGGATGCGGTCGAGCCCGGCGCTGCCGGCGTCCACCATAAAGGCGGCATACCCGGCCATGCGCTTGTGCGCAAAGGCCGGCATCAACAGCCGGCGCTGGCGGTGCCAAACCGGGCCCTCCGTCACCAGCACCGACTGTCCCAGGGTCTGGCTGAACACCTCGGGGCCGCGTTCCCAGCGGATCAGCGCGTCCGCATGCTCCAGCATCAGCCGGCGCAGCAGCTCGGGGTCGAACACGTCGACGATGCGCTCGCGCAGGATGCGCTGGCGCACCACGTCGCCATAGGGCTGCTGGCGCGCCAGCGTGGCGAGGTAGTCGCGCGCCATCTCGCGCAGCGTGGTCAGGCCCCAGGCGCGGGTGGCGGCGCCGGGGAGGTCGTTCCAGGTCAGGCTTGTCATGGCGGCCATGGTGCGCCGCCCGGCCCGCCGTGGTCTTGAACGAATGCGACACTGGCCTCATGGAAGACGACGCCGGCACCCGCCTCTGGCTGCCGCCGCTGGCCCTGGCTGGCTGCGTGCGCGCCGTGATGCTGCGCGACACCCGCGGCCGCGCCCTGCCGCCCGAGGCACGCGACAACTACTTCCCGGCCACGCCGCTGGTCAGCCTGATCTGGTGGTTCGAAGGGCGCAGCGAGTGGCTGGCCACGCCGGGCTTTTCCACTCCGGCGGGTGAGGAAGATGCCGGCGCGGTGCTGCTGGCCGGGCCCTTCACCCAGCCCACCCACACCCGCAACGATGGCGAGGTGCACGCCCTCACCTTGCTCTTGCTGCCGGATGCATTCGCGGCCCTGACCGGCCTGGACCCCGGGCGCTTCGCTCACCGGGTGGTGGATGCGCCGCGCCACCTGCCCGCCGACTGGCAGGCCTGGCTCGACAGCCTGCGCCACTTGCCCGACGACACGGCGCGCCTGCGCGCGCTGGAGGACTTCCTCGTGCCGCGCTGGCAGGCCCTGGGCAGCCAGCGCCCCGGCCATCGCTACAGCGCCTGGACCGAGGCCCTGGCCGTGCGCGCCGCCACCAGCGCGGCCGGCCGCAGCCTGCGCCAGCTGGAGCGCCACATCAAGGCCTGGGCGGGCCTGCCGCTGCGCGAGCTGCGCGCGGTGTCGCGGGCCGAGCGCGCCTTCTACGCGGTCGCGGCGGCCGACGGCCAGCCCGGCTTCAACTGGGCCGACATCGCCGCCGAGACCGACTACGCCGACCAGAGCCACCTGTGCCGCGAGACGCGGCGCCTGACCGGCTTCAGCCCCGAGGACCTGCGCCGCCGCATGAGCACCGAAGAAGCCTTCTGGCCCTACCGGCTCTGGCGCTGACACGCCCGCCGCTGCCGGATTGACCCAGTGATCGGGTCGCAATTGACGTTCACGTCAATCGATCGCGCAAAATAGGGCATCTGAACCGCCACGGAGTCCCGTCATGTCCGATCCCATCGTCATCGTGTCCGCTGCCCGCACGCCCATCGGCGGCCTGCTGGGTGATTTCGCCGGCCTGGCCGGCTGGGAACTGGGCGCCGTCGCCATCAAGGCGGCGGTCGAGCGCGCCGGCGTGCCGGGCGATGCCGTCGACGAGGTGCTGCTCGGCAACTGCCTGATGGCCGGCCAGGGCCAGGCGCCCGCCCGCCAGGCCCTGCGCAAGGCCGGTCTGCCGGACTCGGCCGGTGCCGTGACCCTGAGCAAGATGTGTGGCTCCGGCATGCGCGCGATGATGTTCGCCCACGACATGCTGGCGGCCGGCACGGCCGAGGTCATGGTGGCCGGCGGCATGGAAAGCATGACCAACGCGCCCCACCTGATGTTCGCCCGCAAGGGCATCAAGTACGGCGCCAGCGCGGTCTACGACCACATGGCCCTGGACGGCCTGGAAGACGCCTACGAGCGCGGCAAGGCCATGGGCGTGTTCGCCGAGCAGTGCGTCGCCAAGTACGCGTTCAGCCGCGAGGCCATGGACCAGTACGCCATCACCTCCACCCAGCGCGCCAAGGCCGCCAACGAAAGCGGCGCCTTCGATTGGGAAGTGGCACCGGTCACGCTGAGCGGCCCCAAGGGCGACACCGTGATCAAGTTCGACGAGCAGCCCTTCAAGGCCAAGCTCGACAAGATCCCGACGCTCAAGCCCGCATTCAAGAAGGACGGCGCCATCACCGCCGCCACCTCGTCCAGCATCTCCGACGGCGCCGCCGCCCTGGTGCTGATGCGCGAAAGCACCGCCAAGGCCCGCGGCCTCGCACCAGTTGCCCGCATCGTCAGCCATGCGGTGCATGCCCAGGCGCCGGACTGGTTCACGACCGCCCCGGTCGGCGCCATCCAGAAGGCCCTGGCCAAGGCCGGCTGGCAGGCCGGCCAGGTGGACCTGTGGGAAGTGAATGAGGCCTTTGCCGCCGTCACGATGGCGGCGATGGCCGAGTTCAAGCTGCCGCACGAGATCGTCAACGTCAACGGCGGCGCGGTGGCCCTGGGCCACCCCATCGGCGCCAGCGGCGCGCGCATCGTCGTCACGCTGCTGGGCGCGCTCAAGGCGCGCGGCCTCAAGAAGGGCCTGGCCGCGCTGTGCATCGGTGGCGGTGAGGCCACCGCCCTGGCCGTCGAGATGCTCTGACCGTGGTGCCCGGCGTCCACGACCTGGCGCTGTTTGCCGCGACCGTCTTCGTGCTGAATACCACGCCCGGCGTGGACATGGCGCTGACGGTCGGGGCCACGCTGCGCGCCGGCTGGCGCCAGGGCGTGGCGGTCGTGCTGGGCATCAACCTGGGCTGCGTCTTCCACACGTTCGCGGCGGCCTTCGGGCTCGCGGCCCTGCTGGCGGCGTCGGCTCAGGCCTTCACCGCCGTCAAGCTGCTGGGCGCGGCCTACCTGCTCTACATGGCCTGGGGCATGGCCCGCGAAGGCCTGCGCCCGGGTGCGGCGCCCGCCGACGCAGAGGCCCTGGCGCCGAGCTTTGCGCGCGGTGTGTGGCGGGGCTTCCTGACCAATGCGCTCAATCCCAAGGTGGCCCTGTTCTACCTGGCCCTGCTGCCGCAGTTCATCGATGCCGATGCGCCGCACAAGAGCGCCGCCTTTGTCTTCCTGGGCCTGTGGTTTGTCGTGCAGGGCGGGCTGTTCTCGCTGGCCCTGGTGGCGCTGACCGCCCTGGCGCGGCGCCTGCCGGCGCGCCAGGGCGTCGGCCGCTGCCTGAACCTGGGCGGCGCCGGTCTTTTCAGCTTCCTCGCGGTCCGGCTGGCGCTGGCCGAGCGACACTGAGCCCATGAACGTCCTCATCATCGGCGCCTCCCGCGGCCTGGGCCTTGAATTTGTCCGCCAGTACCGCGCTGCGGGCGCTGCCGTCGTTGCCACCGCACGAGACGACGCCGGGCGCGCGCGCATCGCCGAACTCGGCGCCAAGCCGCTGACGCTGGACGTGGCCGGCGCCGCCAGCGTGTCCGGCCTGGCCTGGCAGATCGACGGCGAGCGCTTCGATGTCGTCGTCATCAACGCCGGGGTCTTCGGCCCCCGCGCCGGTGCGCTGGATGCGCCGACGCAGGACGACTTCGACACCGTCATGCACACCAATGTGCTCGGCCCGATGCGCCTGCTGCCCCAGCTGGCCGACGCCCTCGCCCCGGGCGCGCGGCTGGCCATCCTGTCTTCGCGCATGGGCTCGATCGGCCTGCGCGCGAGCAGCAGCGGCTGGCTCTACCGGGCCTCCAAGGCGGCCGTGAACTCGGTCATGAAGGACGCCTCGCTCGCACTCGCCGGCCAGGCCATCGTGATCAGCTTCCACCCCGGCTGGGTCAAGACCGACATGGGCGGCGAAGGCGCCGACATCGATGCCGCCACCAGCATCGCCGGCATGCGCACCGTGCTGGCCACGCTGAAGCCGACGGACACCGGCAGCTTCTTCAACTACGACGGCCAACGGCTGGCCTGGTGACGCCTCTCGGTTCCCTGCGCAAACTGGGCTAACGTCACGCGTGATGGGGCGCCTGCAGTCTGGCGCCCCCGTGCCGCTGAAAGCCCCTGATGGAAACCTCTGCCCCCGACGTCACCTCCCCGCCCCTGATCCACGTCGGAGAAACCTGCGAGCGGCAGGTGCGCTTCACCCGCGAGGACATCGCCACCTTTGCCCGGCTGACCGGCGACACCAACCCGCTGCACCATGACGTCCAGGCCGCCCAGCGGGCGCGTCACGGCGAGATCATTGCCAGCGGCCAGCAGACCACGGCGCTGATGATCGGCCTGGCTGCCAGCCACTTCTCGCGCGCCGATGACGGCCACGCGCGCGAACTGCTCTGCCTGAATTTCAACTTCGCCTTCAAGGCACCGGTGTTCGCCGAGCAGGAGCTCGTGTTGCACTGGCGCGTTGCCAGCGTGGAGTGGAATGCCGCCCTCGGCGGCTGGCTGGCTCACATCGACGGTAACGCCACGGTGCGGTGCGCCCACCCTTGCGTGGTCGGGCGGGGCACACTGCTGGTGAGGGCGGCGAACGACTGACCAGCGACGCTCACCGCTCGCGTCGCCGTTAGCATGCGCACCGGGAGGTGGGCATGAAGACCCGGCTCAAGCAACTGTCCAGTTGGCTGCTCGGCATCGCTGCGGCGCTGTTGCTGCTCGCGCTGAGCTGGGTGGCCAGCAACGGGCGCTGGGCCGATGCCCTGCCGCGGCCCGTTAGCGCCGAACTGGCCTTGCGGCCGGTGACGGTGGCGCCGGAGCGCAATGCCTTCTTCGACATGCAGGGGCTGGAAGCGCCCGATGGTGTGGACATCAATGCCGTCGGCCGTGCCGAACTGACGGGTGAGCGGGAGGGCGGCACCTGGCAGCGCCGCTGGCCTCAGGGGGAGCTGTGGCAATGCAAGGCCGGTGAGCGCGATTGCGTGCGCCTCTGGTTGGCGCATGCGGACGAGTTGAGGCGTGATCTCGTGCCTCTGGCGGTCGTGGGCGAGCGCTGTGAAGCGCTGGCGCGAGCAGAGTTTTTCGAGGAGCGCTGGACGGAGCGGCCGGCGCAGGGGCCGCTGTCGCAGGTCAGCGTCGCCGCTCTGCCATTTCCCCGGTTTGCCGGCCTGACGTCCTGCATGCGCTGGTTTGGCATGCGGGCCACTCTGGAGCCGGATGTGTCGCGCGCCATGGCCGAACTGACCCGGGCCGACCGCCTGGGCCGCCGCATGCTTGAAGGTGCGCACAGCCTCATCGGGACCATGATTGGCATCAGCCTGGTGCAGAACAACTGGCTCGTGGCAGGTGACCTGCTCGCGGCCCGCCACGCGGACCCCGCCTTGATGGAGCCCCTGCTGGCGCCCCTGCCGGCATCGGCCTTGAACCCGCGGGCCTGGATCCCCCACGAGGCCTGGTTCGGCCGCGCGATGTTGCGCGAGATGACGGATGCCGTGCGGCCTTGTGCCGAGGGTGGCGAGGCGGGTGTCGAGCAGGGTTGGCTGGGGCGCCAGTGGTGTCGCCTGGGCCTCGGCTTGCTGCCCGAACAGAGCCAGCAGGACAGCGATGCCGCCTGGCTCCGGCGCCTCGCGTCGGTCCCCGCGCAAGGGCCGGTCGCCTGCGAGGTGCTGCTGTCCGAGTCCTGGATGCAGGCCAATCACCCCTCTCTGGCGTGGCGCAACACGATCGCGCGATGGACGCTCGAAAGCGCGTCGGGGCACTGGCAGGCCTATGTCGCCCGCCAGTCTGACCTGGAGCTGCTGCGCCTGACCCTGCTGGCCAGCTTGCGGCATGGGTCGCTGCCGCAGGGCGTGACGATCGAGCCGGGCACCGACGGCCTGCGGCTGTCAGCCTGCCGCGCCCGGGTGGAGCCGCGCGCGCCGCGCGCGCTGATCCGACTGCCAGCTTTGGCCGAGGCCGCGGCCCGCTGAGGCCGCAGGTGGTGGAGCGATCCACAATATCGCACCCCCAAGAACAGCGGAAAGCAACACCCATGCTCCTCCCCGAAGACCACCTCGCCGTGCAAGACGCCATCCGCGCCTTCGTGCAGGCCGAGATCGCGCCCCATGCCGCGGCCTGGGACAAGACCCACCACTTCCCGGCCGAACAGCTCAAGGGCCTGGCCGCCCTGGGCTGCTATGGCGTGGCCGTGCCCACCGAATGGGACGGCGCCGGCCTGGACTACCTGGCCCTGGCCGTCATCCTCGAAGAGATTGCCGCCGGCGATGGCGGCACGAGCACCGTGGTCAGCGTCAACAACTGCCCGGTTTGCTCCATCCTGATGGCCTTCGGCAGCGACGCCCAGAAGGAGCGCTTCCTCAAACCCCTGGCGCGCGGCGACATGCTCGGCGCGTTCTGCCTGACCGAGCCGCATGTGGGCTCCGAGGCCGGCGGCCTGCGCACGACGGCCGTGCGCGACGGTGACGACTATGTGCTGAACGGCGTCAAGCAGTTCATCACCAGCGGCAAGCACGGTGACGTGGCCATCGTGATGGCCGTGACCGACAAGGCCGCCGGCAAGAAGGGCATCAGCGCCTTCCTCGTGCCCACCAGCACGCCCGGCTACACGGTCGCGCGTGTCGAAGAGAAGCTGGGCCAGCACAGCAGCGACACCGCCCAGATCCTGTTCGAGAACTGCCGGGTGCCGGCCGCCAACCGGCTGGGCGACGAGGGCCAGGGCCTGAAGATCGCGCTGTCGGGCCTGGAGGGCGGGCGCATCGGCATCGCGTCGCAGGCCGTGGGCATGGCCCGCGCCGCGTTCGAGGCGGCGTTGCGCTACAGCAAGGACCGCGTCACCTTCGGCCAGCCCATCTTCGAACACCAGGCCGTGCAGTTCATGCTGGCCGAGATGGCGATGCAGATCGAGGCCGCGCGCCAGCTGATCTGGCATGCCGCCAGCCTCAAGGATGCCGGCAAGCCCTGCCTGAAGGAGGCCGCCATGGCCAAGCTGTTCGCCAGCGAGATGGCCGAGAAGGTCTGCTCCCAGGCCATCCAGATACACGGTGGCTACGGCTACCTGAGCGACTTCCCGGTCGAGCGCATCTACCGCGATGTGCGGGTCTGCCAGATCTACGAGGGCACGAGCGAGGTGCAGAAGATCCTGATCGGCCGCGCGCTGGCCTGAGGCCTGTGCGCTGGGCCGCCAGGCCCTGACGGCGCCTCAGCCGGCCAGCCACGCGAAGGCCCGCTCGAGCACAGCCGCCGAGGCCGCGAGCGCCTCGCGCTCGGCCGCATCCATGCCAGGCTCCAGCACCTGCACCGCGCCGCCCTTGCCCACCAGGGTCGGCAGGGACAGGGCCACACCGCGGATGCCGCAGGCGCCGTCCTGCACCCGGCTCACCGGCAGCAGCCGGCGCTCGTCGTTGGCGATGCAGCCCAGCAGCTCGGCCGTCACCAGCCCGATGGCATGGTTGGTGGCGCCCTTGCGCTGGATCACGTCATAGGCCGCGCGGCGCATATGGCCGGCCACGGTGGGCTCCTCGTCGGCCGGCCAGCCGGGCCACTGGCGCAGCGGCACGGCCCCGACGCTGGCGCCCGACCACAGCACCACCGAGGAGTCACCATGCTCGCCCACCACCTGGGCATGGACGGAGCTGGTCGCCACCTTCAGATGGCCCGCCAGGCGCTCGCGCAGCCGCGCGGTGTCCAGCAGCGTGCCGGTGCCGAGCACGCGCGCCGGCGGCAGGCCGCTGGCGGCGGTGACCAATCGCGTCAGCACGTCGACCGGGTTGGTCACGACAACGATGACACCGGGGAAGCCGGCCAGCGCCCGGCCGATGCCCGCCGCGACGCGGGCGTTGTCGCGCAGCAGGTCCAGCCGGCTTTCATCGGGGCGGCCGTTGCGGCCGGCCGCGATCACGACGATGTCCGCCTCACGCATCTGGGCCAGCGGCACCGCCTGCACGCTGCAACGCGGGTAGAACGCGGCGCCGTCGGCCAGGTCCAGGGCCTCGCCCTCGGCCACGTCGGCGCGCAGATCGTGCAGCCAGAGTTCGCCGGCGTGGCCCGCCAGCAAGGTGGAAAACGCGACGCTGGTGCCAACCCAGCCGGTGCCGATGATGCCGATGCGTGCCTTCATGGCGGCAGTATGGCGCCGCGGCTGTCGATTGGCGGCCCGGCCTCGCCATCTGTCGCAACCAGGCTGGCGCGCCAGGTGCCGCGGCCTAGCATCCGCCCCAGTTCAAACCCTGGAGATGGCGGCATGTCCGATGAAGTTCTGGTGGCCCGGGGCCTGCGCAAGGCCTACGGCGAGCGGGTGGCAGTGCACGAGGTGAGCCTCGCGCTGCGCCCGGGCGAAGTGCTGGGCCTGCTGGGCCCCAACGGCGCCGGCAAGTCCACCACGGTGGGCATGATCTGCGGCCTGACCGCGCCGGATGCCGGCGAGGTGAGCCTGACGGGTGGCATCCGCCTGGCCACCGACGCGGCCGGCTACAAGCGCCGCATCGGCCTGGTGCCCCAGGACATCGCGCTCTACGAGGCGCTGCCCGCACGCATGAACGTCGAACTGTTCGGCGCGCTGTATGCGCTGCCGCCCGCGCTGCTGAAGCGCCGCACCGACGAGGTGCTGGCCATGGTGGGCCTGTCCGACCGGGCCCAGGACAAGCCCTCCACCTTTTCGGGCGGCATGAAGCGGCGGCTCAACATCGCCTGCGCCCTGGTTCACGACCCCGAGGTCATCCTGCTCGACGAACCCACCGCCGGCGTCGACCCGCAAAGCCGCAACGCCATCTTCGACAACCTCGAAGCCCTCAAGGCCGCCGGCAAGGCCCTGATCTACACGACGCACTACATGGAAGAGGCCGAACGCCTGGCCGACCGCATCACCATCGTCGACCACGGCCGCGTGGTGGCCGAGGGCACGCAGGCCGAGCTGTTTTCGCGGCTGCCGGCGGCGCAGACCCTGCAGGTGGAGTTCGCCGGCGAGCCTGACGACGCCCGCTTGGCGGGCCTGCCCAGCGTCAAGCGCGTGGGCCAGCGGCTGGAGATCGCGGTGTCCGACGTCGCCCGCGACACCGGGCCGGCGCTGGCCCGCCTGGCCGAGCACGGCATCGCGGTGCGCAGCGTGGCCTCGGCCCGCGCCACCCTCGAAGACGTGTTCCTGCAACTCACCGGCCGCGCGCTGCGGGATTGACCCACCCCGTAACGGCGGCGCTGTACCCCTCCAGGGGGCACGGCCCGCCGCCCGGCCCAACCGGTTCCGCGGCAGTCGCGGAGTCGAGACCCACTGATTGCACCGGAGGTTGCTCCATGAACGCTTTACTTGCCCTTGTGCGTGCAGAGATCAAGCTGCACTTCTCCAACCGCCGCGCGGTGCTGATGAGCATCGTCGCGCCCATCCTGATCGCGGCCTTCTTCGGCAGCCTGTTCGGCGGCACCTCCAAGCCGGCCGGCATCGCGGTCGGCGTCGTCGATCTGGACCACAGCCCGCTGTCCGAGCGCGTCGTCGCCGCCTTGCAGGCCGAGTCCACGCTCAAGACCACCGTCACCGATGAGGCCAGCGCACTGGCCCAGGTGCGCGCCGGCACGCTGCGGGCCGTGGCCATCCTGCCGGCCGGCCTGGGCCAGCAGGCACCGGGCGCGATGTTCGGCCGCGGCGACAAGCCCGAGATCGCGCTGCACTATGACCCGTCGCAGTCCAGCGCCCTGGCCATCGTGCGTGGCCTGCTGGCGCAGACGCTGATGCAGGAGGTGAGCCGGGCCACCTTCAGCGCCAACAGCCCGGTGCTGGCCGACCTCAAGCAGCAGGTTGAACGGGCCGAAGGCCTGGACCCCGAGCGCCGCGCCGACCTCGCACGCCTGTTCGACAGCATCGCTGCCGTCCAGCGCCGTGAGGCCGCGGCGCCGCAGGCGGCCGGCTCCGCACCGCAACCTGGCGGCCTGTCGCTGCCCTACACCACCCGCGAGGTCGAGGCCGTGCAATCCACCGCCAACGCCGCCCCCGTGGCCTACAACAGCTATGCCCATTCCTTTGCCGGCATGGGGGTGCAGTTCATCCTGATGGCGGGCATCGACATGGGCGTGGGCCTGCTGCTGATGCGCCGCCTCGGGCTGTGGAAGCGGCTGCGCGCCGCGCCGCTGTCGCGGGCCCAGCTGCTGGGCAGCCGCATCCTGGCCAGCACGCTGATCTCGCTGATCGTGTTCGCGGTGGTCTATGCGGTCGCCATCGCGGCGTTCGGGGTGCGGGTGCTGGGCAGTGCGGCCGGCCTGGTGCTGGTGCTGGTCTGCTTTGCGCTGCTGACGGCCTGCTTTGGCCTGCTCGTCGCTGCGCTGGGCCGCACGCCGGAGGCCACGCGCGGCCTGGCCATCCTGGCCACGCTGTTGATGGTGATGCTGGGCGGCGCCTGGGTGCCCGCCTTCATCTTCCCGGATTGGCTGCAGACCCTGTCCTTCGCGGTGCCCACCCGTTGGGCCGTGGACGCGCTGGATGCGATGACTTGGCGCGGGCTACCGTTCAGCGCGGCCCTGCTGCCCAGCGCGGTGATGCTCGGGTTCTCGGCCGCCTTTGCCGGTGTGGCGCTGTGGCGGTTCCGTTGGGAGGAGTGACGCCGTTGTCCCACCCCGGTGCCGGGCCGTGAGGCCAAGGACATCGATCGGCCGGCGCACGGAACGCCTCAGCGCGCCGGCTGGAGCCAGTGCAGTTGGCCGTCGCCGATCACGGCGACGCTGGCCCCGTCGCGCGCCAGGTCGTCCTGCCGCAGGGTCAGCGCGCCCGTCAGGCCGCCGAATGCCGGCAACACGAGCACGTGCGGGTAGCAAGCGAAACAGGGCCGCCGCAGGCGATCGCCCGCGCGGCTGCCAAGCTGGACGGCCGGATGCCAGTGCCCAGCCAGCGTGAAGCCGGGCGTCGCGAGGGGCGGCGGCTCATGCGCTGCCAGCAGCGGCCCGAGCGGCAGCGCCGCGTCGACAACGCGCAGCGGCAAGCCCGGCGGATCCAGGCGCCGGTCGTGGTTGCCCCGCACCAGGACGGTGGGAAGCCGGGCCGCAAAGGCCCCCACCTCGTCCAGCAGGGTTGGCGTCAGGCCCGCGGCGCCATGCCAGAAGTCCCCGAGCACGACCAGTTGCTCCGCGTCGTGAGCCACCGCCAGGGCTTCCAGGCGCGCCAAGGTTCGCGCACTGCTGCCCGCCGGGACCGGTTGGCCTTGCGCGCGGAACGCGGCGCCTTTGCCCAGATGCAGGTCCGCGGCGAACAAGGTCCGCGCGGCCGGCCACCACGCGGCGCCGCTCGGCAACAGCCAGAGCGTTTCGCCCGCGGCCTCCAGGCGCAGTGCCCCGCTCACCGGCGTCACCGGCGTCTCCGGCGCGCCGGCGGGCGCTTGGGCTCGCTTCCCTGCCCGAAGGCCAGCCGCGCCGCCAGGTCCGGCACCGCCTCGCCGCCAGCCGCGGCCTCCAGCTCGGCCAGCATGCGGCCCAGCCGCTGCGCGAGCGACTCGGTCGACACCCGTTCGCGCAAGCGTTCGACCATCAACGGGAAGGCCAGCGGTGTCGGCCGGGCCGGCTGCTGCAGGTCGAGCGTCTGGCCTTCCAGCCGCTCCAGCGCGCGGCCGAGGGCGTCCACGTCCAGCTCGGCCGACAGCAGCTCCGCCTCGGCCTGCCGCAGCAGCCGGTTGTCCGGGTCGTGCTCGCGGAACACGTCGAAGTACAACGACGCCGACGCCTGCAGCTGACGCTGGCTGCGCGCTTCGCCGGGGTGGCTCTGGAAGATCAGCCCGGCGATACGCGCGATCTCGCGGAAGCGCCGCCGCGCCAGCTCGCTCGCGTTCAGGCTGGCGAGCACCTGCTCGCGCAGCGTCGCGCGGTGCACCGGGGCCAGCAGCGTGCGCAGCCGGGCGGGCCAGTCGATGGCGGTGGCGCTCAGCAGCTCCAGCCCGTAGTCGTTGATGGCCATCGTGAAGGTGGCGGGTGTGTCGCGCCCCGCGCGCCAGGCCAGCAGCGAGGCCAGGCCCAGGTGCACCGTGCGGCCGGCGAAGGGGTAAAGGAAGAGGTGGTGCCCGTCGGCCGAGGTCATGGCCTCCGCCAGCAGCTGCTGGGCGCCCGGCAGCGCGGACCAAGCGGCCTGCAGCTGCAGCAGCGGCGCGATGAAGCGCATCTCGGCATCGCCGAAGCGGCCCTGCGCGGCCTCGTCCAGGCGCGCCAGCATCGCGCCGGCCAGCGTGTCGGAAATCGGCAGCTGGCCACCGCCCCAGCGCGGCAGCAACGCCTGGCCCGCCTTGGCGGTGCGCACATAGGCCGTCAGCCCCTCCACGCGCACCAGCTCCAGCGCACGGCCGCCGAGCAGGAAGACATCGCCCGCGCGCAGCCTTGCGATGAAGCTCTCCTCCACGCTGGCGATGCGGCCACCGGTCAGGAACTGCACGCTCATCGCCGCGTCCGACACGATGGTGCCGATGTTGCTGCGGTGGCGCCGCGCCAGGCGCGCATCGGGCACACGCCAGACGCCGTCATCGTCGGGCACGACGCGCTGGAAGTCCGGGTAGGCGCGCAGGCTCTCGCCGCCGTGCCGCACGAAGGCCAGCGCCCACTGCCAGGCCTCGTCGCTCAGCTGGCGGTAGCTCGGCGCGCTGCGCACCTCGGCCAGCAGCTCGTCGGGCCGGAAGCCGCCGCCCAGCGCCACCGTGACGAGGTGCTGCACCAGCACGTCCAGCGGCGCGTCCGGCGGGCGGCGGGGCTCGATGTGGCCCGCCTGCACCGCCGCCCGCAGCGCCGACGCCTCGACGATCTCCAGGCTGTGCGTCGGCACCAGCGTGATGCGCGAGCGGCGGCCCGGTGCGTGGCCGCTGCGGCCGGCGCGCTGCAGCAGCCGCGCGACGCCCTTGGCCGAGCCGATCTGCAGCACCTGCTCGACCGGCAGAAAGTCCACACCCAGGTCCAGGCTGGCCGTACAAACCACGCACTTGAGCTGACCCGCCTTCATCGCCGACTCCACCCAACGGCGTGCCTCGGCGTCCACCGAGCCGTGGTGCAGCGCGATCAGCCCCGCCCAGTCCGGCCGCGCTTCCAGCAGCGCCTGGAACCAGCGTTCGCACTGCGAGCGCGTGTTGGTGAACACCAGCGTGCTGGCCGCGGCGTCGATGTGCTTCACGACCGCGGGCAGCATCGTCAGCCCCATGTGGCCGCCCCAGGCGAAGCGCTCGATGCGCGGCGGCAGCAGCGTGTCGATGGTGATCTGCTTGTCCTGCGCGCCGCGCACGATGACGGCGCCGGGTGCGAGCGTGTCGGCGGCTTCGTCCAGGTTGGCCAGCGTGGCAGACAGGCCCCAGGTCATCAACGCCGGGTTCCAGCGCCGCAGCCGCGCGAGCGCCAGCTGCAGCTGCACGCCGCGCTTGCTGCCCAGCAGCTCATGCCATTCGTCCACGACGACCAGCCGCACGCGTTTGAGCACCTCCGGCGCATCGGCGCGCGACAGCATCAGGCTCAGCGACTCGGGCGTCGTCACCAGCGCCGTCGGCCAGCGGCGCTGTTGCGAGGCGCGCTCGCTGGTGGTCGTGTCGCCGGTGCGGGCGGCGAGCGTCCAGTGCGGTGCGAGCGTGGCGGCGGCGTCCTGCAGTGCCAGCAGCGTGTCCTGGCTCAGCGCGCGCATCGGCGTGACCCACAGCACCGTCAGCGGCGCCTCGGCGCCAGCCAGCGTCTGCAGCGCGCCGAGCCAGACGGCCAGCGTCTTGCCCGAGCCCGTCGTCGCATGCAGCAGGCCCGAGCGGCCCCGGGCCATCTCGCGCCAGACCTCGCGCTGGAACGGGAAGGCCTTCCAGCCGCGCGCAGCCAGCCACTCAATCGTCGGCGCCGTGGTCGTCGCCATGCGGGGCGGCCTCCATCAGTGCGCGCAGCGTGGCCAGCGTGTCGGCCTCGTGCAGCGGCTTGTCGTCGCGAATGCGCAGCATGCGCGGGAAGCGCACGGCAATGCCGCTCTTGTGGCGCGTGCTGGCCTGGATGCCTTCGAAGCCCAGCTCGAACACGAGGCTGGGCCGCACGCGCCGCACCGGGCCGAACTTCTCGACGGTGGTCTTGCGGATCTCGCGGTCCACACGCTGGATCTCCGCGTCGGTGAGCCCCGAGTAGGCCTTGGCAAAGGGCACCAGCATCAGCTCGCCGCCGGTCGCTTCCAGCGCAGCCTCGGCCTCGGCGGCATCGCGCGGCGCGCGGTTCCAGACGGCGAAGCTGTAGTCCGTGTACAGGTTGGCGCGGCGGCCGTGGCCGGCCTGGGCGTAGACCAGCACCGCGTCCACGCTCAGCGGCGCGACCTTCCACTTCCACCAGGCGCTGCCGGTGCGGCCGATGCCGTAAGCCGAGTCGCGGTGTTTCAGCATCAGCCCTTCGACGCGGCGCTCGCGCGAACCCTCGCGAGCGGCCGCGAGGCCGGGCCAGTCGGCGGCGTCGACCAGCGGCGAGGTCGCGATGCCCAGGCGCTCCAGCCGCGCGCGACGCGCGTGCAGCGGCTCCTGCCGACGGTCCACGCCCTCGCTTTCCAGCAGGTCGTAGGCCAGCAGCCGCACCGGCGCTTCGGCGAGGATGGCTTTCGACAACCTGGTGCGGCCGATGCGCTTTTGCAGCAGCGCGAACGGTGCGGGCCAGTCCTCGCCGTGGCGCCAGGCCAGCAGCTCGCCGTCGACGACAGTGCCGTCAGGCCAGGTGCTGGCCTCCAGCTGCACCTCCGGAAAGCGCTCGGTCACCAGCTCCTCGCCGCGCGACCAGATCCACACCTGGCCGTCGCGCTTGACCACCTGCGCGCGGATGCCGTCGTACTTCCACTCGGCCAGCCAGTCGCCGCGCTCGCCCAGCGTGGCCGGTTCGGCTTGCAGCGGGTGCGCGAGGAAGAACGGATAGGGCTGGCCGCCGCGCGCGCCGGTCGCGTCCTCCGTCAGCAGCGCCTTGAAGCGCTCGGCCGTCGGCGGTGTGTCGATCTGCGTGTAGCCCATCATGCGCTGGGCGATGCCCGCCGCGTCCGCGCCAGACCACTCGGCCAGCGCGCGCTGCACCAGCAGCTTGCTGACGCCCACCCGAAAGCCGCCGCCCACCAGCTTCACGAACATGAAGCGCTCGTCTGCCGACAGCCCGCGCCATGCGGCCAGCACGGCCTCGCGTCGTGCAGCGGCGTCCGCCTGGCGCAGCGGCAGGATGCGCTGCGTCATCCAGTCGGCCAGCGGCGCGTCGAGGCGCTCGACCGGGTCCGGCAGCACATAGGCGATGGCCTCCGCCAGGTCGCCCGTGGCGGCGTAGCCGGCCTCGAACAACCACTCGGGCAGGCCCGCGGCCTCGCAGGCCAGCGCGCGCAGCTCGCCCGGAGGCACCGCGCGGCGAGGCGTGCCGCCGGCCAGCAGGTAGACGGCCCAGGCAGCGTCGCTCGGCGGTGCGTCGGCCAGGTAGCGCTTCAGCGCGGCCACCTTGGCGAGCGTGGACGTGCTCGCGTCCAGCGCCAGGTAGAGCGCGACAAACCCCTTCACTCGGCCGCCTCCACGCCGTGCGTCTCGTCGCCGTACTCGGTGGCGAAGGCCTCGGCCTGCAGGCCCAGCTCGGTCAGGTAGCGCACCAGCGTGCCCTCGTCGCCGTGCGTGACGATGACGCGTTGCGCCTCGGTGGCGCGGATGGCCGACAGCAGACCGGGCCAGTCCGCGTGGTCGCTGAACACGAAGCCGCGGTCCACGCCGCGTCGCCGGCGCGCGCCGCGCAGCCGCATCCAGCCGCTGGCGAAGGCGTCGCTGTGCGGGCCGAGCGCCTTGGCCCAGCGGCTGCCCTGCACGGCCGGCGGTGCAATGACGAGGGCGCCACGCAGCGACTTGAAGTTCGTCTCCGGCGTGACGGTCTCGACGTCGGGCAGCGCGACGCCCGCCTCGCGGTAGGCCGCGTTCAGCCTCGCGACGGCGCCGTGCAAGAGCACCGGGCCGGGCGCGTCGTCCGTCGCCAGCCCGGCGACGAGGCGCTGCGCCTTGCCCAGGCTGTAGCCCATCAGCAGCGCATGCTTGCCTTGCGCGGCGCAGTCGGCCCACCAGGCGCGCATCTCGGCCAGCACCTCGGTCTGCGGCGCCCAGCGGTAGATGGGCAGGCCGAAAGTGCTTTCGGTGACGAACACATCGCAGCGCACCGGCTCGAACGGCGCGCAGGTGGTGTTGCAGTCGCCCGCGCCGCTGACGAAGTAGTCGCCCGCGACGACCCACACCTCGCCCCGATGCTCGATGCGCACCTGGGCCGAGCCCAGCACATGGCCGGCCGGGTGCAGGCTCAGCGTCACATCGCCAACGCGGCGCGGTTCGCCGTAGGCCAGGCCTTCCAGTGCAGCGTCGGCGCCCAGCCGCTCGCGCATGAGCCCGAGGCCGTCGCGGTGGGCGAGGTAGGCGCCATGGCCCGGGCGGCAGTGGTCGGCATGCGCGTGTGTGATGACGGCGCGGTCCACCGGCCGCCAGGGATCGATGTAGAACCCACCGGCTTCGCAGTACAGCCCCTGCGGCCGGCGCGTGACGAGATCGGGCATGGGGCGGGAGTGTGCCCAAGCCACGCAGGGCGTGCGCCGGGTCGGACTCTGAGGGGCGCACCGAATGCTCGGCAACATCGGCGTGCAACGGCCTGGCAGGCGCCTGTGTCACGCGCTCGTCAAAATTTGCCTGCAAGCCAAAAACCCGTGTATACTGCTAGCTTCAGTCGCGGGGTGGAGCAGTCTGGTAGCTCGTTGGGCTCATAACCCAAAGGTCGTCGGTTCAAATCCGGCCCCCGCAACCAAGAAATATCAAGTCCGACAAGGACCTAGCAAAGCCCGCCACGTGCGGGCTTTGTTGTTTCTGGCGTTTGTGACGAGAAAACGGCGGCCACGCTGATGCGTCCGCCACGCAAAGCACAGGCACTTGGCGGCAACCGGCCGCTGCCGGGCAACCCCCTGTTCCACATCGATCCACGGAACCAGTGGTCAGCGCTGAGCCCTGCGCTACTGGCGCCACTGGCAGACCAGAGCATCACCGGTCGGGGCGGCCGGATGGCAGACGCGCTCCAGGCGATGAGCTCGGGCAATAATTTTCCGCCCGTCGTGTCGGCCGCAGGAAACAACATCTTCTGCGCCCCACGGCTCGCCTCGGCAAGGACTGTAGACACGGGTGGCAGCTCAGCTCTGGCGAGCTCGCTGCGCCGGATGCGGAAGGCATGCCCAGCTGCTGAGCGCGACGTCTTGAGCAGCGCGCTGCGCTTGCTCGCTGCTTCCCCGACGTGCGACGCGCCTGATCATGCAGATCACCCGACCACACCCGATCGATCATTTATGCGCGGGCATTGCATTTCCAGTGACCAAGTGTAAGCTGCCCCCACATCAGTCGGCCGGTGGCCGTGGCTCTCAATTCCGCAGTTTCACGCCAAGGGTGAAACCCACGGATCAGCGTTTCCAGGCAATTTTTTGACTCGCAAACGACCAAGCGGCCGCGGCTCTCAGGCTGCGAGCGCGTGTTCCTGATGCTCTAGAAAATCGATGGCCCTCAATCCTTGACTGTCAGTTTGGCCTGATTTACCGCCCCTGAACAACGATTCATTCAAGGTCTGCTGACGGTTTGTCGCGCTTCTGCAAGCAAAAGCGACCGGACGACCTACATCAACACAAGAGGAAATATATGATGGCTCAAAGCTCCGCTCAAACATGCAAGCATTCTTCTTGTCAGCAGCATTCGCGCATTACTCAACGCCCGCACAACCGACTGCCGCGCTTGAATTTTGTTTGCCTGGCCATTGCCGCGCTGACGCCGGCAAGCGCCTACTCGCAGACCACCTTTGATTTTTCAAGTGGATGGAATGCGGTTGCGGGGAGCGTCACCTATTCCACATCCACGTTTTCGACGACGAGCAAGGGCTCGCCGTTTCAATTGATCCCGCCGGCGGGTTCCGGCATGTACCGACTGCGCCCAAACAATGCTCTGACGGTCGATGGGGCTGCCGCAGCGGATGTCGCGCTGGGTTTGACCAACGGGACCGTGGCCGGCTTGCTGAACAATCAACCAAATTCGCCAGGCGTTGTAACGAACTTTGCGGTGCTGTCCAAGTCGATGACGCTGACTGCAGGAAGCTATTCCTTCGCGTGGGCCTTGAACGTCACCGACCCGGGTTTCAACGATGGCGCCTTATTCGCGGTGTCTGGCGGCGGCCAGCAAATTCTGCAATCTCTCGCCCGCGCCGGCGGTCCGGGAGATACCACCGGGCCTTCCCCCAATACTTATGTCGCCTACACCTTCGACCCGAATGTAGGCGTCACTCCTTGGTTGACCACGACATTCACGATTGCCACGACTGGCACCTACAAGGTCAGCTTCGCGGATTACAACTGGAACGACAGATTGGTCGATCCAAATTTTTTTATCGCCACCGCTTTGGGCACGTATACCGGCAATCCCCTGGCCGGCACCAATGCGCCGCCACCAACGCCGGACATCACGCCGGGGACAGCTCTGGGTTCCGCTCTGATTGCCGGAAACGTGAATCCGGTGTTTGACGGTGGCACCCTCAAGGCCGATTTGCCGGGCCAGAACTACAGCAGCAATATCGCGATCAAGGGAACCGGTGGCAGCATCGATCAGGGCGGCCTGAATTCGACATTCAGCGGCGTTTTGTCTGACAAGGTCGCGGGCACGTCGGGCGCGCTCAGCATCATCAATTCCGGTACCGGCGGCCGCGTCACGCTGACCGGCATCAACACGTACACCGGCGCCACCTCGATCGCCTCGGGAGCGACGCTGGCCCTGTCGGGCGCCGGCAGCATCGCGGCCTCCAGCGGGCTCGTGAACAACGGCGTGTTCGACATCAGCGCCACCACGGCCGGGGCAACGCTGAACAGCCTCACCGGTGGCGGCAGCGTGGCGCTGGGCGCGAAGACGCTGACGCTGGCCAATGCCACGGGCAGCTTCACCGGTTCGATCAGTGGCAGCGGCAGCGTTGGCCTCACGGGCGGCTCGCAGACGCTCACCGGCATCAACACCTACACCGGGGCCACTTCGGTCGCCTCGGGGGCGACGCTGGCGCTGTCGGGCGCCGGCAGCATCTCGGCCTCGAGTGGGCTGGTGAACAATGGCGTGTTCGATATCAGCGCCACCACGGCTGGGGCAACGCTGAACAGCCTCACCGGGGGCGGCAGCGTGGCGCTGGGCGGCAAGACGCTGACGCTGGCCACTGCCACCGGCAGCTTTACCGGGTCGATCAACGGCAGCGGCGGCGTCAGCATCACGGGCGGCTCGCAGACGTTGACCGGCGTGCAGGGCTATACCGGGGCCAGCTCGATCGCCTCGGGAGCGACCCTGGCACTGTCGGGCGCGGGCAGCATCGCGGCCTCCAGCGGGCTGCTGAACAACGGCGTGTTCGACATCAGCGCCACCGCGGCTGGAGCAACGCTGAACAGCCTCACCGGGGGCGGCAGCGTGGCGCTGGGCGGCAAGACGCTCACGTTGGCCAATGCCACCGGCAGCTTTACCGGGTCGATCAACGGCAGCGGCGGCATTGGCATCACGGGCGGCTCGCAGACGCTGACCGGCATCAACACCTACACCGGGGCCACGTCGGTCACCTCGGGGGCGACGCTGGCCCTGTCGGGCGCCGGCATCATCTCGGCCTCGAGTGGGCTGGTGAACAACGGCGTGTTCGACATCAGCGCCACCGCGGCCGGGGCAACGCTGAACAGCCTCACCGGGGGCGGCAGCGTGGGTCTGGGCGGCAAGACGCTCACTCTGGCCAATGCCACCGGCAGCTTCAGCGGTCCGATCAACGGCAGCGGCGGCGTCGGCATCACGGGCGGCTCGCAGACGTTGACCGGCGTGCAGGGCTATACCGGGGCCAGCTCGATCGCCTCGGGGGCGACGCTGGCCCTGTCGGGCGCTGGCAGCATCGCGGCCTCCAGCGGGCTGCTGAACAACGGCGTGTTCGACATCAGCGCCACCATTGCCGGTGCGACGGTGAACAGCCTCACCGGTGGCGGCAGCGTGGCGCTGGGCGCGAAGACGCTGACGCTGGCCAATGCCACGGGCATTTTCAGCGGTTCGATCAACGGCAGCGGCGGCGTTGGCATCACGGGCGGCTCGCAGACGCTGACCGGCATCAACACCTTCACCGGGACCACCTCGGTCGGCTCGGGGGCGACGCTGGCGCTGTCAGGCGCTGGCAGCATCGCAGCCTCCAGCGGGCTGGTGAACAACGGCGTGTTCGACATCAGCGCCACCACGTCTGGCGCAACGCTGAACAGCCTCACCGGGGGCGGCAACGTGGCGCTGGGCGGCAAGACGCTGACGCTGGCCAATGCAACGGGCAGCTTTACCGGGTCGATCAACGGCAGCGGCGGCGTCAGCATCACGGGCGGCTCGCAGACGCTTACCGGCAGCAACACCTTCACCGGGACCACCTCGGTCCCCTCGGGGGCGACGCTGGCCCTGTCGGGCGCGGGCAGCATCGCGGCCTCCAGTGGGCTGGTGAACAACGGCAGCCTCGACATCTCCGGCACCAATCAAGGCAGCAGCCTGCGGACACTCGCAGGTGCTGGCAATGTTTCACTTGGCAGCAAGACCTTGACGATCGGTGCGATGGTCGACACGTTCGCCGGCACGATCAGCGGCACGGGGGGCGTCAGCATCAATGGTGGGCTGTGGAACCTCAACAACGCTCAGGCCTTCACCGGCTTGACCACGGTTGCGGCGGCTACGCTGAACCTGAATGGCAGCCTCGCGGGTGGCGTGGATTTGCGCAGTGGCGCGGTGCTGAAGGGCGTGGGGACGATCAGCGGCCCGCTCACGGTCGGTTCCGGCGCCAGGCTGGCGCCCGGCAACTCCCCGGGTGTGTTGACGGTGAATTCGAGCGTTAGCCTCGCGAGCGGCTCCACACTGGAGATCGACATCAATGGCCCCACCCCGGGCAACGGTGCCGGGCGCCATGACCAATTGGTCCTGAAAGGCGCATCGAGCCGTTTCTCGGCCGGAGGCGCACAGCTCACGATCAATCTCACCGGCATCACCGGCGTGACCGGCGCGCCCTATGTTCCATCCCTGGGTCAAAAGTTCCGCATCGTCAGCGCCGAGGGCGGACGGGATGACACCAAGTTTGGCGACTTCGCCCAACCCGCTGGCCTGGACGCGGGCACCCGTTTGCGGGCGCTCTACCTCCCGAACAGCATTGACCTGATCGTCGTGCCCACCGCTTACCTGGCCTATGCAAAGGGTCAAGGCAGCAACCTGAATGCACAGTCGGTCGCAGCAGCCTTGGACGTCATGACCAAGGCGCAGGACAACGGCAAGGCGACAGCCGCACAGGCCGCGCTGGCCAATGCCGTCGTCGCGTTGGATGGGCCGACGCTGCTCGATGCGATGCGCGGGCTCAGTGGCGAGATCCACGGGGCCGTTGCCACCGCGGTGCCGACCAGCGGCCTGCGACTCGAGAACGCGGTGTCTCGGCATTCGGCGGTGGTCTCGTCCCTTCCGCAGCGGGGGCTGTGGGTCGACATCGAGGGGGGCGACACGCGCTGGTCGGCGAGTGACACCTCATCGGGAGCACGAACCCAGCGCAGCAGCCAGGTCGTGATTGGTTTTGATGCGTTCAACGACGGCCAGCGGCTTCTCGGGCTGGCGCTCTCGCAATCGCAGCAGAGGCTGCGCTCGGATCAGGGCGGTGACGGGACGGTCGACGACACGCTGGCGGTGCTTTACGGCCAGTTCACCATCGCCAAGGGCCTGTTCGTTGAAGGCCACGTCGGTGGCGGCAGCGGCAAAGCAAAGACGACACGGGACGACCCCTTGATGGCACCCGGTCAGGCTCAGCTCACGACCAGCGCGTCCACGGAGCAGCGATTTGCCGGCGTCGGCATGCGTGCGCCATTGAACCTGGGCTCAACGCCGGTCGCGCCCTACGCCCGCTTCGACACGCGCCAGATCAAACGTGACGCGACGGACGAGGGTGCGGGTGCACTCTCGTCCTTGAGTCTTGACCGCTTCTCGGCCAATGGAAAGCGGATTGAGGTCGGCGTGGATGTGGGCTCGGAGGGAAGAGCCGCCAGCACCTCGCGCTTCACGCTCGGCGGGCGCATCGCCTGGGGTCGAGAGGGCGGCTCGCTCTCGTCGGCCACGGTCAGCGCGAAGCTTGCAGGCACCGACATCGAGATCCATGCCCCACGCGTGGAGCGTCAGTACCTGCGTGCCGAATTGACTGGCACTTGGAGGCTGGCACCGGGAAGCCATGTTTTCGCGGGCCTGAACACCCAGAGCCGAACAGGCAGAACCGACACTGCATTCAGTGTGGGCGCGGTGTTTGCGCTGTTTTGACCCAGGTGACGCCGCGTTGCCCACGAGCCCGACGGCCGCCAGCCGCGGCAGCCGACGCCGGTGGGATGTGAGCAACGCCCTGCCCCCACCACCGTGTCAGTGAGCGCCAAGGGATAAAGGCCACCCGCCAAACCACGCAAAAAAGCCCGCACGCAGCGGGCTTCTCAAATCTGTCGAGCGCGGCAGTGTTACTCGACCGCTTCGCCAGCCGTCTCGCCCTCGGGGCGGTCCACCAGTTCGACGAAGGCCATCGGCGCGTTGTCGCCAACGCGGAAGCCCATCTTCAGGATGCGGGTGTAGCCGCCCGGACGGGTCGCGAAGCGCGGGCCCAGCTCGTTGAACAGCTTGCTGACGATGTCGCGATCGCGCAGACGGTCAAAAGCCAGGCGGCGGTTGGCCAGCGTGGGCTCCTTCGCCAGGGTGATCAGGGGCTCAACGACGCGGCGCAGTTCCTTGGCCTTGGGGACCGTGGTCTTGATCGCTTCGTGCTGCAGCAGCGAAACGCACATATTGCGCAGCATCGCAGCGCGGTGGGCGCTGGTGCGGTTGAGTTTGCGGAGGCCGCTACGGTGACGCATGGTGCTTTTCCTTTCACTTCGTTAATGCCGGCAGCCGTATCAGGTACTGCCGGGTGCACCGGGTGGCGTTGGTCAGCGCGCCACCCATTTCTTCAATGCTGGATCAGCGCTTGTCGAGGCCCTGGGGAGGCCAGTTCTCGAGGCGGGCGCCGAGGGTGAGACCGCGGGAAGCCAGGACTTCCTTGATCTCGTTGAGCGACTTGCGACCCAGGTTCGGGGTCTTGAGCAGCTCGGTCTCGGTGCGCTGGATCAGGTCGCCGATGTAGTAGATGTTTTCGGCCTTCAGGCAGTTGGCCGAGCGCACGGTCAGCTCGAGCTCGTCGACCGGGCGCAGCAAGATCGGGTCGAAGCTGCTGGAGCGCTGGGCCGGCTGGTCGAAGCTGTCGATCAGATCGGTGCCCTGCAGCTGCGCGAAGACGGCGAGTTGCTCGACCAGGATCTTGGCGGAGGCACGGATCGCTTCCTCGGGCGAGATGGCGCCGTTGGTTTCGATTTCCATCACCAGCTTGTCCAGGTCGGTACGCTGTTCGACGCGAGCGTTCTCGACGGCGTAGCTGACGCGCTTGACCGGCGAGAAGGAGGCATCGAGGACGATGCGGCCGATGCTCTTGGTCGGCTCGTCGCCGAAGCGGCGCAGCGTGCCCGGCACATAGCCGCGGCCCTTCTCGACCTTGATCTGCATGTCCAGCTTGCCGCCTTGGCTGAGGTGGGCAATGACGTGCTCGGGGTTGATGATCTCGACGTCGTGCGGGGTCTGGATGTCGGCCGCGGTGACGGGGCCTTCGCCTTCCTTGCGCAGGACCAGGGTCACTTCTTCACGGTTGTGCAGGCGGAAGACGACGCCCTTGAGGTTCAGCATGATGTGAACCACGTCCTCTTGCACGCCGTCGATGGCCGAGTACTCGTGCAGCACGCCGGCGATCGTCACTTCCGTCGGCGCATAACCCACCATCGACGAGAGCAGCACACGGCGCAGGGCGTTGCCCAGGGTGTGACCGTAGCCGCGTTCGAACGGCTCCAGCGTGACCTTGGCGCGATGACCGCCCAGGGGCTCCACGTTGATGGACTTGGGTTTGAGCAAGTTGGTTTGCATGAGGTCTTTCTTTCAATACCCTCGGTTCGTTACACCGATAAGGCTGAGGACCAGCCG
>RXJV01000144.1 GCA_003963075.1 Burkholderiales bacterium
GCTGCACATCAGCCAGATCGCCCACCAGCGCGTCGAGAAGGTGACCGACTTCCTGCAGGAAGGCCAGGTCGTCAAGGTCAAGGTGCTCGAGACCGACGAGAAGGGGCGCATCAAGTTGTCGATGAAGGCGCTGATCGAGCGTCCGGAGCGCGAGGCTGCACCAGCTGCTGCGGCCGAACCGGCCGTCGAGGTCGCGCCCGCCGCCGACGCGGCGTCTGCTGCCGAGTAAGCCAAGCGGCATGCGTGCCATCGAGATCACCCGCCCTGGCGGCCCGGAGGTGCTGGAGCTGGCCGACAGGCCGGATCCGGTTCCGGGCCCGGGTGAGTGCCTGATCCGCGTCGCAGCGTCCGGGGTCAACCGTCCGGACGTTCTGCAGCGCAAGGGCGCCTACCCGCCGCCTCCCGGTGCGAGCGATCTGCCAGGCCTGGAGGTCGCAGGCGAGATCGTGGCGGGTGACTCGCAAGCTTTGTTGGCTCATGGCCTGCAAATCGGTGACGAGGTCTGCGCGCTCGCCAACGGTGGGGGCTATGCCGAGCGGTGCGTGGTGCCCGTCGGCCAGTGCCTGCCGGTACCGCGCGGCTGGTCAATGGCCGAAGCGGCGACGCTGCCCGAGACCTGCTTCACTGTCTGGGCCAATGTGTTCGATCGCGCCCAGCTGAAGGCGGGCGAGACGCTGCTGATCCACGGTGGCTCCAGTGGCATCGGCGTGACGGCCATCCAGATGGCCAGGGCGATGGGCGCCCGGGTGCTGGTGACGGTCGGCAGCGCCGACAAGGCCGAGGCCTGCCGGGCGCTCGGTGCCGACGTGGCCATCAACTACCGCGAGCAGGACTTTGTCGCAGCAGCGAAGGCGGCCACCGATGGCCGTGGTGTCGACGTGATTCTCGACATGGTGGCCGGCGACTACATCGGCCGCGGTGTCCAGGCGCTTGCTGACGATGGGTGTCTGGCGCTGATCGCAGTGCAGGGCGGTGTGAAATCGGAGATTGATGCGGGGCTGGTGCTGCGCAAGCGGCTGACGATCACTGGCTCGACGCTGCGCCCGCGGTCGGCAGCTTTCAAGCGCCAAGTGGCGCAGGCTCTGCGCGAAGTCGTGTGGCCGCTGATCGACGCTGGCCACATCAAGCCGGTCATCGACTGCGAACTGCCGGCGTTGCGGGCGGCCGACGCGCATGCGCGCATGGAATCCAACCAGCACATCGGCAAGATCGTGCTGACCTGGTGACGGAGAACGCGACATGAGAAGAAACCTCGTCGTCGGCAACTGGAAGATGCATGGCAGCCGTGCGGCCAATGCCCAGTTGCTGGGTGGCCTCAAGGAGGCTGGACCCTGGAACGCGGATGTGGCGGTGTGTGTGCCGTTCCCCTACATCGCCGAAACGGCCCTGGCCCTGACCGGCACCGCCATGGTCTTCGGCGCGCAGGACTGCTCGTCGCACGAACAGGGCGCCTACACCGGCGAGGTCTCGTCGGCGATGCTGCAGGACATCGGCTGCCGCTATGTGATCGTCGGCCATTCGGAGCGGCGTGCCTACCACGCGGAAAGCGATCAACTGGTCGCCGACAAGGCCAAGGCCGCGCTCGCCCATGGTGTGACGCCCATCGTCTGTGTCGGTGAGACGCGTGCGGAACGTGAGGCCGGGCAGACCGAAGCCGTCGTCAAGCGTCAGCTGGCCACCGTCATCCACACCCTGGGCCATTGCTGCGGTGAGATGGTCGTTGCCTACGAGCCGGTATGGGCCATTGGCACCGGCCTGACCGCGACACCGGAGCAGGCCCAGTCGGTGCATGCGGTGCTGCGCGCCCAATTGATGGCGGCCACGGACCGCGCTTCCGTCATGCGCATCCTGTACGGCGGCAGCGTCAAGCCGGACAACGCCGCAGAGTTGTTCCGCCAGCCCGACATCGACGGCGGGCTGATCGGTGGCGCCGCGTTGAAGGCGGCGGACTTTGCAGCCATCTGCCGCGCCGCGGCACAGTGAGTTTTTCGACGCCAGGCGACACGCAAGGCGTCATCGAGTTTTGATGGAGTGATTGGAATGCAGTTCTTTGCGAATCTGGTGTTGGTCGTTCAGTTGCTGTCGGCCCTGGCGATCATCGGTCTGGTGCTGGTGCAGCATGGCAAGGGGGCCGACATGGGGGCCTCTTTTGGCAGCGGGGCGTCGGGCAGCCTGTTCGGCGCCACCGGCAGTGCCAACTTCTTGTCGCGCAGCACGGCTGTGGCCGCCACGCTGTTCTTCGGCTGCACCCTTGGCCTGGCCTTCCTGGCCAACGGCCGTTCAGCGACGAGCAGCGCCGACAGCGTGCTGGACCGGGCAGCCGTTGTGGCGCCTGCGCCTGCCGCATCGGGGGCCGCCGCCATCCCGGGTGCTGCCGTGGTCCCGGCGACGCCGGCTTCGCCCGCGGCATCGGCAGCGGCGAAGTGAAGCCCGACCAAAACCCTCGCTTCTTCGCCGAAGGCATCTGAACTTCGGTATAGAATGCGAGGCTGTCTGGCAAGTAATCCCTCCGCAGTTGTCAGACGAAATTAGTACCAGCCGTCGTGGTGAAATTGGTAGACACGCTATCTTGAGGGGGTAGTGGCGAAAGCTGTGCGAGTTCGAGTCTCGCCGACGGCACCAAAACATAGGCTAGCATCCGCGTTGACATTGGCGCGGAGGTCAGCCGGAGCGGCCTGTCGCAGCGGCTGCTTCGATTCGAGATCGAAGCGGTCAATGCAAGGTTCCAGGCGGGCGCGATCCGCGAGCGACATCTTTCGATTCGCTGGTGGCGCGCCTGTTTGCTTTTGTGATTGGCTTGTGTAGCGATCACGTTGACGAAGACGTTTTAGTCGACCCGAGAAGGCCCACATGAATCTCGATCAGTACCTGCCCGTCATCCTTTTCATTTTGGTCGGCGCAGTGGTCGGGATCGCTCCCCAGGTGCTTGGCGCTCTGCTCGGCCCCAACCGGCCGGATCAGGCCAAAAATTCCCCCTACGAATGCGGTTTCGAGGCGTTTGAAGACGCGCGCATGAAATTCGACGTGCGCTACTACCTCGTCGCAATTCTCTTCATCCTTTTCGACCTGGAAATCGCCTTTCTGTTTCCCTGGGCTGTTGCGCTCAAGGAAATCGGTACCACCGGTTTCTGGGCGATGATGATCTTCCTTGGCATTCTGGTCGTGGGCTTTGCCTATGAATGGAAAAAGGGCGCCCTGGATTGGGAATAAACGTCCGCCGACACAAGCTGGGAATTCCAAATGGGTATTGAAGGCGTCTTGAAAGAGGGCTTCGTCACCACGTCGGTTGACAAGCTCATCAATTGGTCCAAGACGGGCTCGCTGTGGCCGATGACATTCGGTCTGGCCTGTTGTGCCGTCGAGATGATGCACGCGGGCGCCGCTCGCTATGACATCGACCGCTTCGGCATGCTTTTCCGTCCAAGCCCGCGCCAGTCGGACCTGATGATCGTCGCGGGAACCTTGTGCAACAAGATGGCGCCCGCGCTGCGCAAGGTCTACGACCAGATGGCCGAGCCGCGCTGGGTCTTGTCGATGGGCTCATGCGCCAATGGTGGTGGCTATTACCACTACAGCTACTCGGTCGTGCGCGGCTGCGATCGCATCGTGCCGGTGGATGTCTACGTGCCAGGCTGTCCGCCGACTGCTGAGGCGCTGCTTTACGGCATCCTGCAGTTGCAGGCCAAGATCCGCCGCGAAAACACCATCGCCCGCTGAGCCAAGGCATGAGTCAACACCTCGAAACCCTGGCCCAGAAGATTGGCGCCATCCTCGGCGAGCGCATCGTCGAACTGAAGAATGCCCTTGGCGAGCTGACGCTGACGGTGCGGGCTGCCGACTATTCCGATGTCGCCCTAACCCTGCGCGACCATGCCGAGTTGAAGCTCGAGCAGCTGATCGACCTGTGCGGCGTGGATTACAGCGACTATGGCCAAGGCGGTTATGAGGGCCCGCGCTTTGCGGTCGTCAGCCATTTGCTGTCCGTCACGCACAACTTCAGGCTGCGTCTGAAGGTGTTTGCGACCGACGACGACTTCCCCTGCGTGGCCTCGGTCACGGCGGTGTGGAACTCAGCCAACTGGTTCGAGCGAGAGGCCTTCGACATGTTCGGCATCATCTTCGACGGGCACAACGACCTGCGCCGGATCCTGACCGACTATGGTTTCATCGGCCACCCGATGCGCAAGGACTTCCCGGTGTCGGGCCATGTCGAGATGCGCTACGACGCCGAGCAAAAGCGCGTGATTTACCAGCCGGTCACCATCGAGCCGCGTGAGATCACCCCACGCATCATCCGCGAAGACAAGTACGGCGGCCTGTAAGTCGAACAGCCATGGCAGAAATCAAGAACTACACGCTGAACTTCGGCCCGCAGCACCCGGCCGCCCACGGCGTGCTGCGCCTGGTGCTGGAGCTGGACGGTGAGGTCATCCAGCGTGCCGACCCCCACATCGGCCTGCTGCACCGCGCCACCGAAAAGCTTGCCGAGCAGAAGACCTTCATCCAGTCGCTGCCTTATATGGACCGTCTCGACTACGTGTCGATGATGGCCAACGAGCACGCCTACTGCCTGGCCATCGAGAAGATGCTGGGCATCGAAGTGCCGATCCGCGCGCAGTACATCCGCGTGATGTTCGCGGAACTGACCCGCATCCTGAACCACCTGCTGTGGCTGGGGGCTCACGGTCTGGACTGCGGTGCGATGAACATCCTCATCTACTGCTTCCGCGAGCGTGAGGACATCTTCGACATGTACGAAGCGGTGTCGGGTGCGCGCATGCACGCGGCCTACTTCCGTCCGGGCGGCGTCTACCGCGACCTGCCGGACACGATGCCGCAGTACCAGGTCAGCAAGATCAAGAACGCGAAGACCATCGCCCAGCTCAACGAGAACCGCCAGGGCTCGCTGCTGGATTTCATCGAGGACTTCTGCAAGCGCTTCCCGAAGAACGTCGACGACTACGAGACGCTGCTGACGGACAACCGCATCTGGAAGCAGCGCACCGTTGGCATCGGCGTCGTGTCGCCCGAGCGCGCGCTCAACCTGGGCTTCACCGGCGCCATGCTGCGCGGCTCGGGCATCGCCTGGGATCTGCGCAAGAAGCAGCCCTACGACGTGTACGACAAGATGGATTTCGACATCCCGGTCGGCACGAATGGCGACACCTACGACCGCTACGTCGTGCGCGTCGAGGAGATGCGCCAGTCCAACCGCATCGTGCAGCAGTGCGTGCAGTGGCTCAAGGTCAACCCCGGCCCGGTCATCACCGACAACCACAAGGTGGCACCGCCGGCCCGCGTGGACATGAAGTCCAACATGGAAGAGCTGATCCACCACTTCAAGCTCTTCACCGAGGGTTTCCATGTGCCGGCGGGCGAGGCCTACGCGGCCGTCGAACACCCGAAGGGCGAGTTCGGCATCTACATGGTCAGCGACGGCGCCAACAAGCCTTACCGACTGAAGATTCGCGCGCCGGGCTTTGCTCACCTCGCGGCCCTCGACGAGATGGGTAAGGGCCACATGATCGCGGACGCCGTGGCCATCATCGGCACGATGGACATCGTGTTCGGCGAGATCGACCGTTGAAGCAGTGACGACGATGACGACTTCCAACACCACCGCTTCGAGCTACACGCTCAGCGAAGCGACCCGCGCCCGCTTCGACCGCGAGGTCGCCAAATACCCCTATGAGCTGCGCCAGTCCGCCGTCATGGCCTGCCTGGCCATCGTGCAGCAGGAGGAGGGCTTTGTGCCCCGCGCCGCGGAAGACGCGATTGCGGCCTACCTCGGCATGGCGCCCATCGCCGTGTACGAGGTGACGACCTTCTACAACATGTACAACCAGAAGCCGGTCGGCAAGTTCAAGCTGAACGTCTGTGCGAACCTGCCCTGCCAGCTGCGCGACGGCCAGAAGGCTCTGGATCACCTGTGCAGCAAGTTGGGCATCGCCCAGGGTGGCACGACGGCTGACGGCCTGTTCACCGTGCAAAAGAGCGAGTGCCTCGGCGCTTGCGCCGACTCGCCGGTGATGCTGGTCAACGACCGCCAGATGTGCAGCTTCATGAGCAACGACCGTCTCGACGAACTCATCGACGTGTTGCGCGCCGAAGCTGCCAAGGCCTGAGGACAAGCATGCTGGACCTCTCCAAGTTTCAAAGTACGGGCGCCGAGACCTGTTTCCACGGGCGCCACATCAGCCCGCAGATCTACGCCGATCTGAACGGCAAGAACTGGTCGATCAAGGACTACGAGGCCCGCGGCGGCTATGCGGCGCTGCGCAAGATCCTCGGCAAGGACGGCGGCGAAGGTCTGACGCCCGACCAGGTCATCGCCGAGGTCAAGACCTCCGCGCTGCGCGGCCGCGGCGGCGCTGGCTTCCCCACGGGGCTGAAGTGGAGCTTCATGCCCCGCCAGTTCCCGGGCCAGAAATACCTCGTCTGCAACTCCGACGAAGGCGAGCCCGGTACCTGCAAGGACCGTGAGATCCTGATGCACAACCCGCACCAGGTCATCGAAGGCATGGCCATCGCCGCCTACGCGATGGGCATCACGGTCGGCTACAACTACATCCACGGCGAGATCTTCGAGGTCTACGAACGCTTTGAAGCGGCCCTGGAAGAAGCCCGTGCCGCCGGGTATCTGGGCGACCAGATCATGGGCAGCGCCTTCAGCTTCCAGCTGCATGCTCACCATGGATTCGGTGCCTACATCTGCGGCGAGGAAACCGCGCTGCTGGAGTCGCTGGAGGGCAAGAAGGGCCAGCCTCGCTTCAAGCCGCCGTTCCCGGCCAGCTTCGGCCTGTACGGCAAGCCGACCACCATCAACAACACCGAGACCTTCGCTGCGGTGCCTTGGATCATCCGCAACGGCGGCCAGGCCTACCTGGAGATCGGCAGGCCGAACAACGGCGGCACCAAGCTGTTCTCGGTGTCGGGCGACGTCGAAAAGCCCGGCAACTTCGAGATCCCGTTGGGCACACCGTTCTCGGTGCTGCTCGAACTCGCCGGCGGTGTGCGCAAGGGCCGCAAGCTCAAGGCCGTCATCCCGGGGGGCTCGTCGGCGCCAGTGCTGCCGGCCGAGGTGATGATGAATTGCACGATGGACTATGACTCCATCGCCAAGGCTGGCTCGATGCTGGGCTCTGGCGCCGTCATCGTCATCGACGACTCGCGCTGCATGGTGCAGAGCCTGCTGCGCCTGTCCTACTTCTATGCCCACGAGTCCTGCGGCCAGTGCACGCCCTGCCGCGAAGGCACGGGCTGGATGCACCGCGTGCTGGAACGCATCTATCGCGGCGAGGGCAGGGCGGAGGATCTCGACCTGCTGAACTCGGTGGCCGACAACATCCAGGGCCGCACCATCTGCGCGCTCGGCGACGCCGCCGCGATGCCGGTGCGCGCCATGATCAAGCACTTCAAGCACGAGTTCGTGCACCTGATTGAACACAAGCAGCCCCTGGTGGCTCCGACCTGAGCACCAAGGGAAACACCATCATGGTTGAAATCGAACTCGACGGTCAGAAGGTCTCGGTCCAGGAAGGCAGCATGGTGATGCATGCGGCCGAAAAGGCCGGCGCCTACATCCCGCACTTCTGCTACCACAAGAAGCTGAGCATCGCGGCCAACTGCCGCATGTGCCTGGTGGATGTGGAAAAGGCACCCAAGCCCATGCCCGCCTGCGCGACCCCGGTCACGCAGGGCATGATCGTCCGCACCAAGAGCGACAAGGCGATCAAGGCCCAGCAGGGCGTCATGGAATTCCTGCTGATCAATCACCCGCTGGACTGCCCCATCTGCGACCAGGGCGGCGAGTGCCAACTGCAGGATCTGGCGGTCGGCTACGGTGGCAGCAAGAGCCGCTACACCGAAGAGAAGCGCGTCGTCTTCCACAAGAATGTCGGCCCGCTGATCTCGATGGAAGAGATGAGCCGCTGCATCCACTGCACCCGCTGCGTCCGCTTCGGTCAGGAGATTGCCGGCGTCATGGAACTGGGCATGGCCCACCGTGGCGAGCACAGCGAGATCCAGACCTTCGTCGGCCGCACGGTGGACTCTGAGCTGTCGGGCAACATGATCGACATCTGCCCGGTCGGCGCGTTGACGAGCAAGCCCTTCCGCTACAGCGCCCGCACCTGGGAGCTGTCGCGCCGCAAGAGCGTCAGCCCGCATGACTCCACCGGTGCCAACCTGATCGTGCAGGTCAAGAACCACCAGGTCATGCGCGTCGTTCCTCTCGAGAACGAAGAGATCAACGAATGCTGGATCGCTGACCGCGACCGCTTCAGCTATGAAGCGCTGAACAGCGACGCGCGCCTGACCGCGCCGATGATCAAGCAGGGCGGTGCCTGGAAGCAGGTCGACTGGACCACCGCGTTGGAATACATCGCCAATGGCCTGAAGTCCATCAAGGCTGATCACGGCGCCAAGGCCATCGGCGCCCTGGCTTCGGCCCACAGCACCGTCGAGGAGCTCCACTTGCTGGCCCAGGTGGTGCGCGGCCTCGGCAGCGACAACATCGATCATCGACTGCGCCACAGCGATTTCGGCAATGCCGCGCCGTCCGGCCAGGCGCGCTGGCTCGGCACCCGTATCGCCAGCCTGTCGGAGCTTGACCGTGCGCTCGTGATCGGTTCCAACCTGCGCAAGGATCACCCGCTGTTCGCGGCCCGTCTGCGCCATGCCGCACGCCGCGGTGCGGCGGTCAGCCGGATCGGCACGGGCAGCGACGACTGGCTGATGCCTTTGGCTGCCTCCCAATCGGTCGCCGCGTCGGACTGGGTGCAGGCTCTGGCCGATGTCGCAGCGGCCCTGGGCGCCGGCGCGCCGCTGGCCGGCACTGCGACCGAGGTGGCCCAGGCCATCGCTGCCAGCCTGCAGTCCGGCAGTGCCAAGGCCATCCTGCTGGGCAATGCTGCGGCCGAACACCCGCAGGCCTCCAGCCTTCTCGCGTTGGCGCAGTGGATCGGCCAGCAGACTGGCGCCAGCGTGGGCTATCTGACCGCTGCCGCCAACACGGTGGGCGCGCAGTTGGTGAAGGCCCAGCCGCAGGCCGACGGCCTGAACGCCGCACAGATGCTGAGCGGCAGCACGCTGAAGGCGGCCATGCTGCTGAACACCGACCCGGTGCTCGATTCCGCCAATGCCGCTGCGGCCGCCAAGGCCCTGGATGCGGCCGAGATGGTGGTCGTGCTGAGCCCGTTCAAGAGCGGGCTCGAGTACGCCGACATCGTGCTGCCGATTGCACCGTTCACCGAGACCTCGGGCAGCTTTGTCAATGCCGAAGGCCGGCTGCAGAGCTTCGTCGGCGTCGTCAAGCCGCTTGCCGAAACGCGTCCCGCCTGGAAGGTGCTGCGCGTGCTGGGCAATCTGCTGGGCCTGGCCGGTTTCGACCAGGACAGCTCAGAGCAGGTGCGCGAACAGGCCCTGGGCGGTGATTTCAGCGCCCGCCTCAGCAATGCCACCTCGGCCACAGTTCAGCTCGGCACGAAGGGCGAGGGAATCGAGCGCTTCGGCCACCTGCCGATCTACGCCAGCGATGCCCTGGTTCGCCACGCCACCTCGCTGCAGCTGACGGCCGATGGCCGCGAGGCGGCGACCGTTGGCCTGCCTGCCGGCCTGTGGCAACAGCTTGGCCTCGGCGAGGGCGACCAGGTTCGCATCGTGCAGGACGGCGGCGGCGCGCAACTGCCCGCCCGGCTCGAAGCCGGCCTGCCGGAAGGCGTCGCCCGGGTGCCGACGGGCATCGCCCAAACCGCCAGCCTCGGCGCCGCCTTCGGCAAGCTGAGCATCAGCAAGGTCTGAGGGAGTTCCGCAGAATGATCGACACCCTCTATCAAAACGGCGCTTCGCTGCTCGGGGCCGTCTGGCCCGTGGTCTGGAGCCTGATGAAGATCGTCGCGGTGCTGCTGCCGCTGCTGCTCAGCGTTGCTTACCTGACGCTGTGGGAGCGCAAGGCCATCGGCTGGTCGCAGATCCGCCCGGGCCCGAACCGTGTCGGCCCCTGGGGGCTGCTGACCCCGATTGCCGATGCGGTGAAGCTGATCTTCAAGGAGATCATCAAGCCGACGGCGGCCAGCAAGGGCCTGTTCTTCCTCGGCCCCGTGATGACCATCATGCCGGCGCTCGCCGCCTGGGCCGTCGTGCCCTTCGGCCCCGATGCTGCGGTCGCGAACGTCAATGCCGGCCTGCTGTTCCTGATGGCCATCACCTCGCTCGAGGTCTACGGGGTCATCATCGCCGGCTGGGCATCGAACTCCAAGTACGCCTTCCTCGGCGCCCTGCGCGCGTCGGCGCAGATGGTGTCTTACGAAATCGCGATGGGCTTCGCACTGGTCATCGTGCTGATGGTGACCGGCAGCCTGAACATGACCGAGATCGTCCAGGTCCAGGAACGCGGCTGGTTCGCATCCCATGGCCTGAACCTGCTGTCGTGGAATTGGCTGCCGCTGTTCCCGATCTTCATCGTCTACTTCATCTCGGGCTTGGCCGAAACCAACCGCCACCCGTTCGACGTGGTGGAAGGCGAATCGGAGATCGTGGCCGGCCACATGATCGAGTACTCGGGCATGTCGTTCGCGATGTTCTTCCTCGCGGAGTACGCCAACATGTGGCTGGTGTCGGCGCTGTCCGTCATCATGTTCCTGGGCGGCTGGAGCGCGCCGATCTCATGGCAACTCTTTGGCCTGGAGACGCCGCAGTTCATCCAGAACACGATGGGCTTCTGGAACTGGTTCTGGCTGATCGCCAAGTCCTTCGCCGTCGTCACGACCTTCCTCTGGGTGCGCGCCACCTTCCCGCGCTTCCGCTATGACCAGATCATGCGTCTGGGCTGGAAGATCTTCATTCCCATCACGCTGATCTGGCTGGTCGTTGTCGGTGCCTGGATGCAGACGCCGTTCAACATCTGGAAGTGAGGCAGCGACCATGACTGCAATCACGAATTTCGCGAAGACCTTCTTCCTCTGGGAGCTGCTCAAGGGGATGAAGCTGACCGGGCGCCATTTCCTGTCGCGCAACATCACCGTCCAGTTCCCGGAAGAGAAGACGCCGCTGTCGCCGCGCTTTCGTGGCCTGCATGCGCTGCGCCGCTACGAGAACGGCGAGGAGCGCTGCATTGCCTGCAAGCTCTGCGAGGCGGTCTGCCCGGCCATGGCGATCACGATCGAAAGCGATGTGCGCGCCGACGGTAGCCGCCGCACGACGCGCTACGACATCGACCTGACCAAGTGCATCTTCTGCGGCTTCTGCGAAGAGAGCTGCCCGGTGGACTCCATCGTCGAGACCAGCATCTTCGAATACCACGGCGAGAAGCGCGGCGACCTGTACTTCACCAAGGACATGCTGCTGGCCGTTGGCGACAAGTACGAGCCCCAAATCGCGGCCCAAAAGGAGGCGGACGCCAAGTACCGCTGATCGTCGCCGGCGCAAGCCGACGCACGGTCCAGCCGCCTGGCCTGGATACGCATGGACATCACGACCATCCTCTTCTACGTTTTCTCCGGCATCCTGCTGGTGTCGTCGTTCCGTGTCATCACGGCGCGCAACACCGTGCACGCCGCGCTGTTCCTGATCCTGTCGTTCTTCACCGCCTCCTGCATCTGGATGCTGTTGAAGGCCGAGTTCCTGGCGATCGCGCTGGTGCTGGTCTACATCGGCGCCGTCATGGTGTTGTTCCTGTTCGTCGTGATGATGCTCGACCTGAACACGGACAGCCTGCGTGAGGGCTTTTGGAAGCATCTGCCGGTGGCGGCCGTCATCGGCGCACTGATCGCCTTCGAGATGGGAATCGTGCTGATGGGGGGCTTCCAGCTGTCCGACGCGCCGGTGGCCACCACGGTGCAGGTCAGCCAGGGCAACACCAAGCTGCTCGGCATCGAGATCTACACCAACTACCTCTACCCGTTGCAGATCGCCGCCGTGCTGCTGCTGGTCGCCATCGTGGCCGCCATCGCGCTGACGCTGCGCCGGCGCAAGGATTCGCGCGCGATGGACGCCTCGGAGCAGGTCAAGGTCACCAAGGCCCAGCGCCTCAAGATCGTCAAGATGCCGCCCACCGTCGTCGCGCCGGCACAAGCAGCACCCACCGAAGGAGGCCAGGCATGACCGGCATTGCTGGACTGAGTGGACTCACGCTGGGCCACTTCCTGACGCTCGGCGCGATGCTGTTCGCGCTGTCGGTGATCGGCATCTTCCTGAACCGCAAGAACCTGATCGTGCTGCTGATGGCCATCGAGCTGATGCTGCTGGCGGTCAACCTGAACTTCGTCGCCTTCTCGCACT
>RXJV01000008.1 GCA_003963075.1 Burkholderiales bacterium
CATCGACGGCATGCGCTTCGAGTACGCCGACGGCTTCGGCCTGATCCGCCCGTCCAACACCACGCCGGTGCTGGTGCTGCGCTTCGAGGGCCACACGCCGGAGGCGCTGGAGCGCATCCAGCACGATGTGCTGGCCCAGCTCAAGCGCGTGAAGCCCGACGCCCGGTTTGCCGCCGGCCACTGAGCCCATGAAGCGCCCGGCCCAGCGCCGCCCGTTGTGGTGGAACACGCAACTGCCGCAGTTGCTGCGGCCGCGCGTGCTGTGGGGCCTGCAGGTCCTGCCCTTGGCGGGCCTGGGGCTGTCCTTCGTGCCGTGGTTCGTGTGGGTCCTGCCCTGGGCGGAGCAGGGCTTTCCGGCATCGGCCGGCGTCAGCACCGAGCTGCTGCTGTTCCTGCTGGCCTTCCTGGCACTGATGGTGGGCGGGCTGCTGGCCGGCATGTGGGCGGGCTGGCAGCTCAATGCAGCGGTTTGCCGCTTTTTGCGCGGCTGGCCGGCCGAGCAGGTGCGGCAGGTCTTTCGTGAGTCGCAGCTGCCGCCGCACTGGCTGAAAGCCGGCGTGGCCAGTGGCGATGCCCATGCGGAATCGCTGCGGGAGGCGCGCCGCCAGCTCGACGAGGGCATGGTGCGCTATGTGCTGAAGGTGGGCGTGCTCCGCTGGGGCCTGCTCATGTTCCTCGGCATGGGCCTCATCGGCCCCTGGCTGCGCGATGGGCAACTGTCGGTCCGGGCGGTGGCGGTGCAGGCCTTGATCTGGACGCTGGCGGGCATCGGCTTCGGCCTGACGCTGTGGTCCACCGAGCGCGCACGCCTGCGCGACCAGCACAAGGCCTGATTTGCAGCGCCTGAGCGACACGCTGGCCCGCGCGGCCTATGCCACGCTGCTGCGGCTGCTGACGCCCTTATACCTGCTGCGGCTGTGGCGGCGCGGCGCCCAGGAGGCTCGCTACCGGCATGCGCTCGGCGAGCGGCTGGGCTTCTATGCCCGCGCGGCCGAACCGGGGCGGCTGTGGATCCACGCGGTGTCACTGGGCGAGACCCGCGCCGCAAGCGCGCTGATCGCCGCGCTGCGCGAGCGCGAGCCGGGGATCAAGATCCTGCTGACCCACGCCACCGCCACCGGGCATGAAGCCGGCGCGGCCCTGCTGCGCGATGGCGATGCGCAGTGCTGGCTGCCCTACGACACCCCCGGGGCGGTGCGCCGCTTCCTGCGCCACTGGCAGCCGCGGCTCGGCGTGCTGATGGAGACCGAGGTCTGGCCAACGCTGCTGCGCGAGGCCGAGCACGCCCGCTTGCCGATGGTGCTGGCCAATGCGCGCCTGTCGGACAAGAGCCTGCGCCAGGGCCAGCGTTTCGCTGCATTGATGCGGCCGGCTGCACAGCGCCTGGCCCTGGCCCTGGCCCAGACCGAGGCCGATGCCGGCCGCCTGCGCGCGATGGGCGCCCCGCGCGTGGAGGTCGCTGGCAATCTGAAGTACGACATCGAGGTCGACCCGGCGCTGGTCGCTCGGGGTCGGGCCTGGGCCGATCAACTGAACCGAGCGGTCCTGATGCTGGCCGTCAGCCGCGAGGGCGAGGAGGCGGCGCTGCTGGCGGCCTGGGTGGCACAAGCCCAGCCGCGCCCGCTGCTGGTGATCGTGCCGCGCCATCCGCAGCGCTTCGACGAGGTTGCCGGCCTCGTCCAGGCCACCGGGCTGCGCCTGGCGCGCCGCAGCGGCTGGCGGGACTCACCACCAGACGAGGCGCGGGCCGCCGACGTCTGGCTGGGCGATTCGATGCGCGAGATGCCGCTGTACTACGGCCTGGCGGGCGTCGCCCTGCTGGGGGGCAGCTTTGAGCCGCTGGGCGGCCAGAACCTGATCGAGGCCGCCGCCTGCGGCTGCCCGGTGCTGGCGGGGCCGCATACCTTCAATTTCGCCGAGGCGACAGAGCTGGCCATCGCTGCCGGCGCCGCGCGACGCTGCACCAACCTGGCGGCGGCCCTGTCGCAGGCACTGGACCTGATCGGAGACGCCCCAGCGCGTGAAGGCATGCGGCAGGCCGGGCTTGGTTTCGCGCGTGCGCACCGGGGCGCTGCGCAACGGATTGCGACCCGGCTGCTGCCGAGCGTCTGACCCGCGGGCCGCGGGCTCAACGCAGCTGGCGCAGCAGCCAGTAGATCGACTTGACCGTCTGCAGCCCGATGACCTGATCCTCGGCGGGCAGCAGGAGCGACGGCAGCAAGCCGCTCACCGCAACGCCCGGCACGATGATGACCGACTGGCCCAGGGTGTCGTTCGACAGCGGACAAGGTTCGGGCACGGCAGCAAACAGCCGCCGCAGCAGCGCGAGCATCAGGCCCAGCGCGAGCAGGGCCAGCACGGCGAGCACGGTCACGATGGCCTGCAGCGGCGGGAACTCCAGGTCGTTGATCAGGTCGGCCACCCAGCTGACCAGAATCAGCATGTCGAGGTTGAGCGGCGCGTTCAGCAGGCGGATCTGCTCGGTCTGCAGCAGCAGGCCGGGCTGCTGGATGAACTCGACCTCCCAGGGCCGCCCGCTCACGCTGATGGCCAACCGGGCGCGGCGCGTCGCTCGCGGGTTGTCGCTGGGATGGCAATCGACACGGCACAGTCCGGGCGCCAGGTCCCGGGGGTGCCGCAGGTGCAACCAGTCCGGCGACCGATCCGGCAGGGTCACGGCCGCGGCCGGCGCGCTGACGACCAGCGGCACGGGTTCAGGGGGATGCAGCGCCGACGGAAAGGCCACCATCTGCAGCGAGGCCGGCACGGGTCGAACGGCCGGCCGCATCTCAATCGATGGACTTCTGAAGGGTCTCGCCCAGGGCCAGGCTGGCCTCGTAGGCCAGCAGCCCCTCAGCGACGGCCGTGAGGCTGAGCGGCAGCGATGCCAGGATCAGCGGGAACTGCTGTTCGCCCAGCATCTGGTTCATCAACCGGTAGGCCAGTTGCGCGCTGGGCAGGGACTGGGCGTTGACGAGAGCCACCGCCGCCAGCGGGCCGTCGACGAGGGCGCCGGTGGCAGCCATTTCAGCGCCCCGGCGCCGCAGGCAGCTGGTAGATCTGGCGGATCCGGTCCAGCACCTTGTCGTTCTCACGCTTGATGGTGGCCATCTGCTCATCGGCATCGCCTTGCACGCCCAGCAGCGCGATCTGCTCTGCGACGACGGTCATGGACTGGGCGATGTCCTGGGCCATTTGGTTGAGTTCGCGGATCGACATCGTGGGGGCATTCATGGCGTGGGCTCCGGGTCGCTGGGGTGGGCTGGCTTGCCCTGGGCCTCACGGGCCACCATCTGGGCATTGACATAGGCGATGCAATCCGCAAAGGGCATGGGCTTGCCGACCGGCTCCTGCTCATCCCCGAGCGAGCTGGCAGCGATGATCGACAGCACGCCGGTGCTCTGGCTGCGGATCACGTAATACAGGGTCTGCTGGCCGGCACCGCTGACCGCCGCGCGGATGCGCGCGTCGAGTTGCGACATCAGAAAGAGACTGAGCTGACGCGCGTCGTCGGGTGCCTCATCGCTGTCGGGCTGCTCTGGCTCATGGGGCGTCGGCATGGCGTTCTGCTCCGCTCAGGTCGGCCGGCGCCAGGCTGCGACCGTCGCGCGCAGGTCGGCCAGGGTCGCGGCGAGTTCGTTCGCGCTGAGCGCGCTGCAGCTGCTGCGGGCCTCGGTGGCCGACAGCGACTGCGTGCGGCCGGCCGCACGCGCGAGGATGGACAGCCTGAGCTGCCCGATGCCTTGCTGGCAGACGAGCTGCGCCTGGCCGGCGAGGTCGTTGTTGCGCACCTGGTTCGCGAATCCAAGGTTGGACACCAAGGCCCCCTGTTGGGCCAGGCTCAACAGATCTTCAACCGCTGCCACGGCGACCGGCGACGGCTGACGGCGACGATCTTCGATCTCAATATGGACTTCCTTCATCTCGCCTCCGCGGAAGAAGCCGGAGCGACAGGGCCGCTCCGGCCTGAGGGCTCAGACTTCACTGAACCCTGACCTTGACCTTGATCGTGACGCCGCGGTCATCCAAGACGATGGACACGTCCTCTTGCTCGAAGCGGCCCGGGATGCGGATCGTGACGTCGGGCGGCACGATCACGACACCGTCCACAAACCGCAGCCCGAGCTCAAGCAACTGGCGCAGCAGCCGCAAGGGCTGGGGCACGGGTGCCCCCCCAGGGGCGGCAAAGGCCTGCAAGCTGGACTGCAGATCGGCAATGGTCTGCGCCAGCTCGTTGTTGCTGAGCACATCGACCGCCGAGCGCGCTTCCAGCGGGTCGAGGTTGCTGATCGTGTTGGTGCCCTTGGCGAGGGTCGACAGGCTGAGCTCGTCCAGCGTGCGCTGGTTGCTCACAGCATTCTGCTGGCCCAGGTTGTTGGTGGCCACCACGTTGGCAAAGGCCAGGTTGGACAGCATCGCCGGCTGCTCGGAGATCGCCTTCAGGTTGCCGATCGATACCGCGCTGATGACTTCGTCATTGAGTTTGGACATGGCATGTCCTCCCGTTCAGTGACGAGGGCTCAGGTGTGCGCCGCCGGCGCGAAGGCCTGGACCGTGGCCTTCAGATCGGCAATGGTCTGGGCCAGCTCGTTGTTGCTGAGGATGTCCACCGCCGAGCGCGCCTCCAGCGGCTGCAGGTTGCTGATGGTGTTGGCCGCCTTGGCCAGGATGGAAATGTTCAGCTCATTCAGGGACTGCTGATTGGCCACGGCGTTCTGCTGCGACAGATTGGTGTTCGCAATCAGGTTGGCATGTGCCAGGTTGGACAGCATCGCCGGCTGTTCCGAGATGGCCTTGAGGTTGCCGATGGCGACGGCGCTGACGACTTCTTCGCTGAGGGGCATGATGAATCTCCTGGGATGGTGGATGGTGGGTCATGACGGCTGGCCTACCGTCGCCCCGGCAAGCGGGGAGGCTGCGCCCTGCCCTGCCCGGTCGGGGGCAGGGCCTGAGCATCAGAGGGCCGGGGCCGGGCTGGCGGTCAGCTGCCGCCCGCCGCGTGCGGATGCCCGGGGTTCAGGGCCTGGAGCTGGGCCAGGATGCGGCTGACGTCCTGCACCATGCGGTCGATCGCTTCCTGGTTCTTGCAGCCGGCCTGTTCGATCAGCGTCACGGCCCGCGCCGCCGTGGCCATCTGCACCTGATTCATGGCCTGCTGCTGGCTCAGCGCGATCTGCTGCTGCATGTTCTGGTTGAAGATCTGCTGAGCGAGGGCGAGATTCGCCAACACGGCAGGCTGTTCGCCAATCGACTTGGCGTTCGAGATGGCGATGGCCTGGATGACATCGGCGGGCAGTTCGCTGGCCATGGGAGGTCTCCGTGAACCCGTTCAACGGGCTTGCGCCGCATGCTAGGCAGCCGGGCCACGGCTGCGTAGTAGCCGCACGGTATCGGACCGGCGCTGTTACGGTAACGCGAGGTGCTGCTTCAGCGCCTCGCAGATGCGGGCGGCGAGCGCCTCTTGCTCGTCGATCGTGCTGCCGCGCGGCAGGTCGAACTGCTGGGCCCAGGTGACACGCTGGCGCGGCGCCTCCATCAGGCGCACCGACGCGCGCAGCCGCTGCGGATCGATGCGCAGCGTGCTGACCAAGGTGCGCGAATGCGGCTCGCCGATGACGACGCTGCCGAATGCCCTCACCATCTGGTTCAGCAGCTCCTCCTGAAGACCCTGAGTGAAGGCTTGATCGGCCGCGCCGCCCGCGATCAGCTGGATGGGCTGCATGGCCAGGGCGTCGGCCACCGCGTCGGCACCGTCGTTCGTACCGCGCTGCGCCGCGGCCGGCGCTGCCGAGGACGCACGGCGCGGTTCGAACACCGGGCGGTAGCTGCCCAAGGGAATGCGGATGACCGCCTCGCCGGGTTGCGCCCACTGGGCCTCATAGGCCTGCAGCTTGCGGCGCAGCCGGCCCATCTGGACCCGCACCGTCGGGTCATCGCCCGGGTTGTAGTCCTCAGCCTTGCGGCCCAGCACTTCCAGGCCGATGGCGTATTCCGTCGTGCCCCGCGGATCGCCCGCCAGCGACTGGTCGACCAGGTAGCGCAGCAAACGGCCCATCAGTCGGGCCTTGGCGAAGACGGGACTCGCCAGCACCCGCTGGCAAGTCTCGCGCGCCTCGGCCTCGGTGATGTTGATCGCTGCTGTTTCGCGCACGACCGCCGCTCCAGATGTCGCCGGCCTGTGGGATGCACGTTCGCCCGGGCCGAGGGGTCGGTCCAGGCGCAGCTCAGGAGCCTGGGCCATGGACGCGTGCATCCACCAAAACGCCACCGCGCCGGAGAAACCGACATCGCGCCGCATGCCGGCGTCCACAAAGCTAGGGAGGAGCGGCGAGCGACCGGCGTGACCGGGCCCCGGACGCATCGCGGTATCGCCGCAAGGCCGCAAGGCTGTAAGGCCCGCCGCCGCAGTGCCCCGCCTGATCGAAGCGTCAGCCGCCCGCTGCGCCCGCCGCCTGCCAGCCGCCGCCCAGCGCCTTGACCAGCTGCGCCGTCGCGGCCCACTGCGCGCCGCGCAGCTGCGCCAGCGCGCGCTCGGTGGCCAGCGGGGTGCGCTCGGCCTCGGTCACGTCGAGATAGCTGACCGCACCCTGGTCATAGCGGCTGCGCGCCACCTTCAGCGCCTCGGTGGCGGAGGCCAGCGTGCGGTGCTGCGCATCGACCACGGCGCCGCGGCCCTGCAGTTCGGCCAGCGCGTCATCCACCTCGCGCAGTGCCTGCAGCATGCGGCCACGGAAGGCCGCGAGCGTCTCGTCGACCTGGGCCTTGGACTGCGCGAGGTTAGCCTGGTTGCGGCCGCCATCGAACAGCGGCAGCGAGATGCTGGGGCCGACGTTGTAGAGCCGCGCCGGGGCGGAGATCAGGTCGCCCAGCTCCTTGCTCTGGTAGCCGAAGCTGCCGGTCAGGCGGATGGACGGGTAGAAGGCCGCTTCGGCGATGCCGACCTGGGCCGTCGCGACATGCAGCTGCGCCAGGCTCTGGGCCAGGTCGGGGCGGCGCTGCAGCAGCTCGGAAGGCAGGCCGGCGCGGATCGCCGGCGGGGCATCGAGAGGCTTGGGCGCCTGCAGGCGGAGCTCGGCGGCGGCCTGCCCGGTCAGCGCAGCGATCTGGTTGAGCACCAGGCCCTGGCGGCGCGGCAGGTCGGCGAGGTCGGCCTCGGCCGAGGCGAGCTCGGCGCGCACGCGCTCCAGGTCCTGGGTGGTGGAAGCGCCGGCGTCGAAACGTGTCTGGGCGACCTTGAACGCGTTGGCCCGGCTGTCGCGCAGGCGCTGCAGGGACGCTGACTCATCGGCCAGCGCACGCCACTGCCAGTAGGCGGCGGCAACATCGGCGGTCAGCGCGACACGGGCGGCCGCGGCGTCCAGCGAGGATGCATCGAGCTGGGCCTGGGCCGCCTCGGCCTGGCGCTTGACGCGGCCCCAGAGGTCGACCTCCCAACCGACCGAGGCCTGGATGCCGGTCTGCCAGCCCTCGAAGGTGATGGCCTTGCCGCCGAGCACCGGCGTGGTGACGGACTTGGCCGAGGTGCGCAGCGCGGTCTCGCTGGCACCGACGTCCACGCGAGGCAGCTCATCGGCACGGGTGGCGCCGAACACCGCACGGGCACGCTCGATGCGGGCAGCGGCGGCCGCGAGCGTCGGGCTGGCCTGCAGGGCCTGGGCCTCCAGCGCGTTGAGCTGGCTGTCGCCAAACATCAGCCACCAGTCGCGCTGCAGTTCAGCGCCAGGCAAGGCCGCGCTGCGGTAGGCGGCCGGTGTGTTGGTGGCGGGCGGCTGGTAGTTGGGGCCCAGCGTCGTGCAGGCGGCGAGCACCGCGGTGGCGACGAGGGTGAGGATGGTCTTGAGTCGGATCATGTCGATCTCCCGAATTCAGTGGGCAGCCTCGGCGGCACCGGCGCCACCGAGGACCTTGTTGCCAAGCCAGACGATGGCGATGCAGGCGCACAGCGAGACCCCGAGGATCAGGAAGGCGTCGTTGTAGGCCATCACGAAGCTGTCGCGGCGCACGATGTTGTCCAGCGCCTTGACCGCCATGTCCTGGGCGGCGGCCAGGTCCACGCCCTTGGCCGCGAAGTTCTGCGTCAGCGCATCGAGGCGGGCCTGGGTGCCGGGGTCGTAGAGGCTGACGGCCTCGCCGATGCGGTTGCTGTGCAGGTGCTCGCGGTTGGTCAGCAGCGTGGCCAGCGTGGCGATGCCCACCGAGCCGCCGAGGTTGCGCATCATGTTGAACATGCCCGAGGCGCTGGGCAGCAGCTGGGGCGGCACGCCGTTCACCGCGAAATTCGTCAGCGTGATCATGATCAGCGGCTGGCCCAGGGCGCGGACGATCTGCGCGGCGATCAGCTCGGGGCCGGCGGTGTCGGCGCTCATGTGGGTGTTCATGAAGCAGGACAGCGCGAACAGCGCCAGGCCCGCGCTCATCATGATGCGGTTGTCGACCTTGGTGGACACACGCGCCGCGAACGGCATGATGAACAGCTGCGGCAGGCCCATCCACATGATCACGAGGCCGATCTGCATCGGCGTGTAGCTGGCGATCTGGCCGAGGTAGAGCGGCAGGATGAAGGCCGAGCCGTAGAGGCCCATGCCGGTGGTGAACGCGATGAAGCCGGCGATCAGGAAGCTGGGGCGGCCGAGGATGTGCAGGTCGATGAAGGTGTTCTTGCGCGTCAGGCCGCGCCAGGCCCAGCCGTAGATGCCGCCCACCGCCAGCACCGCCGCGGTGATGATGAAGCGGCTCTCGAACCAGTCCTTGGAATTGCCCTCCTCCAGCATCGCGGTCAGCGAGCCCAGGCCCACGGCCATGAAGAGGATGCCCCACCAGTCCACATCGCGCAGCAGCTTGAGGTTCATCGGCTCCTTGTCGAGGCCGGCACTGACGCCCAGCATCAGCAGCACGCCGGGCACCCAGTTGATGTAGAAGATGCTGGGCCAGCCGTAGAGCTCGGTCAGATAGCCGCCGAAGGTGGGGCCCAGCGTGGGCGCCAGCGTGGCCGTCATGCCGAACAGCGCCAGGCCGATGGGCCGCTTCTTGAGCGGCAGTTTGCGCGTGACCAGCGTCATCGCCATCGGGATCATCACGCCGCCGGTGAAGCCCTGGGCCGCACGGAACACGATCATGCTCTCCAGGCTCCAGGCCATGCCGCAGAGCGTGCTGAACAGCAGGAAGAGCGCCACATTGGCGACCAGGTAGCGGCGCGTCGAGAACACCATCGCCAGGAAGCCGGCCAGCGGGATCACGACGATCTCGGCCACCAGGTAGGCGCTGGAGATCCAAGATCCCTCTTCCTGCGTGGCGGACAGCGCGCCGAGGATGTCCTTCAGCGAGGAGTTGGTGATGGCGATGTCCAGCACCGCCATGAAGGCGCCCAGCAGGCTGGACAGCACCGCCAGCCAGGTGCGCCCGCTGACCCGCTCGCCGGGGGGCGGGGGGAGGTAGTTTTCGTTGCCCATCGCGAGTTACTCGCTCAGCTCAACTTCCACCTGCACCGACAGCCCCGGCACGATGCGGCTGGCGGCCTCGCCGAGGGCCTTCAGGCTCTGGGGCTCGAACACCAGCTTGACCGGCACGCGCTGGACGATCTTCGTGAAGTTGCCGGTGGCGTTGTCCGGCGGCAGCAGCGCAAAGCTGGCGCCCGAGGCCGGCGAGAAGCTGTCGACCTTGGCGAGCAGGTCAGTGCCGGGGAAGGCGTCCACCTTCACATGCACCTTCTGGCCGGGCTTCATGCGGGCCAGCTGGGTTTCCTTGAAGTTGGCGACGATCCAGGTCTCGGGCTCGACGATGGCCGCCAGCTGCTGGCCGGCCTGCACGCGCTGGCCCACCTCGACCGTGCGCTTGCCGATGCGGCCGTCGCTGGACGCCCTCACCTCGACATAGCCGAGCTGGTTCTGCGCATCCTTCAGCTGGGCCTGGGTGGCGGTCTTCTGGGCCTGGGCCGACAGGCGGCTGCTTTCGGCGGCGACGACGGCTTCCTTGGCCGCCGCGGCACTGGCCTTCTTGGCTGCCAGGTCGGCACGGGCCACATCGCGCGCGGCCAGGGCGGCATCCAGCTCCTGCTTGGAGGTGGCGCGCAGCTCGGCGCTGAACAGCGCCTGGCTGCGCTTGGCGTCCAGCTCGGTGCGGGCCAGCACGGCTTCAGCCTGGGCGACCTGCGAGGCGGTGGCCGCCGCCTGCGCCTTGGCCTGGGCGATCTGCGCCGCGCTGGTCGCAATGGCGGCATCGGCCTGGGCGATCTGGGCCTTCAGCCGCTCGACCTGCACCGCGGCATCGGCCGGGTCCAGGCGCAGGAGCACGTCGCCGGCCTTCACCAGCGCGTTGTCCTGCATGCGCATCTCGGTGACGACGCCGGCCACGCGGGTGGCCACCGGGTGCAGCCGGCCGGCGATGAAGGCGTTGTCGGTTTCCACCAGATGCTGGCTGCGCCACCACATCCGGCCGCCGATGCCGATGCCGCCCACGAGCAGAAGCGCGCCGATCACCAGCAGCGGCACCGGCGGGCCGCTCTTCTTGACCGGCTCGGCGGGCTTGGGCGCGGCGGCGGTGTGTTCGTGCGGAGCGTTCATGGCGGGGTGTCCTTGTTGTCGGTGTTGGAGGTGGTTCGAGGGCTGAGGCGGCCCATGCCGCCGGACTGGAAGCGCTGCAGCGCGGCCACGACCTGGCCCTCGTCACTCATGACGAAGGGCCCGTGGCGCACCAGGGGTTCATGCAAGGGCCGGCCGGAGAAGCAGGCCAGGCGCAGGCCCGTCTCGGCCTCGACCGTGGCCGCGCCGCCGAGCGGCAGGCTGAGCGCGCGGCCCGCGGACAGCGGCAGATCGGCCGCGCTGCCATGGCCCTGGATGACGACGGCAAAGCCCTGTTCGTCGTCGCGCAGCTGGAGGTCGAAGCGCGCGCCGGCATCGATGTCGACAACGGCCAGCGCGGCCGGCCACGGCAGGGCCAGCTCGGCCGTGCCGCCAAACACCTGCACCGACCGCCAGCCGGCGCCCACGCGGCGCGGCATCTGCTCGGCCGGCAGGCGCATCACCGCGGGCGCGCGCAACTTCTGCTCGGCCGGCAGGTTGACGAAGATCTGCAGCCCGTGGGCCTCGCGCCCCGCTTCGGCCGGGAATTCGTCGTGCATCACGCCGCGCCCGGCCAGGGTCCAGTGCAGGCCGCCGGGCAGGATCTCGTGCTCGCCGCCCAGCGAGTCGCGGCTGACCAGCGCCGTGGACGAGTCGTCGAACAGGTAGGTGACCGCCGAGAAGCCGGCATGCGGATGCGGCGCGAATGCCGGCTCGCGCATCCGGAAATGGTCGACCATGATGAACGGGTCGAGCAGCGCCACCGGCTCCCGCCAGCCCTCGGCCTCGAAGCCGGCGCCGATGCGGTGCCGATGAGCTTGCAACAGGTGGGCGGTTGACATCGTGGCCGCGACTGTAGAGAGTTCCATTTCCTGAGAAAAGCTTCAAATCTCAAACGGACCGTTCCGGAAACGAAACGAAATAAAACGCGACACGCCGTCGGTCCGGCCGGCATGCTGTCGGCCCCGAAGGCGCACATCACCCCATGAAGATCGACGATCTGCTGCTGCTCGCCCAGGTCCACCGGGCCGGCTCGCTGTCCGAGGCCTCGCGCCAGCTCGACCTGCCCAAGGCGACGCTGAGCCGCCGGCTGGCGGCACTGGAGACCTCGGTGGGCGCCCGCCTCTTCGTGCCCGGCGCGAGCCGGCTGACGCTGACCGAGCTGGGCGAGCAGCTGGCCGAGCGGGCCGCGAGGCACGACGAAGACATCGCCGAAACGCGGCAATGGCTGGCCTCGCGCGAGGCCACGCCCCAGGGGCGGCTGCGCGTGTCGGTCCCTTCCGAGTTCGCGATGCTGGTGCTGGCGGAAAGCCTCTCGCGCTTCGTCCGCCGCTACCCCCGGGTGGAACTGGAGCTGGACACCACGCCGCGCCGCGTCGACCTCTTCAACGAGCCCTATGACGTGGCGGTGCGCATGGGGCCGGTGGACGAGCCGGAGTTGATTGCCCGCCAGTACATGCGGCTGGAGCGGGGCCTGTATGCCAGCCCGGTCTATCTGCAGTCGCGCCCGGCGCCGCAGACACCGGCCGACCTGGCGGCACATGACTTCGTCGTGCTGACCCAGGCCAAGGACGCCCACAAGCGGCGGCTGCAGAACGGCACGCAGACGGCCGACATCGCCCTGCGCGGGCCGCTGGAGGCCAACTCCATCGGCCTGGTGTTGTCGCTGACGCGCGCGGGCGGCGGCATCGGCAGCTTTCCCTTTGGCATGGTGGCATCGGAGGTCGAGGCCGGCACGCTGGTGCCGGTGCTGCCGGACTGGCGCTTCGAGCCCCTGCCCGTCTACCTGCTCACCGCAAGCCGCCGGCTGATGCCGGCCAAGACCCGGGCCTTCATCGACCACCTGTTCGAGACCACGCCGGACTGGGCCAAGGGCGCCCTGCTCGGGCTGCCCGACCAGGCGGCCTCGCCCCGGCCACGCCCAGCGCCCTGAGGCCGTGCCTGCACCGAGGCGGTTCCAGCGGGGTCGCAGCCATCGATTGACAGGCAGTTGGATTTAACCGACACCATCAGGGTCCGCCTGCCGCTATGGTGCCGCCGCCATGAGCCCTCCCACCGTTTTCCCGCACAACGAGCCGCGCCGACGCCTCTGGGATATTTCCCCGCCGGTCGCCGCCGACTCGCCAATCTTTCCGGGCGACGAGGCCTACCGGCTGCGCTGGACCGCGCGCCGCTCGCCCGACTGCCCCGTCAACCTCAGCGCGCTGACGCTGTCACCGCATGTCGGCGCCCATGCCGATGCGCCACTGCACTATGCCGACGACGCGCCGTCCATCGACCAGGTCGACCTGCACGCCTATCTCGGCCCCTGCCGGGTCATTCATGCCCTCGGCGCAGCGCCGCTGATCACCATCGAGCACCTGCGCCACGCCGAAGACCGGCTGCCGCCGCGCGTGCTGGTGCGCTGCTGCGGCAAGGCCGACACGGCGTGGAACCCGGCCTTCACGGCCTACGCACCCGAGGCCATTGCCTGGCTGGCCGAGCGCGGCGTGCGCCTGATCGGCATCGACACGCCGAGCGTGGACCCAGCCACCAGCAAGACGCTGGACAGCCACCAACTGCTCAAACACTACGATCTGCGCGTGCTGGAGAACTTGGTCCTCGACGAGGTCACCGAGGGAGACTACGAACTGATCGCCCTGCCACTGAAACTCCACGGCGCCTGCGCGTCGCCTGTGCGTGCCATCCTGAGGGAGCTGCCCGATGAATCTCGATGATGCCCAGCGGCTTGACGCCGCCGACCCCCTGCGCAGCCTGCGCGATCTCTTCACGCTGCCCGAGGGCGTGACCTATCTGGACGGCAACTCGCTCGGCGCCCTGCCCAAGGCCACGCCGGCACGCGTGCAGCGCGCGGTCGAGCAGGAATGGGGCCAGGGCCTCATCAAGAGCTGGAACACGGCCGGATGGATCGACCTGCCGCGGCGCCTCGGTGACCGGCTGGCGCCCTGGCTGGGCGCCCGGCCGGGCGAGGTGCTGGTGGCGGACTCGACCTCGGCCAACCTCTACAAGGTGCTGCACGCCGCGCTGCAATTGCAGCAGGGCCAGCGCAAGGTCGTGGTCAGCGAGCGCAGCAACTTCCCGACCGACAACTACATCGCGCAGAGCGTGGCCCGAGCCCATGGCGGCGAACTCATCCTCGCCGAGACGCCGGAGGACATCCCGCCGCTGCTCGACGAGCGCTGTGCAGTGCTGATGCTGACCCATGTGAACTACCGCACCGGCCGCATGCACGACATGGGGCTGCTGACGCGCTGGGCCCACCAGGCGGGCGCGCTCGCCGTCTGGGACCTGGCCCACAGCGCCGGCGCGGTGCCGATCGACCTGCTCGGCGCGGCGGCCGATTTCGCGGTGGGCTGCGGCTACAAATACCTCAACGGCGGCCCCGGCGCGCCGGCCTTCGTCTGGATGCACCCGCGTCACGAGGGCCAGGTGTGGCAGCCGCTGACCGGCTGGCTCGGGCATGCCAATCCGTTTGACTTCGACAGCGAATACCAGCCCGCACCGGGCATCCAGCAGTTCCAGTGCGGCACGCCCGGCGTGCTGTCGATGACCGGCCTGGACACCGCATTGGACGTGTTCGATGCCGCCCAGAAGCTCGGCGGCATCAAGGCCTTGCGCAACAAGTCGCTGGCGCTGACCGAGGCCTTCATTGACACCGTCGAGGCCCGCGTGCCCGAGGCCGTGATCGCAACACCGCGCGACGCCGGCCTGCGCGGCTCGCAGGTGTCGTTCTCGCTGCCGCACGGCATCGATGGCTATGCCGTGATGCAGGCACTGATCGCGCGCGGCGTGATCGGCGACTTCCGCGCCGGCGTGCCCGAACTGCTGCGCTTCGGCTTCGCGCCGCTGTACAACGGCTTTGCCGATGTGGTCCGTGCGGTAGAAGCGATGGCGGACATCGTCGCCAGCCAGTCCTGGAACACGCCGGAGTTCACCAGCCGCGCCAAGGTGACCTGAGCATGAGCACGATCGAACACCACGGCGCCCAGCTCGACTTTTCAAAGGACATGAGCTATGGCGACTACCTGCAGCTCGATGCCATCCTGAACGCCCAGCAGCCGCTCTCGCCCGACCACAACGAGATGCTTTTCATCGTGCAGCACCAGACATCGGAGCTGTGGATGAAGCTGATGCTGCATGAACTGCAGGCCGCGGTCGCGCATGTGGCCACGGACAAGCTGCCCGAGGCCTTCAAGATGCTGGCCCGGGTGTCGCGCATCATGGAGCAGCTGGTGCACGCCTGGGACGTGCTCGCGACGATGACGCCGCCGGAGTACAGCGCCATCCGCCCCTACCTGGCCCGCAGCAGCGGCTTCCAGAGCGCGCAATACCGCCGCATCGAATTCATGCTCGGCAACAAGAACCCGGCGATGCTCAAGCCCCATGAGCACCGGCCCGACCTGCTCGCGCTGGTGCAGCAGGCCTATCAGGCGCCGTCGCTCTACGACGAGGTGCTGCAGCTGCTCGCACGTCGCGGCATCGAGGTGCCGGCGGCGCGGCTGCAGCGCGACTGGACCGAGCCCTGTGGCGCCGACGAGGGCGTCAAACAGGCCTGGCTGACCGTCTACCGCGACCCGCAGGCGCACTGGGACCTCTACCAGATGGGCGAGGAGCTGGTGGACCTGGAAGACGCCTTCCGGCTCTGGCGCTTCCGCCATGTGACGACGGTGGAACGCGTCATCGGCTTCAAGCGCGGCACCGGCGGCACCGGCGGCGTCAGCTACCTGCGCAAGATGCTGGATGTGGTGCTGTTCCCGGAACTGTGGGCCTTGCGCACGGAGCTGTAGCCCGCTGCAGCCCGGCAGGACGCCACGGTCACACGCCGTCGCTCTTGCCGCCCGGGTCCTGCAGCGGCTGCACCGAGGCCGGCGCAGGCGCCAGGCGGCGCACCACCTCGATCGTTTCCCAGAGGATGGGATCGTCCTCCGAGAACACCTGGCCGTCGCGCGCCGCCTTGTCGCGGTACCAGGCACGGTTGGCCTGCAGCCACCAGGCCCGCGTGCGCTCGCCTTCGCCATAGACCCAGGCCATCGTGTCCGTGACATCGGCGAAGCGCACCGGCTCCACCGAAATGGTCTGCACGATGGCCACCGGTTCGCCGCGCCCATTCAGCAGCACCGACAGGGCGCCGACGAAGGGAATGCGGCCATCCGGGTAGTCCCAATAGGGCGAAGACGTGGCCGTCTTGACCCCGCTGAGGATCAGGGCGGCTCCCTGGTCTGCCAGTTCGGCATGGCCACCGATGGAGATCGGCAGGTAGTAGCGGGCCTGCTCCCCAGGGAAGGCCGCTTCCAGGATGTCGTGATGAAGGTCCATGGTGTCGGTGAGGCGTGTCGGCAGCGGTGAGTGCGCGGCTGGGTGGCCGCTTGCTGCGCATGGTGTCACGGACCGGTGGCCGGGCATCCCCAATGGGATGGAAGGACCGGTCTTGCATTGCCGGGCCAGCGGGGCGACGCGCCCGCGGCGGCGCATGGAGGCCACCGCGGCTGGCCGCCGAGGCGCCGGGCCGCGGCAAAAAACTAAACTCACGGCTTCCACTCAGACAAGGTCCTGCCCATGGACACCCGCACCTCCGAAACCCGCCTGCGCATCGAGCGCGTGCGCGATGTCTTGATCGCCGAGGGGCTGCACGCCGTGCTCGTGCCGTCCAGCGACCCCCACCTGTCCGAATATCTGCCGGGCCGCTGGCGGGGCCGGGAATGGCTGTCGGGCTTCGACGGCTCGGTGGGCAGCCTGGTTGTCACGCGCGAGCGGGCCGCGCTGTTTGCCGACAGCCGCTACTGGTCCCAGGCCGAGGCGCAGATCGCCGGCAGCGGCATCCAGCTCGAGAAGACCAACTCCGGCGCGTCGACCCAGTACATCGACTGGATCGCACAGCAGCTCCAGCCCGGCCAGGTGCTCGCGGTGGACGGCCAGGTGCTCGGCCTGTCGCTGGCCCAACTGCTGCGCGCGGCGATGCAGCGCGCCGGCATCACGCTGCGCACCGACCTGGACCTGCTCCAACCGGCCTGGATCGACCGGCCGGCCCTGCCCTTCGATGCGGTGTACGAACACCTGCCGCCGCAGGCCGCGGTGGCGCGCGCGGACAAGCTGGCGCGGGTGCGCCAGGCCATGGCCGCGGTGGGCGCCAGCCATCACTTCATTTCGACCGTCGACGATGTGGCCTGGCTGCTGAACCTGCGCGGCGCCGATGTCGAGTGCAACCCGGTCTTCATCGCGCATCTGCTGCTGGACGCCAGCGGCGGGCGCCTGTTCGTCGGCAGCGGCAAGGTGCCCGAAGATGTGACCGCCCGTCTCGCGTCGGACGGCATCCGGCTGGCAGCCTATGGCGAGGCCGGGCCGGCGCTGGCGGCCCTGCCCGCCGGCGCCCGGCTGCTGATCGACCCGCGGCGCGTGACCCTGGGCCTGCGCGAGGCCGTGCCGGGCACGGTGCAGGTGGTCGAGCAGATCAACCCGAGCACGCTGCTCAAGAGCCGCAAGACGCCGGCCGAAGCCGAGTTCGTGCGCGAGACCATGGCCCAGGACGGCGCGGCGATGTGCGAGTTCTACGCCGAGTTCGAGGCCTCGCTGGCCCGGGGCGAGCGTTGGAGCGAGCTCGACATCGACACCCACCTGACCGCGGCGCGCCGCCGCCGGCCGGGCTTCGTCGGGCCGAGCTTCTCGACCATCGCGGGCTGGATGGCCAACGGCGCCCTGCCGCACTACCGCGCGACGCCGGACTCGTTTGCCTACATCGACGGCGAGGGCCTGCTGCTGATCGACTCCGGCGGCCAATACCTCGGCGGCACCACCGACATCACCCGCGTCTGGCCGATCGGCCACATCAGCGCGGCGCAAAAGCGTGACTACACGCTGGTGCTGAAAGGCACGATCGCGCTGTCGGCCACGCGCTTCCCGCGCGGCACGCTCAGCCCGATGCTCGATGCGATCGCCCGTGCACCGCTGTGGGCCGAGGGGCTGGACTACGGCCATGGCACCGGCCATGGCGTCGGCTATTTCATGAACGTGCACGAGGGCCCGCAGAGCATCTCCAAGGCCGTCGCCGAGCCGACGATGGCGATGGAGCCCGGCATGATCACTTCCATCGAACCCGGCCTGTACCGGCCCGGTCAGTGGGGTGTGCGCATCGAGAACCTGGTGCTGAACGTCGCGCACCAGACGCCGGAGAACAATGCCTTCGGCGAGATGCTGGCCTTCGAGACGCTGACGCTGTGCCCCATCGACACGCGTTGCATCGACCTGGGCCTGATGCGCGACGACGAGATCGACTGGCTGAACGATTACCACGCCACCGTCCGCGAGCGCCTGCAGCCGCTGGTCAGCGGTGCGGCGCTGGACTGGCTGATCGCCCGCACCGCCCCCCTCTCACGCTGAACGGCGCGGGCGCTGCCGGCATGGCGACGCGGGTTCAGGCGCCCTCCGCTCATGCATGGTCTGCGGCCGCAGCGGCCGGTCGGGCGAGGCATGGACAGGGTTGAGGTCGCCGTCATCGGTGCCGGCGTCGTCGGACTGGCCGTCGCGCGTGCCTTGGCCCGGCGCGGCCGCGAGGTGGTCATCATCGAGGCCGCCGCTGCCATCGGCACCGGCGTCTCCTCGCGCAGCAGCGAGGTCATACACGCCGGCCTCTACCACCCGCCCGGCAGCCAGAAGGCGCGGCTGTGCGTGCGCGGCAAGGCCCTGCTCTACGACTACTGCCGCGCGCGTGGCGTGGCCCACCGGCGCTGCGGCAAGCTGATCGTTGCGACCACCGCAGCCGGCCTCGCGCAACTCGCCCGGCTGGCCGAACAGGCGGCGGCGAATGGCGTCGACGACCTCCGGCTGCTGAGCCGTGCCGAGGCACGGACCCTCGAACCCGCGCTGGACTGCACCGGGGCGCTGCTGTCACCGTCGAGCGGCATCGTCGACAGCCACGGCCTGATGCTGGCGCTGCTGGCCGATGCCGAGGCGGCCGGTGCCACCCTGGCCCTGGCCAGTCGCGTGAGCGGCGGCGCCCGCGCCGGCGACGGTTGGCGGTTGCAGGTCGATGGCTTCGAGCTGGCTGCAGGCAGCGTCGTCAACGCGGCCGGGCTGTTCGCCGGGCCGCTGGCGCAGGCCCTCGGTGCCGACGTGCCACCGACCCGATTCGCGCGCGGCCACTACTTTGCGCTGGCCGGCGCCGCGCCGTTTCGCCACCAGATCTACCCGCTGCCGGTCGAGGGCGGGCTGGGCATTCACCTGACGCTGGACCTGGGCGGCCACGCCCGCTTCGGGCCGGATGTGCAATGGCTGGCTGACACGGATCCGGCCACGCTGGACTATCGCGTCGAACCCGCGCTGGCGCCGGGCTTCGAAGCCGAGGTGCGCCGCTACTGGCCCGGCCTGCCGCCTGGCGCCCTGCAGCCCGCCTACAGCGGCGTGCGTCCCAAGCTGAGCGGGCCGGGCGAGCCGGCTGCCGACTTCCTCATCGAGCGCAGCCTGCCCGGCCTGGTGAACCTGCTGGGCATCGAATCGCCCGGGCTGACCGCAGCACTGGCCCTGGCCGAGGAGGTTGCGCTTCGGCTCTGAGCCGGCCTGGCCGTGGCGTCCGGGGCGGGTGCAGGCGGGCGCTGAGCTGTGGGCCGCTCAGATCGCGAAGGCGGCGTCGGCCGCTGCCGTGGCGCGCGGCCAGAGCGCCAGGCCGCCGCCCAGGCTCCAGGCCTGCGGATGCCCGAGGCGGCGCAGCGCCTGAGCCGCCTGGGCGCTGCGGTTGCCGCTGCGGCAGAAGAACACCACCGGCGTCTCGGCCGGCAAGGCCAGCCAGCGGGTCAGCGCATTGGGCAGGCCTGACAACGCCACGGCCTCGCGCTGCACCGTCGTGCCCAGCTCCGGAGCCTGGCCCAGCCGCTGCTCATAGGGCTCGCGCACATCCACCAGCACGAGCTGCGGCTGCTCGCGTGCCATCTGCACCAGGCCGGCCGGACTCAACTCGCTGCAGGCCCGCGAGCCGTTGGCGTCGACGCGTGCGCCGCAGGCGATGGTCTGGTATTCGGTCAGCGCCAGGCCCTGCTCCAGCTCGGCCTTGGCCGCCGCGAACGCGGCATCGTCGATGCGCCCGCCCAGCAGGTCGCCCAGCAGCGGCTGGGCCGCGCATTCCACGGCCAGCGTGGTGGCGAAACGATCGTCGTAGTCATGCCCGGGCAGCAGCAGGGCATGCGGCCCGACGGCCTGCTCCAGACGCCGCAGCGAGCGGGCAAAGTCTTGCGGCGCGCTCTGCTCGAAGTCGCTGCGCCCCAGGGCCCCAGGCATCACGGTGTCACCGACAAAGGCCAGACGCAGCTGCTCAGCCTCGTGCAGCAGATAGGCGGTCGAGTCCTGGGTGTGGCCGGGCAGGGCCAGGCGCGTCAGCTTCAGTCGGCCGAGCTCGATGGTCTCGGCAGCCCGCGGCCAGCCCAGCGCTTCGACATCGGCATGCGGCGCCTGCAGCGTGGCCAGCAGCTCCGCGGCGGACGAGGCGTGGTCGCCGTGGCTGTGCGTGTCGAGCACCGCCGCCAGCGCATAGTCCTGGCAGCGCAGCCACTGCGCGAGACGCTCGGTCAATTCGGGCAGGGGGTCGATCACGACCGCACGGCGGCTGGCCGCATCGGCCAGCACATAGCAGCAGGCACCGTCGACGACGAGGCGGCTGAGGCCTTCGGCTGGCAGCGCATGGCCCGGCGCGTTCGGGTCCAGGCAGCTGGCGCGCAGCGATTCGCCGCAGACCCGGATGCGCGCGCAGGCCTCGTCGACAAAGCCTGCATCCATCAGCGGGCCGAAGGACAGCCGCAGCGCCGACGCCGTCTGCCAGGCCGGCAGGCCCATGGCTTCGAGCACATAGCTGGGCTGGGCCTTGGACGCGCTGCAGGCCGAGCCGCCGCTGACGCGCATCTCGGCCGCATCGAACAGGTCCAGCAGCAGCTTGGAGCTGACGCCCGGAACGGCGAAGTTCAGCGTGGTCGGCAGGCAGAGCTCGGCCGGCGCATTGAAGACCAGGCCCGGAAAGGCCTGCTGCAGCGCCGCGGCAAGCCGGTCACGCCAGGCTGCCAGCGTCGCGGCGTCACGGAAGGTGTTGCCGTCCTCCAGCGCGGCCAGCACGGCGCCCAGTGCCGCGATGCCGGACATGTTCTCGGTGCCGGAACGCAGCGCGCCCTCCTGCCCGCCGCCGGCCAGCAGGGGCGTGAACGGTGCGCCAGCACGGACATAGAGCATGCCGATGCCCTTGGGCGCATACAGCTTGTGGCCGGAGAAAGGCGCGTAGTCGATGCGCCGCTCGGCCAGGCGCAAGGGCAGCTTGCCCAGGGCCTGAACCCCGTCCACCATCCACAGCGCGGGGCTGCCGGCCAGCGCGGCCTCGATGCCGTCGAGGTCGCTGATGACCCCGGTTTCGTTGTTGGCGGCCATCGTGCACACCAGGCCGGCCCGCGGCGCATGCCGGCGCAGCCAGTCCAGGTCATGGCGGCCGTCCCGGCCGACCGGGATCGCCAGCAGCTGCAGATTCAGCCCGAGCAGCGCGTTCCAGTGCTTGATGGCTTCCGGGACGGCCTTGTGCTCGGTGGCGCCGTAGAGCAGCAGTTCGGGCCGCTGCGGGCGCTCACGCAGCGCGCTGAGCGCCGACAGCACGGCCGTCTGGATGCCTTCGGTCGCGCCACTGAGGAAGAGCAGCTGGCCCGTGCTGGCACCCAGCACGCGGCGCGCACGGGCCCGCACGCCGTCCATCAGCGCCCTCGCCTTCAGGCCGGTGCTGTGGATGCTGCTGGGATTGCCGAAGTCCTCGGCCATCGCCGCCAGCGCGGCCTCGCGGGCCTGGGGAAGGACGGGCGTGGTGGCATTGGCGTCGAGATAGATTTCCATACGGCAGGTCCGGTCGTGGCAAGCGAAGCGCTGCCCGGAATTGTGGCGAGCGCGGCGCAAAAAGCGGTTGCGCGCTGCGCTGACCGGCGCGCCACGACGAGCTATTTTTTGCTACGTATCATCCAAAGCATGAAATTGGATTCCATTGACGTTCGGATTCTGGAAATCCTTCAGCAGGATGCAGACATCCAGGTCGCCGAAGTGGCGCAACGTGTGGGACTGTCGACGACGCCCTGTTGGCGGCGCATCCAGAAGCTCAAGGCCGACGGCGTCATCACCCGCCAGGTGGCCTTGCTGGACGCGCGCAAGGTCAATGTCGGTGTCACGGTGTTTGTCTCGGTACGAACCCGCACGCACAGCCAGGCCTGGTTCGAGACCTTCAAAGCCACGGTCCAGGCCATTCCCGAAGTGGTCGAGTTCTACCGGATGAGCGGCGACGTGGACTATCTGCTGCGGGTGGTGGTGCCCGACATCGCCGCCTACGACCGGGTCTATCAGCGGCTGATCGCCGGCACGCAGCTGCACGATGTGAGCTCCAGCTTTGCGATGGAGGAACTCAAGCTAACGACGGCGCTGCCGTTGAGCTACATCCGCTGAGCCCGAGCTGGCGCCGGCCCAGCCTATTCGCTGACGAACACGACGGCGGTGCGGCCCGGCACGGTGAAGCGGCCAGCCGCGGCGCGGGCCTGCGCCGCGCGTCGGTCGGCCGCACCGGCGCCGCGGTGCACCGGGTGCAGGCGCCATGCGGTGCCGGCCTCCTCGGGCAGGTCCAGGGTCTGCGGGGTCGGCGCCACGTTGATGAAGCTCATCACGGCCTTGAAGCCGGCGCCTGGCAGGGCACTGCCATCGATGCGGGTGGCCACCAGCACCGGGTTCTGGCCGGGGCCGCTGCCGGGAAAGCTGACGCGCTGCTGGATCTGCGCGGCGCTCGCAAGCCGCAGCAGCGGCGTGCTGGCCCTGATCCTCAGCAGATCGCGGAAGGCGTCACGGGCCCACACGATATCGGACGGGCGCGGCGCGATACCCGGGCGAGCCAGGCGTTCTCGGGCCAGCGCCCAGTCGCGGCCGTCCTTGCCGAAGTTGTCCCGTTTGGGCGGCAGGCCGGTGCCGAAGTGATTGGTCTGGTAAGTCCAGTCCAGGCGGTTGAACCAGTCGCCGGAGTCGTAGCTGTTGCGGTCCAGACTCTTGCTGCGCAGGATGTCCTGGCCGGCATGGAAGTAGGCGACGCCCTGACTGAACGCGACCAGGGCCGCGCCCAGCAGCTGCACGCGCGCGCGCTCGGCGGGCGAGGTGTCGAGCGGCAGCTTCATCGCATTGCTGTCGAACAGGGTCTGGTTGTCGTGGTTCTCCACATAGTTGACAACCTCGCCCGGCTCGCTCGCGTAGCCGGCCGGCTGGTTGCCATAGGCAATCTGATCCAGGCGCCGGGTCTCGCCGCGCCAGGTGGTCAATGCGTAGCCGCGCAGCGAGCCGGCCAGGCCGACGCGAATCAGGTCGGCGGCCATCGGCAGCGCTTCGGGCTCAGCATGCGCAAGCGCATTGGGCGCATAGACCAGGCCATTGAGCCAGCCCTGGCGGGCCACGCTGTCGTTCCCGCTCTCGCCCGGCGATCCTCCACGCGCGGCGTCGCGGCCACGATCGCTGAAGCTGCCGATGCCGCTGCCGTTCAGGCTCAGCTGCGAGGCCTGCACAAAGCGCGCCCCGTCGGCCACTTCGCCGAAATTCCAGCCCTCGCCGAGCAACTGCACCGGCCGGCCGGCTGCGGCATTGACGCGGACCTGCAGGCGCTCCATGGCCTCGCGCGGCTGATGGCCCATCAGGTCGAAGCGCATCGAGTCGATCTTGTACTCGCGCACCCACAGCGCGGCCGAGTCGATCATCAGCTTGGCCATCATGCGGTGCTCGGTGGCGGTGTTGTCGCAACAGGTGGATCGCTCGATCTCGCCCTGGGCATTGAGGCGGTGGTAGTAGCCCGGCACGAGCCGGTCCAGCACCGACTTGGGGTTCTGGCCCGCGGCAGCCATGTGGTTGTAGACCATGTCCATGCCCACGCGCAGGCCCGCCCGGTGCAGGGCCATCACCATCTGCCGGAATTCGATGACGCGCCTGAGCGGGTCGGTCGCATAGCTGCCCTCGGGCGCATTGAAATGCCAGGGGTCGTAGCCCCAGTTGAAGCAGTCGTCGGCCGCGACCGCCATCACGGCGGCCTGCTGGGCGTCGCTGTCCGGCGGGGCCGCGGGCACAGCCGGCTGCTTGCAGCCGCGCTCGGGCACGCTGGCGAAGTCAAACACCGGCAGCAGGTGCACGTCGGTCAGCCCTGCCCGGGCCAGCGCGCGCAGATGCTTCATGCCTCTAGACGCCGGCTCGGTGAAGGCCAGGTATTTGCCACGCCACGCCGGACGCACGCTGGCGTCGCTGGCAGAGAAATCGCGCACATGCAGTTCGTAGATGATCTGGTCGGTACTCGCCTTGATCCGGTCCGGACGCGTCAGGCGGTCCCAACCGGGCGGCTTCAAGGCGGGCGAGGCCAGATCGGCCACCAGGCTGAGCCGGGAGTCCGCAGTCAGCGCGGTCGAGTAAGGGTCGGTGACGAGATTGCGCACCAGGCCATGGGTCGGCGTGACGACGTCAACGAGATAGCGATAGGCCTGGCCGCTCAGGTCACCAGCCAGCTCGGCACGCCAGACGCCGGTGCTCGCGTCGAATTGCATCGCATCGATGCTGACGGCCGGTGCCTCGGGGCCGGCATGCCGGCACAGCATCACGCGCTGCGCGGTCGGCGCCCAGACCGCAAAGCGGGTGCGCGCCGCATCCGGCCGGGCACCGAGGTCGTCGACCTGCTCCGCCGCGGCATAGAGCTCGTCGAGGGCGCCCGCGAGCTGGATGCCGGTCGCGGCGATCACCCGGCCGTCGCCTGCCTCGTGCACCAGCAGCAATTGCTCGCGCAGCAAGGCCTTGACGTCCACCGGCCCGATATCGAAGCGCGGCCCCGCACCAATGAAGCGAAAACGGGCCGGCACTGCGGCAGCGCTGGCCGCCAGGTCGATCCCGCCTTCCGACCCGCCCACCGGCTCGCCGGGCAGCGCGCGCAGGCTGGCCGCGCGCGCGTGATGCAGGCGCACCCGCTCGCCCGGCCCGACCACCAGGCCCGGCCATTGCACGGTGCGCCCGTCCAGCCAATAGGCCTGGGCCAAGGGACGCTGGGCGGGCGCCGGTTGCGGCACGGCAGCATCGCAGTCCGCCAGATCAGCGGCCCGCGCGGCGCCAGCCAGCAGGGCCAGCACCCACAGCGCGGACAGCGCAAGGCGTTGCGGCATCATGGTCTCCTCATGTTTTCAAAATAGTAGCAAAACTACATTTCTTCGGATTCGAGCGACTTCAAACAATATGAACTCGATATGCTTCAACCTGGAGACAAAGTAGTTTGAATACATGAAAGCATCAAAACTCCTGATCAGCCTCGCCCTCTACGGCGCGTTGGCGGCCCAGGCCCAGATCGATACCGGCCCGGTACCAGCGCAACCACGGCCGAGCGCCCTGCCCGCGGACTGGCAGCACGGCGTCTTCATGGAGATCTTCGTGCGGGCCTACCAAGACAGCGACGGCGACGGTGTGGGCGACCTGCGCGGGCTGATCCAGCGGCTCGACTACCTCAAGACGCTGGGCATCAGTGGCATCTGGCTGATGCCCATCACCGCCAGCTCCGACCACGACCATGGCTATGCGACGACCGACTACCGCCGCATCGAGCCGCAGTACGGCACGCTGGCCGATTTCGACGAGCTGATCCGCGCGGCGCACCGGCGCGGCATCGGCGTCGTGATGGACTACGTCATCAACCATGCCTCCTGGCAGTTCCCGCCCTTCCTGCAGGCCGTGGCCGACCGCAGCAGCCCCTGGCGCCGCTGGTTCGTCTGGAACTCCGACCCGGGCCCGGGCTGGGACATCTGGGGCAAGGTGCCGTGGTACGACGCCAGCACCCAACCCTGGACCTGGACCGGAGAATTCAAGGACTTGCCGCCGCTCAAGCCGGGGTCGCCGGACATCTACTTCGGCACCTTCGGCCCACACATGCCCGACTTCGACCTGCGCAACCCCGACGTGGTCCGCTACCACGAGGACTCGCTGCGCTTCTGGCTCAACCGCGGCCTGGACGGCTACCGGCTCGACGCCGTGCCCCATCTGATCGAGAACAGCGCCAAGGACTGGAACGACCAGCCCGAGAGCCGCGCGCTGACCAAGCATTTCCAGGACCTGATCAAGAGCTATCCGGGCCGCTACGTCGTCTGCGAGGCGACCGCCGAGCCGATCGCCTACGGCGCACCAGAGGTCTGCGGCGGCGCCTTCGCCTTTCAGCTGAACTACGAGCTGCTGAAGGCCGCCAAGGGGGACGCCGGCGCGGTTCGGCGCGTGGCTGATTACTACCGGAGCATGGCGCCGACGATGGCGACCTTCCTGCACAACCATGACATCTTCACCGGCCAGCGCGTCTGGGACCAGTTGCGCGGCGACGAGGCGCGCTACCGGCTTGCGGCGGCCAGCTATCTGCTGCTGCCGGGCACGCCCTTCATCTACTACGGAGAGGAGATCGGGCAGGCCGGCGTCGACGGCCCGGCCGATGAACCCCTGCGCGCGCCGATGAGCTGGTCGCCGACGGGCGGCTTCACGGCGGGCGGCCAGCCGTTCCGGGCGCTGTCGCTCAACCGCAGCCGCCACAACGCCGAAACCCAGGCCGCCGAGGCCGGCTCGTTGCTCCACTTCTACCGGGAACTGATCGCGCTGCGCCGGGGGTCCAAGGCGTTGACCCTGGGCCGCTACCAGGCCGACCATGTCGACGGCCTGGTCTGGCACTTCGAGCGCCGGCGTGCGGGCGAACGCGTCATGGTGGCACTGAACTACGGCGACACGCCCGCCACCATGGAGCTGCCGACCCGGGCCCGGCCCCTGCATCCCAGAGGCCAGGCGCTGGCCGCCGGCCGCGTCACCCTGCCGCCCCTTTCACTGCGCGTCTACCGGCTGGAAACGAAATGAATGCCCTGATCGCCCTTGCCACGGCCCTGCTGATGACCTCATCCTCCAACTCCCTCGCCCAGACGGCCCCGCTGCCGCGCATCGAGCCGCCCCACTGGTGGGTGGGCATGCGCGACACCTCGCTGCAGCTGATGCTGCATGGTGCCGGGATCGCCACCGCCGAGCCGACGCTGCAGCCCTATCCCGGCGTCACGCTGCGCGGCAGCCACCGCGCGAGCAGCCCGAACTATCTGTTCGTCGACCTCGACATCGGCCCCGGGGCCGTGCCGGGCGAGCTGACGCTGAACCTGGCGGGCAAGACGCTGCGCTACACGCTGCGTGCGCGTGCCGCCGGCTCGGCCGAGCGCCGCGGCTTCGGCCCCGAGGATGCGATCTACCTCGTCGTGCCCGACCGCTTCGCCCAGGGCGGCAGCGGCCGCCAAGGCGGCATGAAGGAGACCCCGGACCGCACCAACCCCGGTGGCCGCCATGGCGGCGACCTCGCCGGCCTGAGCCGGCATCTCGGCTACATCGCCGACCTGGGCTTCACCCAGGTGTGGCCGACGCCGCTGATCGAAAACAACAGCGCGACCTACAGCTACCACGGCTACGCCGCGACCGACTTCTACAAGATCGACCCGCGTTTCGGCAGCCACGAGGACTACCTCGACTTCGTCCGCGCAGCGCGCGAACGCAAGATCGGCGTGATCCAGGACATCGTGCTCAACCACATCGGCGCCGGGCACTGGTGGCTGCGCGATCTGCCGGCACCCGACTGGCTGAACCAATGGCCGCAGGGCTATGTAGAAACCCACCATGCGCGGATGACGCTGCAAGACCCCTATGCGGCGCCGAGCGACCGCAAGCGCTTCACCGACGGCTGGTTCACGCCGGGCATGCCGGACCTGAACCAGCGCCGGCCAGAACTCGCCACGTATCTGACACAGATGACCCTGTGGTGGATCGAGAGCGCCGGGCTGTCGGGCATCCGCACTGACACCTGGTCCTACTCGGACCGCGACTTCCTGAGCCGCTGGTCGGCCCGCGTGATGCTGGAGTACCCGCAGCTGAACATCGTCGGCGAGGAGTGGAGCACGCATCCGGCCGTCGTGGCCTACTGGCAGCGCGGCAAGCGCAACCATGACGGCTACACGTCCAGCGCACCGAGCATGATGGACTTCCCGATGAACTCGCAGCTGCTCGCGGCACTGACCGAAGACGACGGCGCGTTCAGCGGCCTAACCCGGCTCTACGAGGGCCTGGCCCATGATTTCGTCTACCCGGATCCGGCCAATCTCGTGCTGTTCGAGGGTAACCACGACACGCCACGGCTGTATTCACTGCTGCGGCGCGACATCGGCCTGACCCGGCTGGCCCTGGCCTACCTCGCAACGACCCGGCGCATTCCCCAGGTGTTCTACGGCACGGAAGTGTTGATGGAGAGCCCCACCGAACGCGACGACGGCAAGGTACGCGCGGACATGCCCGGCGGCTGGGCCGATGACCCGGTCAACGCCTTCACGGGCGCGGGGCTGAGGGCCGAGCAGCGCGAGATGCAGGACTGGCTGCGTCGGCTGTTCAACTGGCGCCGGGGCGCCGAAGTGATCCATCGCGGCGCGCTGATGCAATACGCACCTGCCGATGGCTGCTATGTCTTCTTCCGCTACGACGGGCGCCGCACCGTGCTGGTCGCACTCAACAAGAACGACAGGCCCGTGCAGCTGCCGGTGTCGCGCTTTGTCGAGCGTGTCAAGGAAGGCGACGTCGGGCGCGACATCCTGCAGGGCCGTGAGCTCAAGCTGGCAGAGACGCTGACGGTGCCCGCCCGCAGCCCCTTGATCCTCGAATTCGGCAACCACTGAGAGTCGTCGGGGCCCACACCGGGCCCCGAGGCATGCAGCCGCCGATGGCGGCGCGACAGACGCATCAGACGCGATTCAAGCCTGCTGGCGGCGCCGCGTCCTCAGACCCAAGACGCCCAGCCCGGCCAACATCAAGGCATAGACCGAAGGCTCGGGAACGGGGGTGGCCGTGAACTCGAAGCGCAGCTTGTTCTGCGGCTGTGCGCCGATGGACACGAAGTTGCCGCCGGACGCCGACAACGTGATCGACGCGGCGCTGAGCGAGGCGGTGCTGAAGCCGGCCACCGAATAGCTGCCGCTGCCGGCGAAGTAGCCAAAGGTCGGCGTGACCACCGTGACCGGCAGGGCGGTCGGCGCGATGGTGACCGGCGCAGCGCCGTCGATGGAGACCTTGCCGGTCGTCGTGATCGACGCCGTCGCATTGCTGCCGAGCAGGAAATAGGTGATGTTTCCGAGGCTGGCCGAGATGGCGCCGCTCAGCGTGTAGCCCGGATTGACGCTGATCGTGAAGTCCGGGATCGCAAACGTGGCCGACACCGGAGCACCGCCCACGCTGGACACATTGACCACCGGATTGACGGACCACTCAAAGCTGACCGAGCTTGCGCCCGAGCCCAGGGCGCTGATCGAGCCGAATCCCGGTGTGGTCTCGTTGTAGGTGACCGAATAGGGGCCGGCATTGAGCGTCGTCGTCGCGACGGCGGGCAAAGCCAGAGCGGCCAGGGCGGCCGTGACAGTGAGCAACTTCATGAATGGTCCTTCCGTCCGTCTCCACACGCATGAACGGACTACGCAATGGTAATGAGCCCGCCACCTGCTGGCATCCCCATTCGTGTTAACCGCAATACTGCACGGGCCCGCGAATGTGGGATGCAGAACTGTCACATGAACGACTTATGACAGAACCCCTGCCGAATGGACCAAGCCTTCAAGCCGGCAGCTGCAAGCGATCAAACGGACCACGCCCCGCCGCCGCGGTGATCAGGCCCAGCACTCGCGCCGGCTCGGGACCCAGCATGCCCCAGTCGAAACGCCAGCCCCAGTTGCCGCCGAGCACTCCGGGCACATTCATCCGGTGCTCGGAGCCCAGGCCCAGCACGTCCTGCAGCGGATAGACGGCGATGTTGGCCACCGAGTTGGCGCAGGCCCGGATCATGGCCCAGTGGATGTCGTGCTCACCGCAGGCCAGGTAGGAGCCCACGAAGGCGCGTTCACGCGGCCTGGCCTGGTTCCACCAGCCCCGCACCGTGTCGTTGTCATGCGTGCCGGTGTAGGCCACGGAGGCACGCGGCCAGTTGTGCGGCAGGAACTCGTGATCGGCCTCGGCGCCGAAGCCGAACTGCAGGATCTTCATGCCGGGGAAGCCACAGCCGTCGCGCAGCGCATGAACGTCGTCGGTGATGAAGCCCAGGTCTTCGGCCACGATGGGCAGCGGGCCCAGGGCCTGCTTGATCGCGTCGAACAGCGCCATGCCGGGGCCGGTCTTCCATTCACCACGCTTGGCATCGGGGCTGTCGCCGGGGATTTCGTAATAGCCGGCAAAGCCGCGGAAGTGGTCGATGCGGAAGACATCCGCCTGGCTGAGTGCGCGCTGCACGCGCGCCGTCCACCAGGCGTAGTTCTCGGCGGCCATCCGGTCCCAGCGGTACAGCGGGTTGCCCCAGCGCTGGCCCAGCGGCCCGAGGTCGTCGGGCGGCACGCCGGCGACGACGGTGGTCTGGAAGTCGTCGTCGAGGTGGTACAGGTCGGGGCGAGACCAGCAGTCGGCACTGTCGTGCGCGACGAAGATCGGCAGGTCACCCATGATGTGCACGCCACGCGCGTTGGCATAGGCCTTGAGCGCACCGATCTGCACATCGAACTGCCACTGCACGAACTGCCAGAACCCGATCTCGTCGGCGTACTGCTGGCGGGCTTCGGCCAGGGCCTTGGGCTCCCGGCGCTTGAGTCCGTCGGCCCAGGTCCACCACGGCTGGCCGTTGAGCGGCGAGCGGATGGCCATGAACAGCACGTAATCGTCCAGCCACGACTGCTGCGCCTCGCACCAGGCGGCAAAGGCCTGTCGGTCTGCGGCACTGGCGCGGGCGAAGAAGCCGGCGGCGGCGGCGCGCAGTTGCTGCTCACGCCAGGGCGTGACATGGCCGTAGTCGACATGCCGGCCGTTGAAGGCCGGCACGGCGGGCTGGGCCAGCCAGCCCTTGGCGATCAGCGGCTCCAGCGCCACCATCCACTGGCTGCCAGCAAAGGCCGACACGCCCTGGTAGGGGCTGTCTCCCGGGCCAATCGGCGTGGTGGGCAGCAGCTGCCACAGGCTCTGCCCGGCCGACTGCAGCCAGTCGACGAAGCGGTAGGCATCGGGGCCGAAATCGCCCATGCCATGCGGGCCGGGCAGCGAGGTGATGTGCAGCAGCACACCCGAGGAGCGGTGGTTCAGGTTCATACGTGGCGCAGAACGACAAGAGAGCGGGCCGGCACACTGAGCGGCTGGCCCGGGAGGACGAGGGGGGCCGCCGACTCGCCGCTGCTGTCCAGCACGAGCTGCCAGGGCCCGTTGCAAAGCAGGAAGGGCAGCGAGGCCGGGTCGGGGTTGAAGACGATCATCAGTCGCGGCGCCGCAGCCCCGGCCTCGCGCAACTGGGCACCGAAGGCCCGCTGGCCGGCGTCGTGCCAGTCGTGCGGCGTCATCTCGTGGCCGCTGGGCGCATACCAGGCGATGCTGGCATCGCCCGGGCCGCTGGCGAACCACGCCGGGTGGCGCAGCAGCGGCTCCTGCGCACGCAGCGCCAGCAGCTGGGCGACGAGCTCGGTCAGCCGGGAGTCGGCCTGGTCCCAGTTCAGCCAGGTGGTCGGGTTGTCCTGGCAATAGGCGTTGTTGTTGCCGCCCTGGCTGTTGCCGATCTCATCGCCCGCGCACAGCATCGGCGTGCCCTGGGCCAGCAGCAGCGTGGCCAGCATCGCGCGGCGCACGCGCTCGCGCGTCGCGTTGATGGCGGCATCGTCGGTGGGGCCCTCGATGCCGAAGTTCGCGCACAGCTCGCCGTCGCGGCCATCGCGGTTGTCCTCGCCGTTGGCCTGGTTGTGCTTGGCGGCGTAGCTCGTCATGTCGGCCAGCGTGAAGCCGTCGTGCACCGCCACGAAGTTGATGGACGCCGTCGGCTGGCGCTGGCCGTGGTGGAAGACATCGCTGGACGCGAGAAAGCGCCGCGCCAGCTCACCACGGCCCACGCCCGGGCCGGCGCCAAGCCAGTAGCCACGCAGCGCGTCACGGAACTTGTCGTTCCACTCGAGGAAGCGGCCCGGGAAGCGGCCCAGCTGGTAGCCGTCGTAGGCGGCATCCCAGGGCTCGGCGATCAGGTGGACGCCAGCGAGCACCGGGTCCTGCCGCAGCGCGGTAAAGAAGGCCGCGTTGGGATCGAACCCATGCGAGCCGCGGCCCAGCACCGGCGCGAGGTCGAAACGGAAGCCGTCGACACCCATCTCGGCCACCCAGTAGCGCAGCGAGTCCAGCACGAACTGCGTCACGCGGGGGTGGGAGCAGTGCAGCGTGTTGCCGCAGCCGGTCAGGTTTTCGTAGCGGCTCCAGTCGCCGCCGACCAGACGGTAGTAGCTCTTGTTGTCGAGGCCGCGGAAGGACAGCGTCGGGCCGAACTCATTGCCCTCGGGCGTGTGGTTGTAGACGACGTCCAGCACCACCTCGAGGCCGGCCTCGTGCAGCGCGTCCACCATCGCGCGGAATTCGGCGGTCACGGTGGTCGGGTCGTCGCGGTGGGCCGCCTGGGCCCAGCGCGGGTCCGGGCAGAAGAAACCCAGGGTGTTGTAGCCCCAGTAGTTGTGCAGCCGGCGCTCGGCGAGGTGGGGCTCGTCGATGCAGTAGTGGACCGGCAGCAGCGACAGGGTCGTCACCCCCAGCCGCTTGAAGTGGGCGATGGACGCCGGATGCGCCAGGCCCGCATAGGTGCCGCGCAGCGCCTCGGGCACGCCCGGCAACAGCCTGGAGAAGCCCTTGACATGCACCTCGTACAGCACGATGTCGGCCGGCGCGCGGCGTGGCTGATGCGGCCGGGCATGCACGACCGGCGGCGGCGGCACCCGCGCCTTCAGCGCCTGGGTCGCGTTGTCGCGCGTATCCATCGAGCGCGGGCCGTCCGGATGGCCAAGTTCATAGCCGTGGTGCTCGGCGCGCCAGCCAAAGTGGCCGACGATCTCGCGCGCATACGGGTCCAGCAGCAGCTTGTGCGGGTTGAAGCGGTGGCCCTGTTCCGGCGCATACGGGCCGTGCGCCCGGAAGCCGTACACGAGCCCCGGCCCGACGCCCGGCAGGAAGCCATGCCATACGCCGTCCTGCGGACCGTCGAGTGCGTAGCGACGCAGCTCGCGCTGGCCTTCGCCGTCGAACACGCACAGTTCGATGCGCGTCGCGTTCTCACTGAACACCGCGAAATTGACGCCGCCGTCGCGCGCAAGCGCGCCCAGCGGCTCGTGCCATCCGGCTTGGAGGTCAGGAAGGTGGGCCATTCAACAAGGCTGCAGAACGGACGTTCGCAGCATCAGATGGGAATGAAGAACAAGGTCGCCAGCGGCGGCAGGTTGATCGTGATGGACAGGCGGCGGCCATGCGCCGGCTGGGCCTGCACCGGCAGGCCGGCCGCGGCCACGCCGTTGCCCGTATTGCTGCCGCCGTAGTAGGCCGAATCGGTGTTGAGGGCTTCCTTCCAGGCGGTCACGCCGTCGGGCACACCGAGCGAGTAGCCCTCGCGCGGCACCGGCGTCAGATTGCAGACGACGATGACCATGCGGCCCGTGCCGTCGCGGCGCACCCAGGCGTAGATCGAGTGTTCGGCATCGTGGGCGCTGATCCACTCGAAACCGCCGGCCTCGCAGTCCAGCCGGTGCAATGCGCTTTGCTCGCGGTAGAGCGTGTTGAGGTCACGCACCAGGCGCTGCACGCCGGCATGGCGGTCGTCCTCCAGCAGGCCCCAGGGGAGCGACTCGGCGTGGTTCCATTCCTGACGCTGGGCGAACTCCTGGCCCATGAACAGCAGCTTCTTGCCCGGGTGGCCCCACATGAACCCATAGTAGGCGCGCAGGTTGGCGAACTTCTGCCAGTCGTCACCGGGCATCTTGGCGAGCATGCTGCCCTTGCCGTGCACGACCTCGTCATGCGAGATCGGCAGCATGAAGTTCTCGCTGAACGCGTAGATCAGGCCGAAGGTCATCTTGTCGTGATGCCAGCGGCGGTTGATCGGGTCCTCGGCCATGTAGCGCAAGGTGTCGTTCATCCAGCCCATGTTCCATTTGTAGTGGAAGCCCAGGCCACCGGCGTAGGTCGGTGCGGAAACACCGGGGAAGCTGGTGCTTTCCTCGGCCACGGTGATGGCACCTTCGATCTCGCCGACATGCTCATTCATCTCGCGCAGCAGCGAGATGGCCTCGAGGTTCTCGCGGCCGCCGCGGATGTTGGGAATCCACTGGCCCTCGGGCCGGGAGTAGTCGCGGTAGAGCATGCTGGCCACCGCATCCACGCGCAGGCCGTCCACGCCCCAGCGCTCGATCCAGTAGAGCGCGCTGCCGATCAGGAACTGGCGCACCTCGGTGCGGCCGAAGTTGTAGATCAGCGTGTTCCAGTCGCGGTGGAAGCCTTCCTTGGGGTCGGCGTACTCGTAAAGCCGCGTGCCGTCGAATTCGGCCAGGCCGTGGGCATCGGTCGGGAAGTGGGCCGGCACCCAGTCCAGCAGCAGGCCCAGCCCGTGGTCGTGCACCGCCTTCACGAAGCGGCCAAAGCCCTCGGGCGGGCCGAAGCGGGCACTGGGCGCGTACAGCCCGAGGGTCTGGTAGCCCCAGGAGCCGTCGAAGGGATGCTCGCTGATCGGCATCAGCTGGATGTGCGTGAAGCCGAGGTCGGCCGCGTAACGCGGCAGTTGCTCGGCCAGTTCGTCCCAGGTGGGGAACTCGCCCGTCACCCCGCGCCGCCACGACGCCGCATGGACCTCGTAGACGCTGATTGGCGACTCGCGCCGGTTGGCCCGCTCGCGCTGGCGCGGCAGCGGCGTCGGCTCGGGCAAGGGCGCGACGATGCTGGCCGTTTCGGGCCGAAGCTGCGCGCGCCGCGCATAGGGGTCGGCCTTGAGCGGCAGCAGCGCGCCGCTGCCGTTGACGATCTCGAACTTGTACAGGTCGCCCTCGGCCGCATGCGGCACGAAGATTTCCCAGACGCCGGCCTGGTGGCGCAGCCGCATCGGGTGGCGCCGGCCATCCCAGTTGTTGAAGCTGCCGACGACGCTGACGCGCCGGGCATTGGGCGCCCAGGTCGCAAAGCGCACGCCGCTCACCTCGCCATGCTTCACGACATGCGCCCCCAGACTCAGCCAGGGCCTGACGTGACGTCCTTCGGCAAAGGCCTGCAGTTCGTCGTCACTCAGCTGCGGGTAGAAGGCATAGGGGTCGGCATAGACGCCCTCCCCGCCGCCGTGCCAGCTGACCGCCAGCCGGTAGTCGAAGCGGTGCTTGCGCCGCGGCACCTGGGCCTCGAAGAAGCCGCTGCGGCGCTGCTCGAGCGCGACGATCTGCTTGTGGCTGGAAGCATCCAGCAGCGCCACCTCGGCCGCTCCCGGCAGCAGCGCCCGCACCCAGAGCCGACCGTTGTCATCCGCGTGCAGACCCAGCCGCCCGAAGGGGTCGGCATGGCGGCCAGTCAGCAGGGCGTCAACGTCGGCGTCGTTCAGCATCAGTTCAGTTCAGCGATTTGGCAGACCAGACCCGGTCCACGTACTCGGCGATCGTGCGATCGGACGAGAACGGGCCCATGCCGGCGATATTGCGCAGCGCACGCTCGGCCCAGGCGGTGCGGTCGGCAAACAGCGCATCGACCTTGGCCTGGGTGGCGACGTAATCGGCGAAATCGGCCATCAGCAGGTAGACATCGCGGTGCAGCAGGCTGTCGACCAGGGCGCGGTAGCGCTCCGTGTCGCCATTGCTGAACACCCCCGCGGAGATGGCATCGATGACGCGCTTGAGCTGGCGATTCTCTTCGACATACAGCCGCGGGTCGTAGCCCAGCGCCTTGATCTTGGCGACCGCGTCGGCCCGCAGGCCGAACACGAACATGTTCTCGACGCCCATGGCCTCGGCCATCTCGATGTTGGCGCCGTCCCAGGTGCCGATCGTGACGGCACCGTTCATGCCGAACTTCATATTGCCGGTGCCCGAGGCTTCGGTGCCGGCCGTCGAGATCTGCTCGGACAGATCGGCCGCCGGGATGATGCTCTCGGCCAGCGTGACGCTGTAGTTGGGCAGGAAGACGAGCTTGAGCTTGTCGCCCACGCGCGGGTCGCTGTTGATGACCCGGGCCACGTCATGCGCCAGGCGCACGATGCTCTTGGCCATCTGGTAGGCCGAGGCGGCCTTGCCGGCGATGATGACCGTGCGCGGCACCCAGTTCGCGTCCGGGTTGTCGCGGATGGCCTGGTAGCGGCTGATCACGTGCAGCAGGTTCAGCAGCTGGCGCTTGTATTCGTGGATGCGCTTGATCTGGATGTCGAACAGGCTGTCGAGGTTCACCGCGAGGCCCAGCTCGCGGCGGATCACGCCGGCCAGGCGCTCCTTGTTGGCGCGCTTGACGGCCAGGAACTCCTGGCCCAGCGCCGGGTCGGCGGCCAGCGGCTTGAGCTCGGCCAGGGCCGCCAGGTTCTTGCGCCAGCCCTGGCCGATGCGGCTGTCCAGCAGCGCCGACAGCGCCGGATTGGCCTGCTGCAGCCAGCGCCGCGGCGTCACGCCGTTGGTGACGTTGTGGAAGCGCTCCGGCCAGATGCGGGCGTAGTCGGCAAAGATGGTCTGCACCATCAGTTCCGAGTGCAGCGCCGCAACGCCGTTGACCCGGTGCGAGGCGACCAGGGCCAGCGAGGCCATGCGCACGCGGCGTTCGCCATGACCATGGCCGCCCTCGTCGATCAGGGAGACGCGCGAGGCCAGCGCGTCGTCACCCGGGAAGCGCAGCTTGAGCTCCTCGAGGAAGCGGTGGTTGATCTCGTAAATGATCTCGAGATGGCGCGGCAGCAGTTGCTCGAACATCCGCACCGGCCAGGTCTCGAGCGCCTCGGGCATCAGCGTGTGGTTGGTGTAGGCCACGGCCTGGCGGGTGATCTTCCAGGCCTCGTCCCAGCCCAGGCCCTGCTCGTCCAGCAGCAGCCGCATCAGCTCGGCGGGCGCCAGCGCGGGGTGGGTGTCATTCAGGTGGATGGCGTTCGTCTTGCCGAGGTTGTGCAGCGAGCCGAATTCACGCAGATGGCGGGCCACCAGGTCCTGCAGTGAGGCGCTGACCAGGAAGGCCTCCTGCTTCAGGCGCAGCTCGCGGCCGGCCTCGGTCGAGTCGTCCGGGTAGAGCACCCAGTTCAACGCATCGGCCAGCACCTGGTGGCGCGCGGCGCGGGCGTAGTCGCCGTCGCAGAAGGGCTTGAAGGCAATCGGCGCGGCGGTGGCCTGCCACTGGCGCAGTGTCGACACGCGCTCGCTGTGGTGGGCCGGCACGATGAAGTCAAAGGCCTGGGCTTCGATCTCCTCGGCCGGCTGCCAGCGGCGCACGCCCGAGGCATCGACCTCGACACGACCGCCGAAACCGACCAGGTAGCGCAGGTCGTGGCGCGGCAGCTCCCAGGCCGGCGCATGACGGGTCCAGTCGTCGGGCTGCTCCAGCTGGCGGCCCTGCTGGATGACCTGCGCGAAGGTGCCATAGCGGTAGCGCAGGCCGTAGCCGAAGGACGGCAATTCCAGCTCGGCGAACGAATCCAGGAAGCAGGCGGCCAGCCGGCCCAGCCCGCCGTTGCCCAAAGCCGCATCGGGCTCGCGCTCGAGCACATCGCCCAGCGTGGTGCCATGCTCGGCCAGCCTGGCCTCCAGCGGACCGGTCAGCTTCAGGGCGGCCAGCGCATTCGACAGCGCCCGGCCCATCAGGAACTCCATCGACAGGTAGTGCACGCGACGCACCGGGGCCTTGTCGCCCCGCTGGGCGTCGGCGGCCTGGGTGGCGGCCCAACGGCGCGCCAGCGTCTCGCGGCAGGCCACTGCCGCGGCGTGGAGGGCCGCCTGCGGTGTGGCACCGTGGCTGGACTGGGACAGCTCGCGCTCGTAGGCCGCCTCGAAAGCGGCGCGCAACGCCTGGTCGGCGGCGGAGAGGGCAGTCGGCTTCTTCATCGCGGTGGAGGCCTCGGGGCTGGGCTTGCGTTGAACGGTGGTTCGGGTTGGGGTGTTCATCAGTGCCGCCCCCAGGCGACGGGGGCAAAAATGCTACTCGACTGGCAGCGTCGACCGAAGTATCGAACAGCTCCGGGCCTGTGTGTAGTTTGACTACATCGGGAAAACCCGAAACTTGCTGCAACTTGTTGATTTACATAGCATTCAACAGAGAATTGCCGCGCAATCGCAGTTGTCTCCGGCATCCTGCAAATGTATATTGTCTACAAACACGGGCATAGAACAGAAATTTGAGCCCGATTGAGCGAGACAAGCCCGGCTGCTGCGAGCGCAGCAGCCCCGGCGACTGAAAGGCGACAAGTGGCAGACGTTCGACTGACCGGCGTGGAGAAAGCCTACGGCGATACCCGCATCCTTCACGGCATCGACCTGGAGATCCGCGACGGTGAATTCATGGTCTTCGTCGGCCCGTCCGGCTGCGGCAAGAGCACGCTGCTGCGCTCCATCGCCGGCCTGGAGGAGATCACCGGCGGCACGCTGACGATCGGCGGCCGCGTCGTGAATGACGTGCCGCCCGCCGAGCGGGGCATCGCGATGGTGTTTCAGAGCTATGCGCTCTACCCGCACATGAACCTGTTCGACAACATGGCGTTCGGGTTGAAGCTGGCCAAGGTGCCCAAGGCCGAGATCGAGACCGCGGTGCGGGCCGCCGCCAAGATCCTGCACATTGAGCATCTGCTGGACCGCAAGCCCAAGGACCTGTCCGGCGGCCAGCGCCAGCGCGTGGCCATTGGCCGCGCCATCGTGCGCAAGCCCGAGGTCTTCCTGTTCGACGAGCCGCTGTCCAACCTCGATGCCGCCCTGCGGGTGCGCATGCGCTATGAGTTCGCGAAGCTGCACGAGGACCTCAAGACGACGATGATCTATGTGACCCACGACCAGGTGGAAGCCATGACCCTGGCCGACCGCATCGTCGTGCTGTCGGCCGGCAAGGTCGAGCAGGTCGGGTCGCCGCTGGAGCTGTACGAGCACCCGTGCAACCTGTTCGTTGCCGGCTTCATCGGTAGCCCCAAGATGAACTTCATCGAGGCCGAGATCGCCGCACTGGCGGATGGTCATGTCGACGTGAAGCTCAGCGGCAGCAAGCTCGTGCTGCGCACCCGCGTGGACGGCGGCAGCGCCGCGGTGGGCGACAAGGTCACGCTGGGCGTGCGGCCCGAGCACATCCGCCAGGGCGATGCGGGCCAGGGCAATCTGCTGCACAGCACGGTGGCCTTTGTGGAATCGCTGGGCGGCACGACCTTCGCCTACTGCCCCTACCCGGGCGTGGAAGAGGCACTGACCTGCCAGTTCGAAGGCCGCAACGGCGCCGATCGCCTGCGCAGCGGCCAGGACCTGGCACTCCACCTGCCCGAGGAGGCGCTCTATGTCTTCGACGCGCAGGGCCGCGCCCTGCGCCGGCTGGCCGCGCCGGAGCTGCTGGCATGAAGCTGCGCTACCTGCTGGCCGCGGCGCTGCTGGCCGCAGGGCCGGCCATGGGCCAGTCGCCCAAGCTGCTGGTCTGGATCAATGGCGACAAGGCCTACAACGGGCTGCAGAAGGTCGGCGACGCGTTTGAGAAGGTCTCGGGCGTCAAGGTCGTCGTGGAACATCCGGTGGATGCCACCGACAAGTTCCAGCAGGCCGCCGCCGCCGGCAAGGGCCCGGACATCTTCTGCTGGCCGCATGACCGCGTGGGCGAATGGGCCAAGGCCGGCCTGCTGACACCGCTGCGCCCGGCGGCCCGGCTCAAGGCCGAGGTGGAAGACCAGGCCTGGGCCGCGATGAGCTACCGCGGCCGGATCTGGGGTTATCCGCTCGCCATCGAAACCACCGGGCTGATCTACAACAAGGCCCTGGCCCCGACGCCCCCCGCCACCTGGGACGAGGTCATCGCGCTGGACCGCAAGCTGGCGGCCCAAGGCAAGCACGCCATCCTGTGGCACTTCACCAAGAGCTTCTTCACCTGGCCCATGATGGCCGGGGCCGGCGGCGTGATCTTCGGCCGCGATGCGCAAGGCGACTTCGACGCAGGCCAGGTGGGTGTCAACACCGACGGGGCGCTGAAAGCGGCACAGGTGCTGGAGCGGCTGATCAAGGACGGCCACATGCCCAAGGGCGCGAACTACGCCGAGATGGAATCGGCATTCGCCCGCGGCGAGGTGGCGATGATGATCTCCGGCCCCTGGGCCTGGGACAACGCCCGCAGGGCCAAGATCGACTTCGGCGTGGCGGCCATCCCGGCCGTCGTGCCGGGCAAGCCCAGCAAGAGCTTTGTCGGCGTGCTGGGCTGCATGATCTCGGCACCCAGCAGGCACAAGGACATCGCCAAGGAGTTCATCGAGAACCACCTGATGCGGCCCGAGGCGCTGAAGGTGCTGGACGCCGACGTGCCCATCGGCGTGCCGGCCCACAAGGCCTTCTACGCCGAGCTGTCGGTCAACCCGCTGATCAAGGCGAGCATGACCAATGCGCGCAATGGTGAGCCCATCCCCAACATCCCCGAGGTGGGCCGGTTCTGGACGGCGATGGACGCTGCGCTTGAAGCCATCACCAACGGCCTGCAAAGCCCCAAGGACGCTCTCGACGGCGCCGCCGCCCGGATGCTGCTGAAGAAATGACCGCCACCACCTCCTCCACGCTGGGCCAGGGCAGCTACTCCACGCTGCCGGATTCCCCGGGCCGACGGCTGGGCCGCTGGCTCTACTGGCCGGCGGTCGCCGCGCTGATCGGCGGCGCGCTCTACCTCGTGTTCCTGATCTACGCGGCCGGCCAGGCCGCCTGGGCCTCGGGCGCGCTGGTGCTGCTGAGCGCGGGCTTCTACGTCTACCTGAGCCGCACCGGCTTCGCCTGGCGTTACCTGTTCCCGGGCGTGGCCGGCATGCTGGTCTTCATCGCCTTCCCGCTGGTCTACACGGCACAGATCGGCTTCACCAACTACTCCAGCACCCATCTGCTCAACGAGGGCCGCGTGCGCGACTACCTGCTGGAGCAGCATGACGCGGTCGAGGATCAGGTGCTGGCCTACAGCCTGCATGCCGACGGCGCCGAGTTCCGGCTGGTGCTGCAGCCCGAGGGCGGCGCGGCGCCGCGCTGGGTCAGCCCGCCGCTCGCATTGCGCCAGGGTGCCAAGGCGCCGCGCGTGGAGCTGACGCCGGCCGATACCGAGCGCCTGCCGCTGACCGCGCCGCTGCAGGCGCCCTTGCCGCTGCCCGAGCTCATCCGGCACCGCGATGCGCTGGCCCAACTCGTGCTGGTGCTGCCCGACAAGACCGAGCTGCACTACCTCGGCCTGCGCGAGTTCGGCCCCATCAAGCCGCAGTGGACGGCGAACGCCGACGGCAGCCTGACACGCAACGCCGACGGCGCCGTCTTCAAGCCCAACCGCGACACCGGCTACTTCCAAACCGATGCCGGCGAAACCCAGGCGCCGGGCTTCAAGGCCTTCATCGGCGCGGGCAACTACACCCGCATGCTGTGGGACGCCGAGTTCCGCGGGCCCTTCCTGTCCATCTTCAGCTGGACGGTGGTGTTCTCGGCGCTGACGGTGCTGTGTGCGACGGCCATCGGTATGTTCTTTGCCGTGCTGCTGAATTGGGAAGGCATGCGCTTTCGCACCACCTACCGCACCCTGCTCTTCCTGCCCTATGCCGTGCCGGGCTTCATCTCCATCCTGGTGTTCAAGGGCCTGTTCAATCAGAACTTCGGTGAGATCAATGCCATCCTGGACGCGCTGTTCGGCGTCAAGCCGGCCTGGTTCGCCGACCCGCTGCTGGCCAAGACGATGCTGCTGATTGTCAATGTCTGGCTGGGCTACCCCTACATCATGATCCTGTGCTCGGGGCTGCTGAAGGCCATTCCGGCGGACCTGTACGAGGCCTCGGCCCTGGCCGGCGCCTCGCCGCTGACCAACTTCTTGCGCATCACGGCGCCGCTGATCATCAAGCCGCTGGCGCCGCTGCTGGTCAGCGCCTTCGCGTTCAATTTCAACAACTTCGTGCTGATCGCGCTGCTGACCGACGGCCGGCCGGACTTCCTGTCCACCAAACTGCCGGCGGGCCAGACCGACATCCTGGTCAGCTACACCTACCGCATCGCCTTCCGCGATTCGGGCTCGGACTTCGGTCTGGCCGCAGCGATCTCGACGCTGATCTTCTTCCTGGTGGCGGCGCTGTCGCTGATCAACCTGCGCCTGTCTGCCAAGGCGCAGAAGTAAGGAAACCGAATGGCCATCGTCCTTGGCAAACAAGCCCGCTGGCGCTCCTTCGCGGCCCACGCCGTGATGTGGGTGTTCATCGCCCTCACCCTCTTCCCGCTGCTGGCGGTGGTGTCGATCTCGCTGCGCCCCGGCAACTTCGCCACCGGCAGCCTGATCCCGACCGAGATCAGCCTGGAGCACTGGAAGCTGGCCCTCGGCATTGCCTACCAGGCCGCCGACGGCAGCCTGGTGCAGCCGCCCTTCCCGGTGCTGACCTGGCTGTGGAATTCCATCAAGATCGCCACCGCCTCGGCCTTCCTGATCGTGGCCATCTCCACCACCGCGGCCTACGCCTTCGCGCGGCTCAAGTTCCGCTCCAGCAAGCCGGTGCTCAACGGCATGCTGCTGTTGCAGATGTTCCCGCCGGTGCTGGCGCTGGTGGCCATCTTCGCGATCTTCGAGACCATCGGCAGCTACATCCCGGCCCTCGGCGTCGAGACCCACGCCGGCCTGGTGCTGGCCTATCTCGGCGGCATCGCCACCCATGTCTGGACGATCAAGGGCTACTTCGAAACCATCCCGGTCGAGATCGAGGAGAACGCCAAGGTCGACGGCGCCACCCACTGGCAGGCCTTCTCCCGCGTGCTGCTGCCGATGGCGGTGCCCATCCTGATGGTGGTCTTCGTGCTGGCTTTCATCGGCACCATCATCGAATACCCGGTGGCCTCCATCCTGCTGCGCGAGGAGGCCAACCTGACCCTGGCCGTCGGCTCCAAATACTTCCTTCACGACCAGCGCTTCCTGTGGGGCGACTTCGCCGCAGCGGCGGTGCTGTCGGGCCTGCCGATCACCCTCGTCTTCCTGCTGGCGCAACGCTGGATCGTGTCGGGCCTCACGTCCGGCGGCGTCAAGGGCTAGGCTCGCGCCCACCGGGGCGCCAGGACCTGGCAGGCCTGGCGGACCGACCGTCCCCCCGGCCACGGCCCGTCAAGGCCAGGGCGTTTCTCGACACGAGGCCGTGCGCAGCCCACAGGATCAACCGCGGGCCATCAGTTCTGAGCGGCGAGCACAGCTTCTCACCGCCGCCACTGAACGCGATGGCCGCGGGCTCGGGTTCACGCCAGCTTGGCGCGGGCTGTCGCTGTCGCATGATACGAGCCCATGTTCGCCCAGCCCCTTGTTCCGCAACGCCGTCGGCTGCTCGCCCTGCCCCTGCTCGGCTGGGGCGGCGCCTTGGCGCAGCCTCAGACGGCGGTGGTGCGGGTGCCGCGCCACATCAGCACGCCCGACCCGCAGCTGGAGTACTTCAACCGTGTGATCGACCTGGGCCTGGCGCGCGCCGGCAGCCGCTTCGAGGTCAGAACCATCCCGCTGGAAATGGCCCAGGGCCGCAGCCTGGTCGAGCTGGCGTCCGGGCAGAGCCCGGTCGATGTGATGTGGACCGTGACCGACCGCCAGCGCGAAACCTCGGGCCTGCTGACGGTGCGCATCCCGATCGACCGCGGGCTGATGGGTTGGCGGCTGCTGCTGGTCAGGCGCGGCGAACTCGCGCAATGGGACCAGGTCCGACACCTCGACGATCTGCGCCGGCGCATCGCCGGCCAGGGCCACGACTGGCCCGACACCGCCATCCTGCGCGCCAACGGCTTGCAGGTCGGCACCAGCAGCGTCTACGAGGCGCTGTTCCGCATGTTGGCGGCCGGCCGCATCGACTACTTTCCGCGCTCCATCCTCGAAATCGACTCAGAGCTCGCCGGCGACCGCCACCCCGAGCTCGCGATCGCGCCGGGCCTGATGCTGCACTACCCGACCGCCGCCTACGTCTTCGTCAGCCCGCAACGGCCCGAGCTGGCCGACGCGCTACGCACCGGGCTGGAAGCGGCGGTCGCCGACGGCAGCTTCCAGCGGCTGCACCGCCAGCAGTACGGTGCCGTGATCAAGGCCCATCCGGTCTCGCCCGAGCGCGTGCTGAAGCTGCGCAACCCCTTGCTGCCGCCGCAGACTCCGCTGCAGCGCCGCGAGCTCTGGCTGCAGCCGGGCGAAGCGCCCTAGCGCTGCAACCGCGCTGACAGCGGCGGCAGCCGCGTCGGCCCACCGACCAGCCGCTGGTCGTGGCGGTAGTCGTCATGCGCCTCGATGCGCCAGTTCCGCTCGAAGGCCCGGGCCAGCGCACGGGCCAGCTCATCGAAGCGCCAGGCCTCCTCGGCATTGCTGTCGAGATGGTGCAGCCCGGGCTGCGGCCGCTCCAGCAGGGCCAGCAATGCCGCGGCGGTGTCGGTCATGAAGGAACAGGCCGGTGTCCAGGCCCGGCTGGCCGCGACGCGGCCGTCGCGGCGCTGCCAGTCGTCCAAGGCCATCAGCATGTTGTTGCCGGCACGGGTCGGATCGATCTGCCAGCCGATGCGGGCGATCGCGGCGGTGCTGCTCGCCGCGCTGATGGCGTCCTCGCAGTCGATCTTGTAACGGCCGTAATCGTCTCGCGCGCTGCGGGGATCGGCCACCGAGTGCGGCCCGTCGGGCTGGTGGTCGAAGACCATGGCGGTACTCGTGAAGACCAAGCGCTCGCAACGCGCCGCCAGCCACCCCGCAAACCGCGCCGAGCCCACGCCGAGGTGGGCCACGGCATCGGGCCGCAGCGCGGTGAGCCACGCCTCGCAGGCGGCCGGATCTTCGGGGTCGACCGCGGCGCGATCCCAGCCCGCCACCTCGTGGCCGGCCGCCTGGGCCGCTTGCGCCAGGCGCGGTGCGAGCGTGCCGTTCAGGCCGGTGATCAGGATCCTCACGACAGCACCCAGCCCCAGGGCTTGAGCGTCTGCCCCTGCCAGACCTGCTCGCGGGCCGACAGGTTGACGGCCACCCGCACGCGGTCACTGCCGAGCCGGCGCTCGAAGGCCACCACATCGGGCCGGCTGTCCAGCAGCGTCAGCGGTGCGCCGTACTGGCCGGCAGCCAATGCGGGGTGCTGGTGCTTGAGCGCGACCAGGCCGGCGTAGAAATCCGCCAGCTCATGACGCTTCCAGTCGATGGCGTCCTTCTCGAAGAAGGCCAGGCGCTGGGTCAGCCGCGACTCCTGGCCGTTGTAGATCAGCGGCATGCCGGGCAGCGTGAAGCTCAACACGGCCAGGGCCGGGTAGGCATCGCCGTAGAGCTCGGCGTCCGTGCCGTGCCAGGAGTTGAAATCGTGGTTGCTCGTAAACCGCATGCGGTAAGCATGTGCCGGGTAGCCAGTCGTCGGGCTCTGCTGCCGGGCCAGCCATTGCTTGAGCAGCGGCGCGCCGGCCTCCCCCTTGCCGATCTTCTTGAACACCTCGTCGGCCAGGCTCCAGTCGTAGGTCATGTCGAAGGCGGTGCTGGTGTGCAGTTCCGCGGCATCGGACTCGGCCAGCAAGAACATGGGCTTGAGCGCGTCGAGTTCACGCCGTGCGCGCACCCAGAAGTCGGTCGGCACGAGGCTGGCCACGTCGCAACGGAAGCCATCGAGGTCCACCTCGCGGACCCAGAACTTCATCGCGTCGATCATTGCGTCACGAAGGCCGGCGCTGCCGTAGTTCAGTGCCACGACGTCGTCCCAATGCTCCTCGCTCGGCAAGCCTTCGTTGAAGGTGACCGCATAGACCTCGCCGCGGGCGTTGAGCTTGTACCAGTCCTTGTGCGCCGTGGCCCAGGGGTGGTCCCAGGCCGTGTGGTTGGCCACCCAGTCGAGGATCACCTTGAAACCGAGCCGGTGCGCCTCGGCCACCAAGGCCTTGGCGTCCGACAGCGTGCCGAACTCGGGGTTGACGGCCGTGTAGTCGCTGATCGAGTAGTAGCTGCCCAGGCTGCCCTTGCGGTGCAGGCGCCCGATGGGCTGCCAGGGCATGAACCAGAGGATGTCGACACCCAGCTGCTTGAGCCGCGGCAGGTCGGCCCGCACGGCGGCCAGCGTGCCGGCCTGCGAGTACTGGCGCACATTGATCTGGTAGAGGACGGCCTGGCGGGTCCAGGGCAGATGGGGCATGTCGACGGGCGTGGCGCTCATGGCGGGCAGGGCAAGGGTGGCGGCGGCGCCAAGCACGGCACGGCGTTGCAGTGGGAGTGTCATGGGTGCGGCGGTTGGCGGTCGCGGGCGCCTCAGGCGGGCGCGGCGGCCAGGTTGCGGGCAAGGAATTGGGCGACACGGGTCCAGAAGTCGACCTTGGTCGCGGGCTCGATCCAGCCGTGGCCTTCCTTCGGATAGGTCACCCAGTCGACCCGCGTGTTGCCCGCTTCGGCCAGCGCGCGGCGCATGGCCTTGCCATGTTCGATGGGCACGCGGACATCCTTCTCGCCATAAGCGAGCAGCACGGGCTGGCGGATCTTCGCCGCGACATGAATGGGCGAATTGGCCTTCAACATGTCCGCATCCTTGACGCGATCGCCCACCAGCGTGGGCATGCCAAAGCGCTTGTAGGCCTCGGAAAAGTCGCTCCAGTGCGCGCCGTAGAGCAGGTCCAGGTCGGTCACGCCCACCCAGGCCACGCCGCAGCGGTACAGCTCGGGGTCGCGCGCCAGGCCCATCAGCGTGGCATAGCCGCCGTAGCTGGCGCCCATGATGGCGATGCGGTGGGGGTCGGCAATGCCTTGCGCGATGGCCCAGCGGGTCGCGTCGGCCACGTCGTCCTGCATGGCGAGGCCCCACTGCTTGCGCGACGCCACCTCCCAAGCCGCACCCAGTCCCTGTGTGCCGCGAAACTGGGGCTGCACCACGGCATAGCCCAGCGTGTTGAGGTATTGCACCTCGGCATCCCAGGCCCAGTGGGTGTTCTTGACCCAGGGGCCGCCGTGCACGAGCACCAGCGTCGGCAGATTCTTGCCCGTGCTGCCCTGGGGCGTGCTGACCCAGACCGGAAAGTCGCGGGCGTCCCGCGACTTGATCCAGTGGATGTCCATCGCCGCCTGGCGCTTGGGGTCGACGTCGGGCCGTGCGGCGCCCAGCTTCGTGAACTTGCGGGTGCTGCGGTTGAACAGGTAGTAGACCGACGGCTGCACGTCGGCGAAGGCCTCGATCAGTACCCAGGGCTCGCTGCCGCTCCAGGGCACACTGAGCCGGTTGACCGTGCGCGGCAGCACCTTGTCGATCTGCTGCTGCAGCGCCTTCATGTCCGCATCCAGCCACTGCGTGACCTCGGCGTCGATGGTGAAGCGCAGGCCCAGCACCTGATCCTGGCGCTGCACCAAGTGGGCCCGCACGTCGAACTGCGGCGACCGTGCCAGCGGCTTGGCCGACAGTTCGCCGCTGGAAGGGTCCAGCGTCCACATCGACAGCTTGTCGCTGCCGCGCCGCGTGGCAACGTAGATCTGGCCGTCCACGCCAATGCCCTGCACGAGGAGGTTGCCGTCTTCCAAGTAGGGGTCGAAGGCCTTCAGCGTTTTCCAGGGCGCGGCCTCGTCAGCCCGCCATTGCAGCGTGGCCTGGTTGCCCTTGCGCGTCTGCACCAGGCGCAGCCGGCCTTCCTGGTCCACCCACCAATGCTCGCTGTGCAGCGGCGCGTCCACCTCACGCGCCGTGCCGGTGGCAGTGTTCAGCGAGAGCAGCTTGAGGTAGCCGATGTCCTTGCCGTCATAGGCCTCGACGCGGAAGGCCCAGATCTCCGACCCGTTGTTCTGGGACGGCTGGCTGGCGAGCGGCAAGGTGTTCCAGGGCAGCAGCTTGCGCTGATCGTTGCCGTTTGCAGCCCACGCCCGCTGGCGCTCGACCAGCTGGCGAAGGCCCTTGCCGTCGCGGTTCACCGCAAACAGACCCGGCCCTGCGTCGAGGTCCGCTACCGGTGCATCCAGGTCGCCGAGCGTGAACGCGAGCCTGTCGTTATTGACCCAGAAGAAGCTGAGGACATCGTCCGACTCAGCTGCATACAGCGGCAGTGGCGTCAACGTGTCCAGGTCGAGCACGGACAGCATCGCCCGGCCTTCCTGGTTCCGGCTGCGCATGGCCAGGCGCTTGCCATCGGGCGAGAAGGCCGCGCCCGTCATCTGCGGCCGCGCGAAATAGGCCTTGGGATCCACGGCCAGGTCCTCGGCCGAAACCCATTGCACGGGCCAGGCCGCGAGGCCAAACAGCGCCATCGCGTCGCGGCGCTTCATCGTCGGTTTCATCGTCCCCCCTCCAGTTCTGACATCGCGAAAAGCAGTGTTGCATCAAAAAACCCCGGCCGGATGAATCCGGACGGGGTTCGCATGCGGTGCTGAGAAAGGTCAGAACTTGTAGTTCGCGCCGATCAGGTAGGTGCGACCCCACTTGATGTACTCAAGCGGACGATCCTTGGTGCCTGCGTAGGTTTGATACGCCGCATTCGTCAGGTTGTTGACCTGGAACAGCAAACCCAAGCCCTTGAAGCTGCCTTCATTGAAGGTGTAGCCCAGCTGCATGTCGGTGATGTTCTCGCCAACAACATAACGCAAGGTGCGGCTGCCATTGAAGTTGCCGATCTCACCGATGAAGTCCGAGCGGCGCCGCTGGCTCACGCGAGCCTCGAAACCGTTGGCCTCGTAGTAGGCGGTCAGGTTGTAGACCTGCTTGGACAGGCCCGGCAGCGCAATGTCGCCGCTACCGACGCTGGTGGCGCTCTCGGGGTCACGGATCTTGATGCTGCTGCTCGTGAAGCTGGCACTGGCCTGAATGCCGAAGCCCTTCAGCGAATCGGACACGATGTTCAGAGGCAGGGACGCGGACAGCTCAACACCCGACAGCTTGCCACCCTGGCCATTGAACGGCGCGGTGAAGGTGCCCGACGTCAGTGGTGCTGGACACGGCTGGTTCGGACCGGCAGGCGTCGTGCAGGTGTTGGGCGGCACATAGCTCTTGACGAAGTTGGTGAAGTCGTAGCCGTCCTGCTTCTGCGTGTAGATGTAGCTCTTCAGATCCTTGTAGAAGGCAGCCGCCGCCAGATAGGCCTTGGTGCCAAAGTACTTTTCATAGGACACGTCGAAGGCATTGGCGATCCAGGGATCGGCCTTGGGGTTGCCGCCGCTGGCGCCCGGTTTGCCGGTTGCGGTGTCGACACCGAACTCAATGCCCGAACGAAGCTGATCCACACGCGGGCGTGCCATCTGGCGAGCCAGGGCCAAGCGCAAGGTTTGATCGTTGGCCAGCGAGAACGCGAGGTTCAGGCTAGGCAGGACGTCGGTGCGGACCTTGCCGTCGGTGTTGGGTTTGATGTTGCTGCCCGCCGGGGCGTTGCTGTCCCAGTAGTTTGAGGTTGACGACTGATCAACGCGCACCGCCTGCAGGCCCACATTGCCCCGCACTGGCACACCACCCAGCTCCGAGTCAATGTTGCCCTTGATGAAGCCGGTGACCGTCTTCTCGTAGACGTTCCAAGCCTTGGGTATCAGGTAGGCCGCGCTGGTCTCGCTCGGGTTGAAGGTCATGTAGCGACCCACGGCGGCCGGCACATTCCAGGCGGGGATGGTGCCGATGCCGGCGAAGCTGAGATCCACAGGCGAATACTGCAGGTCGCTCGCGATGGCAGTGTCGCCCTGGGCGCCGACGTTGATGGGGCCTTCGGGCTGGCGCTTCTTCTTCGAGCGGTCTGCATAGTTGATGCCGACATCAACATCCTGGAAGAAGCCCTTCATGGAACCCGGCAGTGGGATCGTGCCGGCCAGCTTGATGGACTTCAGTTCGTCGACAACGCTCGGCGTCTTACCATAGCCCGAGCCATAGATCGTGCCGCGCAGCAAGAGCTTGGTCGGATCCGCATAGCTCAGGGTCGGAGTCAAGGTCGAGAAACTGCCCGTCGCAAAGTTCAGCTTCAGCGTGTCGAGCGGAGCGGTCGAGCCCGTCGGAGGCAGTTGGGTGTTGTTCTCGAGGTTGGTTTCCTTGCGATCGGCCTTGGAATAGCTCACGTCCGCCGAGATCGAGCCGCCGCCTTCCAGCTTCAGCCTGTTGTTCCAACCGAATGCGTCGATGGTGTCCTTGCGGTTGTTGTACATGCCGCGGACCAGCGGATACAGGCCGCTCGCTGAGCCGCCGACAAAGGTGCTGTTCGCGTTGACAACCACGTTGGTCACGTTCAGGCCCGGCGAGTAGCCGCCGTTGTAGCCGCCAAGGTTCACTTCGAACTGGTTGGCCGTGTCTTCCTGCTTGGCCTGGGTGTGGTAGTAGTCCACCACGCTGGTGAAATCCTTGTTGGGGCGGAACTCCGCACTCGCCAGGAAGGCATCGCGCTTGCTCACGCCGGTACGGCGCAACGCCTTGATGCCGTCCGAGTAATAGGTCCCTGCTGCGACACCAGGACGCCAGCCCGCACCCAGCGATTGCCAAGGCTCGTAGAGGCCGACCTGCTGCTCCTGGACCGGCGTTTCCTGGTGTGCGAAACCGAGCACGAGACCGACCGTGCGATCGGCGAACTGGTCGATATAGCTGGCGCTGACCCGATTGCCGGTTGCCTTGCCGTTCGCGGCCGCACCGAGCGAGTTCCGCTGGCCGCGCAGGTTCAGCGCGACAACGCGGCTGCCGAAATTGAGCGGGCGCACCGTCTGCAGGTCGATGGTGCCCGACAGGCCCTGGCCGATCAAGCCCGCGTCGGGTGTCTTGTAGACATTGACGCCGGCCAGCAGTTCGGACGGGTACTGGTCGAACTCGACGGAGCGGTTGTCGCCCGTGCTCACCAACTCGCGCCCATTGAGCAGCGAGGTGGCAAAGTCAGGAGACAGGCCGCGCACACTGATCACCTGAGCGCGTCCCGCGACTCGCTGGGCCGACAAGCCCGGCAGCCGAGCGATCGACTCGGCGATGCTGATGTCGGGCAGTTTGCCGATGTCTTCCGCCGAGACCGACTCGACGATGTTGTCCGCGTTCTTCTTGACCGAGATGGCAGCCTCGATGCCCTTGCGAATGCCGGTCACGACGACCGTATCGAGTTGCTGCGCTGGCGGAGCTGTCTGGGCCACGGCAGCAGCTGCGGCGAACAGCAGCGTGCAGCCGATGGCCACGGGGCTGATGCGGAAGGACTCGGAAATGCCCGAGCCGCGCTTGTCTTTGCTCATGCTCATGAATGTCTCCTCGATGTCATTGGAAAACGGCTTGGCCCAGACGACCCTGCCGGCACCGCCGGCAAGCATCCACAGGGCGAGAACCCAACGTCTCGACCCATGTTGTATCAAAACTAGATTTTCCTCCGCACCTGCGTAAACCCTAGACGTTGCTCATTCGCGACCCGATTTCGAGCAAATACCAAGGGTAAACCAGCATTAAATGGGCGCAGTGACTCCATCGCCCTCGACGCCACTCCCGAAGAACGGCGCATTTGTGTAGCGCAACTACATTCGCACAAAACCGATTCCGAGGCATCGCCTACGGACGGCGCAGGGCGGACGGGCGCACGCCAGCGGCGCGCCGACGCAGCTCGGCGACGCCAGTGCGGTTCAGAGGGTGGGGAATGCGCGATGCAAACGCGCATGTGGCAGCGAGCAGTCGACGGGCGCTGTGGCGCCCGGATGCCCACCGTCAGGCGTCGACCTGTTCCAGGGCCTGTGCAGCGCCGGCCAGAGCGGCCAGCGTGTCGGTGATCAGTGCGGTGGGGATCCCGGCCAAGAAAGACTGGAAGCGCCCCTTGGCCTCGAAGCGGCTGCGGAACTCCGACGCGAAGAAACGCTCACCCAGCCGCGGCACGATGCCACCGCCGATGAAGACGCCGCCGCGCGAGCCCAGGGTCAAGGCAACGTTGCCGGCAAAGCCACCGAGCATCGCGCAGAACAGGTCCAGCGTGCGCGCGCAGACGGGCGAGCCGTCCGCGAGGCCGCGCATCACGATCTGCTCCGTGGACAAGGGCTCTGGGCGCTCCCCCATCACCGCGGCAACGGCGCGGCATAGCACCGGCAGGCCGATTCCGGACAGCAAGCGCTCGGCCGACACATGCGCAAACTCGCGTCGCGCCTGCCCGAGCACCGCGCTCTCGAAATCATCGGCGGGCGCCAGCGTCGCGTGACCGCCCTCACCCGGCAATGCGATCCAGCGCCCCGGTGCCCGCACGACACCCCCGACGCCCAGGCCCGTGCCGGGGCCGATCACGGCCATCACGGTGCCGACAGCGACTTCGCCTGGCGCCGCCGATGCACCCCAATGGCGCAGCTGATCGGCGCGCAGCCGTGGCAGCGACAGCGCCTGGGCCTCGAAATCGTTCAGACAGAGCAGCGTCTGCAGCCCCAGTTCCTGCTGGGTGGCAGCACGCGAGAAGCTCCAGGCCGCGTTGGTCAGCTCAATCCGGTCGCCATCCAGCGCCGTGGCGAGCGCAAACGCCGCACTGCGCGGCGCCGCGAGGCCGGACGGACGAGCCGCCAGATAGGCGCGCACCGCATCGGCCGGGCCTGCATGAGCGGCCACCGGCAGCACCCGCACGTCCTCGACCGCCGCACCGAGGGCGGACACGGTACCGAAACGGGCATTGGTGCCACCGATATCCGCAACCAACCAGGGGAACGCGGCGCTCATCGAACGGCCCTCAGGCGGAGCCCGACGATCGAAAGCCCTCCGCACGACAGCGGGCGCAGCGACGAGAGGGGCACGGTGGCACGACGAGCAGGCATTCGGATGGGTGCTGACACGGGCAAAAAGGCTGAAAGTATCTCGCAAATGACAGTAGCAAAACTACATACCATCGACAATACATGCTCGCCCCAGGCGGCAAAGCATCCCGGCGCAGGCCCTGCTCGACTGCCTGCGTGACAAGTTGTCGGACTGCAAACTGAGCTCCGCAGGACTGTAGTGAAGCTACAGCTTCGCGCCGCACCCCACGACGGCCGCACGGTTGCGCTGCGGCGCTGCCGGCCTGCTGAATAATCCGCCGATCCAGTTTCCGGCCAGCTTGCTGGCGCCAGCGCCCATGCCCCGTTTCGACAGCCCCCGCCTGCTCGCCGACATCGGCGGCACCTTTGCCCGCTTCACGCTGGAAACCGGCCCTGGCGAGTTCACGCAGATGGCCTCGCTGCGCTGCGCCGATCACGTGGATTTTCACGCCGCGGTGCGGGCCTACCTGGAGTCGCTGGACTGGCCGGAAGGCGGGCCGCAACAGATCGCCCACGCGGCCATCGCGATCGCCAACCCCGTCGAGGGCGACCGGGTGCGCATGACCAACTACCACTGGCAGTTTTCGATCGACGAGATGCGCCAGCGGCTGGGCCTGGACACCCTGGTCGTCGTCAACGATTTCACCGCGCTGGCGATGGCGCTGCCGCGCCTGGCCGAGGCGGATGTGCGCCAGGTCGGTGGCGGCCAGGCGCGCCGGCCGAGCGTCATCGGCCTGCTCGGCGCCGGCACGGGCCTGGGCGTGTCCGGGCTGATTCCGGCCGGCGAAGGCTGGATCGCCCTCGGCACCGAAGGCGGTCACGTCAACTTCGGCCCGCGCGACGAGCGCGAAATGGACATCCTGAAGTTCGCGTGGAAGACCCTCGACCACGTCTCCTACGAACGCCTGATCTCCGGCCCCGGCCTGGAGCTGATCTACCGCGCATTGGCCGACCGCAACGGCCTGAAAGACGTCGCCGCGCTGCAGGCGCCGGCCATCACACAGCGCGCGCTGGAGCACGGCGACGCCTTGTGCTCAGAGACACTGGAGGTCTTCTGCGGTCTGCTCGGCACCGCCGCGGCCAACCTCGCCGTGACGCTGGGCTCGCTCGGTGGCATCTACATCGGCGGCGGCATCGTGCCGCGCCTGGGCGAGTACTTCGACCGCAGCCCCTTCCGCGCCCGCTTCGAGGACAAGGGCCGCTTCCACGACTATGTCGCGGCCATCCCGACCTTCGTCATCACCGCCGAGCACGCCACCTTCAAGGGTGCTTCGGCCATTCTCGAGAACCAGCTGCGCCATCTGCAGGCCTCGCCCGGCTCGGCCATCCTGGGCCAGATCCGCCGCGCGCGCAACGAGCTCTCGCCCGCCGAACTGCGTGTGGCCGACCTGGTGCTGGCCCGGCCCCGCTCGGTGCTGAACGATCCCATCGCCGAGATCGCGCGCGCCGCCGGTGTCAGCCAGCCCACCGTCATCCGCTTCTGCCGCTCGCTCGGTTGCGAGGGCCTGTCGGACTTCAAGCTGCGCCTGGCCTCGGGCCTGACCGGCACGGTGCCGGTGACGCACACCCAGGTCAACACCAACGACTCGATGCTGGAGCTGGGCGCCAAGGTGCTGGGCAACACGGCCAGCGCCATCCTGCAGGTGCGCAGCCACCTGAACCGCGACACCATCGACCGCGCCATCGACCTGCTGCTCGCCGCCCAGCGCATCGAATTCTTCGCCCTCGGCCACTACGGCGTCGTCGCACAGGACGCGCAGTTCAAGTTCCTGCGCTTCGGCATGCCCTGCGGCGCCTACACCGACCCGCGCCTGCAACTGCTCGCAGCCGACGTGCTGCGCGCGGGCGACGTGGCCGTCGTCATCAGCAGCGGCGGCCGGCTGCCGGAACTGCTGGCCGTCGTCGAGAAAGCCCAGGAACGCGGCGCCAAGGTGGTGGCCATCACGGCCAGTCAGAGCCCACTGGCGAAGCGAGCCGACCTGGCGCTGATCGTCGACCACGTCGAAGACATCGCCACCCACCTGCCGATGGTCAGCCGCATCCTGCACCTGCTGGTCATCGACATCTTGGCCGTGGGCGTGGCGATGCGCCGCAGCCCGGACAGCATCGCCGCGCTCACCGGCGGGCCCGAGGATGACGACGGCAAAGGCCGCGCCGGGGCCGCAGCACCCGGCGTCAGCACCGCGTCGCCGCTGGCGCGGCTGACCTCGCACAGCCGTTGAGGCCTCGCCTGCCGATGAGGCCCGGCGCTACCCGGCAGCTTGCCGCGCCGGCTTGGATTACGCTGGCGGCATGACGCCGATGTTTGCCCCCCGTCGCCGAGCGCTGCTCGGCGCAGCGTTCGCCGCCTACGCCGCGCTGCTTGCCCAGCCCGCCTCGACCGCCCACGCAGCCACGCCCGTGCAGGGCTTCAAGGTTGTGAAGGCCTACCCGCACGACCCGAACGCGTTCACGCAGGGCCTGTTCTTCCACGAGGGCTTTCTGTACGAAAGCACCGGCCTGCGTGGCCGCTCGACGGTCCGCAAGGTCGAGATCGAGACCGGCCGGGTGCTGCAGGCGGTGCAGCTGCCCGATGAGGTCTTCGGCGAAGGCATCGCGCGCTGGGGCGACCGGCTCATCGCCATCAGCTGGCAGGAGCAGACGGCCTTCGTGCTCGACCTGAAGACCTTCAAGCTCTGGCGCAAGTTCAACTATCCCGGCGAAGGCTGGGGCATCACGCAGAACGAGCGCGAGCTGGTGATGAGCGACGGCACGCCCGAGCTGCGCTTCCTGGACCCGCTGAGCTTCAAGGAAACCCGCCGCCTGCGTGTGACGGCCGATGGCCGGCCGGTGGCGATGCTCAACGAGCTGGAGTGGGTGGACGGCGAGATCTGGGCCAATGTCTGGCAGAGCGACCGCATCGCGCGGATCAACCCCAAGACGGGCGTCGTCACGGCCTGGATCGACCTCACCGGCCTGCTGGCGATGCGCCGCGGCAGCGAGGACGTGCTCAACGGCATCGCCTACGACGCCGGCCGCAAGCGGCTGTTCGTGACGGGCAAGCTCTGGCCCCAGCTGTTCGAGATCGAGCTGACCAAGCCGCGCTGAGCCGCTCAGCCGTCGGCCGAGGTGCCGAAGTCGAAGACGATCTGCCAACCGCCGGCGCGTTCGCGGCGCCAGGTCGAGTGAAAGCGCGCGATCGGTTTGCCACCGGGGTCCAGCACCGGGCCACTGGTGCGTGCCAGCTCGCCACTGGGCAGTACCAGCACCAGGTCGGGTGACCAGCTGAACGGCGGCTGGGGCGCGGTCAACCAGCCCTGCCAGGCGGTCATGACGGCCTGCGGCCCGTGCAGCGGTGTCTGGCCCACCCAGATCGTGTCGGGCGCCAGGAAGCGGCGAAATGCTTGCACATCCCGCGCGGCAAAGGCTGCGGCGAAGGCGGCCTCGGTGCGCCGAACCTCCTCGGTGCGGCGGCCAATTTCCTCGGCGGACGGCCAGGCGGGCGCGGGTGCCGCGGCAGCGGCACCCGGCAGGACGGCAGCGGCCAACAAGGCCTTGCGGCGAGAGGGCATGCGATCTCTCCTTCAGCGGGTGCCCGCAGCATGCCGCGACAGCGCCGCCCTGCCACTCGTCATCAGAACGCGGCGATGCCCGTCTGCGCGCGGCCCAGGATCAGCGCGTGGATGTCGTGCGTGCCTTCATAGGTGTTCACGACCTCCAGGTTCACCAGATGGCGGGCGATGCCGAACTCGTCACTGATGCCATTGCCGCCGAGCATGTCGCGCGCGAGGCGGGCGATGTCCAGGCTCTTGCCGCAGCTGTTGCGCTTCATGATGGACGTGATCTCGACGGCCGCCGTGCCCTCGTCCTTCATCCGGCCCAGGCGCAGGCAGCCTTGCAGGCCGAGGGTGATCTCGGTCTGCATGTCGGCCAGCTTTTTCTGGATGAGCTGATTAGCCGCGAGCGGCTTGCCGAACTGCTGGCGGTCCATCACATACTGCCGCGCGGTGTGCCAGCAGTCCTCGGCCGCACCCAGCGCGCCCCAGGCGATGCCGTAGCGGGCGCTGTTCAGGCAGGTAAACGGGCCCTTCAGGCCGCGCACCTCCGGGAAGGCGTTCTCCTCGGGGCAGAACACCTTGTCCATCACGATCTCGCCGGTGATCGACGCGCGCAGGCCCACCTTGCCGTGGATGGCCGGCGCGGTCAGGCCCTGCCAGCCCTTCTCCAGCACGAAGCCGCGGATCTGGCCACTGTCATCCTTCGCCCAGACCACGAAGACGTCGGCGATCGGGCTGTTGGTGATCCACATCTTGCTGCCGGTCAGCTCATAGCCGCCGTCCACCTTGCGGGCGCGGGTGACCATCGAGGCCGGGTCGGAGCCGTGGTTGGGCTCGGTCAGGCCAAAGCAGCCGATCCATTCGCCGGTGGCCAGCCTGGGCAGGTATTTGCGCTTGGTGGCCTCGTTGCCGAACTCGTGGATGGGCACCATCACAAGGGACGACTGCACGCTCATCATCGAGCGGTAGCCCGAGTCGACCCGCTCCACCTCACGGGCGATCAGGCCGTAGCTGACGTAGCTGAGGCCGGCGCCGCCGTATTCGGCCGGGATGGTCGGGCCCAGCAGGCCCAGTTCGCCCATCTCGCGGAAGATGCTGGCATCGGTCTGCTCCTTGCGGAAGGCCTCGATCACCCGGGGGCGCAGCCGGTCGCTGCAGTAGGCCGCTGCGGCATCGCGCACCATGCGCTCGTCGTCGGTCAGCTGCTCGTTGAGCAGCAGCGGGTCGTCCCAATGAAAGCTTGCCTTGCCGGCCATGGCGGTCTCCTGAATTCCTGTCGGTGATCGCGCCCGGCCGCTCGGGCCCGACGCGCATCGGCAGAGTATTGCGCCGGCCGGCGATTCGTGTCCAATTCAAGAAAAGACTTCCACGATTCAACATACCTATGACCACGCCGGCCAACCGGACCATGGAGTTCCGGCATCTGCGCTACTTCCTGGCTCTGGCCGAGGAACTGCATTTCGGCCGCGCCGCCCAGCGTCTGGCCATCTCGCAACCGCCTTTGTCGGTGGCCATCCAGCAGCTGGAGGCCAGCATCGGCGCCCGGCTGTTCGACCGCGACAGCAAGGGCGTGCGGCTGACGCCGGCCGGCGCGGCCTTCCAGCCCCACGCCGCCGCGCTGCTGGCCCGCGCTGACGAGGCCTGCGCGCTGGCCCGCGAGGTGCAGGCCGGTGAGGTCGGCCGGCTGCGGCTCGGGTTTGTCGGCTCCACGCTGTTCAACGGCCTGTCGGACTGGCTGCAGGCCTTCCAGGCAAGACATCCGCGGGTCGAAGTGGTCGTCGTGGAGCTGAACTCGCAAGACCAGATCGACGCCTTGCTCGCCGAGGAATTGGATCTCGGCCTGGTTCATACCGACCGCCTGCCGCCCGCCCTGACGGCCGCGCCGCTGTACCAGGAACCGTTTCTGGCCTGCCTGCCGGCGGCGCACCCGCTGTCGGCCCAGACGCAGGTGCCGCTCGACGCGCTGAGCGAACAGCCCTTCATCCTGTTCTCGCGCAAGGGTTCACCGGATTACCACGCCCGCATCGTCGAGATCTGCCGCCAGCATGGCTTCTACCCGCGGCTGCAGCACGAGGGCCGCCACTGGCTGTCCGTCGTCTCGCTGGTGGCGCAGGGCCTGGGCGTCAGCATCGTGCCGGCGGCCTTCCAACGCGCCGGCGTCCAGGGCGCCGTGTTCCGGCCACTGGCCGAGGGCATCGAGAGCTCGGCCGTGTTTGCCGCCTGGCGCAGCAGCAGCGACGGCGTGTTGCGCCAGCGCTTTCTCGCCGCGCGCCAGCCCGACGCCGCTGCGGCAACCGACCGGCGTGCGCTCAGCCGAACCTGAAGCTGGAAGCCGTCACGGCGCCGAGAAAGCCGGTCTCGTGGTAGCAGCACGTGGCGGCTTCGCCCGCCGCCGCACCGGCTGCCACCATCAGCGGCAGCAGATGCTCTTCGCGCGGATGCGCCATCCGGGCGGACGGCGCCTGCGCCCAGGCTTGCAGCGACGCGTCGCGGCCCTCGGTGTCGGCCAGCGCCGCCTGCAACCAGGCGTCAAAGGCAGCGGACGGCGCGCGCCCGGCCTCGTTGTAGAGCCGCAGGTTATGAAAGCTAAAGCCGCTGCCCAGGATGAGCACGCCCTCCTCGCGCAGCGGCGCCAACGCGCGACCGAGCGCAAGATGCTGTGCCGGATCGAGGCCGGCGCGCAGCGACAGTTGCACCACCGGCAGTTGCGCGCCGGGGTACATGGGGGCCAGCGTGCAGAAGCTGCCGTGGTCGAAGCCGCGCTGCGCATCGCGCGCGGCCGGCAGGCCCGTCGCCTCGATCAGGGCGACGACGCGCTCGGCCAGCGCCGGGTGGCCCGGCGCCGGGTAGACCACCTGGTAGGTGTGCGCCGGAAAACCGCCGTAGTCGTAGAGCATGCCGGGCGCGGGCGAGGTCATCACCGTGAAGGCGGCCTCCTCCCAATGCGCCGAGATCATCAGGATGGCCCGAGGTGCCTCGGGCAGCGTGGCAGGCAGTGCCTGCAGAGACGCTTCGAGCGCGGCATGGGCGCGGCGGTAGTCGCCGTCCATGAAGGGCCAGGGGCCGCCGCCGTGGGAGAGGAAAAAGGTGGGCTGACGCATGATGGCGCCCAGTGTGGCCCGGCGCTGCCGGTCCGAGGTTCAAGCCGCGCGGCGGCAGCGCTCAAAGCGACTGAATGCCGACGACGATAATCCGCGCCCGATGTCCGACCTCCGCCCCGCCCCCACCCCCGACGATCCGCGCTCGCCCGACGAGTTCTTCCGCGACGGCGGCGGGCCGGTGGATTCGCTGCTGTGGTGGCAGCTGGAGCGCCACGAGGCGCTGCTGGCCGCGCAGCGCGCGCTGTTCGGCGGTGAGGCCGCCTGGGTGCGGCTGCGGGTGTGGGTGTTCCTGGAGCTGATGGCGCTGCCCGCCGCGCGCCTGGCCCGCGACGAGCTGAACCGCCACTTCCACCATGTCAAGGAAGACGCGCTGGAGACGGTGCTCAAGCGCCTGCGCGACGCCGGCCTGCTGCACTGGGACGCGTCCACGCAGACCTATGCGATCACGCCGCTGGCGCAGCAGGTCGTGGGCATGCTGCAGCCGCTGACGGCGGACACCGCCGGCCCCGACGACGACCTGGCCGCGCTGCTGGCCGGCGTGGCCGGCGCCCACCAGCTCGGCCTGCTCGAGCCGCAGCAGCTCAACATGCTGCAGGCGCAGCTGGCGCGACTGCGCGAGGAGTTCGCCGACGCGATGGCCAGCGGCAGCGAGTTCGAGCTGCGCCGGGCCAATGCCCGCTTCGAGCGCGCGATGGCGCTGGTGGACCGCGCCAGCGACGCCGTCAAGGCCATCATCGAGCAGGCCCAGGCCAGCGGCCATGCGCGGCTGGAGCGGCTGGCGCGCGACTTGGGCCATGCACAGGCCAGCTTGCTCGTGATGGCCAGCCAGTTCAACCGCGCGCTGCAGCAGGCCGACCGCCAGCGCGTGACGCTGGGCTCCACCGGCGTGACGACGACCGACCTGCGCCAGTGGCTGCAGCGCCAGGCCGGCGCCGGCGAGCTGCACGCCTTGCTGGGCGAGGCCCTGTCGACCGGCGTGCAGCCGGTCATCGTCGCCGCGCAGGAGCTGGTGGACGGCGCCGAGGCCGAGTTCGAGCGTGACCGCCCCAAGCCCGCCGACGTGGCTGGCCTGCCCGCTGCCCAGGCCGCGCCAGACGGCCGGCTGGAGGTGCTCAGCCTGCCGGCCGAGCTGGGCGCGCTGCAGGCACTGCTGAACGGCTGGACCGCCGAGGGCCGCGGCGTGCAGCCGGTGGCGCCGGCGGTGCTGGGCGGCAGCTACGCCTCGGCCGCCTACCGGGCGCAGCTGCTGCCGCTGCTGGGCGACCCGCAGGCCCGTCATCTGAAGGGCGCCACCGGCGACATGGCCCGCCAGCCCTGGCGGGTGCGCTGGAGCGCCGAGCAGGGCCCCGTGGACGACGAGACCGTGGCCTGGATGAGCCGCGGCGAGTTGATGAGTGACACCGAATGAACACCTTCGATGACGCCGCCAGCCTGGCGGCCCAACTGCTGGCCCGGCGCTGGCTGCCGCGCGCCCACCCGCTGGTCAAGCGGGCACTGATCGACGCCGACCTGTGGGCCGCCGTCACCGCACGCCTGGCCGGCGTGGGGCTGAAGCTCGTGGACAACGTCTATGCCGAGCATGTGTCGGTCGCGCTGCTGCGGCCGGCCGAGAGCGCGGTGTTCGGCGAGACCGGCCTGGCCGCCAACAACAACCTGGAGCTGCCGCGCGACGGCGTGTCGCTGCTGGTGGTGCTGTGGAGCCTGATCATCCTGCCCAAGCGCCAGCGCCAGCTCAACCGGGCCGATGCCGACGGCGACCAGCAGGGCGAGATGTTCGCCGCCGACAAGCCGCTGCCGGCCACCGCCAGCGTGTCGCCGGTGCTGAGCTACCGCAGCCTGCTGGCCGACTTCGGCGACCAGCTCGGCAAGAAGGTGCGGCTGGATGGCAACCTCAAACTGCTGGAGCGCCACGGCTTCATCACCCGCCGCGGCGAAGACATCGCCGAGGGCCCGCTGCTGGACCTGCTGCTGGACTACGACCAGCTCGCGCCGCGCATCCTCGACGGCGCGCTGGCCGACGTGCTGGCCCGTGCGACGGATGCCGTCGCCGGCCCGGCCATTGCCGAATTGCAAGCGCAGCGTGCTGCGGACAGCGAGGGCTCATGAATTTCTTGCGGACCTTGGCGGCGCTTCCTTTGCTGTTAGCGCTGAGCGCCTGTGTCTCTATCGATTCCCGAGCGTTGCGTGAAGAGCTCGATGTGGCGGCGACTAAGGACCTTCGCGCGGCGTTCTGGAACGTCTCTTTCTATCGCTCCCAGGGTGAGTTCCTGGCGAGTGACTCCGTCGCAGAAGCGCTGAACGCGCCCGCACGGAGCGCCGACCAGGTCTACATCTGGCTTCTGACCGACAAGGCTGTTCTGGTGCGATTCGTGACCGAAGGAAAGACAGTTCATGAGCGCGTGTATCGGGAAGATGTCGATCTCAAGACATTGCCCGACCAGCGTCTAGTCCTGTCCAAGAAGACAGAGTGCGGTGGGCACGACTCGCCAGGATTTGCCTGCGGTGGCGGCACGGCGACGCTGTTCGTGAATTCAAATGGGGCACTCGCCATCGTGGAAAGCAGCGCAGCTGCCGGCATGTTGGGCCTCATCCCGGTGGCAATCTACGCGAAGCACTTGGCCCTCTTCGGGCGTGTCCAAGACGCGCCACCCCTCAAGATCGACTGAAGCCGGCTCGGCGCCGGTGCTCGGCCAGCAGCGATACACAAGCAGATTCCATGTTCCACCTCCAAACCCTCGAACTGCTGCACTGGGACTACTGCCAGCGCGTCACGCTGCCGCTGGACGGCAACATCATCACCATCGCCGGGCCCAACGGTTCGGGCAAGACCACGCTGCTGGACGCGCTGCGCACGCTGCTGGGGCTGGAGTGCTCGGGCGGCCGCACCTTCCGCACCTATGCCCGCCATGCCAATGCCGAGACGGCCTGGCTGCGTGCGCTGGTGGACAACCGGCCGCGCAGCCGGCAGAACAGCAGCCGGCCGTTCGCCAGCTCGCTGATCTATGCCGACCAGGTCACGTTGGCCTGCCGCATCGAGCGCCAGGGCGGCGACTGGACGCGGCGTTATGCCATCGTGGAAGGTGCGGTCGAGATCGAGCAGCTGGCCGAGAAGAGCGACCGCGACTGGCTGGGCATCGAGGCCTGGCGCAAGCGCCTGGAGGCCGCGGGCCTGACGCGCGCCATCGGCCGCGTGCTGGCGCTGGAGCAGGGCCAGACCGACCGGCTCTGCGAGCTGAGCCCGAAGGAGCTGCTGCGCCTGGTGTTCGAGGTGTTCGGTGACCAGGAGGTGCTGGACCGCTACGAGCAGGCGCGCAGCCACCAGCAGCAGCTGGCCAAGGAGGTGCAGGCCGCCGAAGGCGAGCTGGCGCGCACCCAGGCCCAGCTGGCCGAACTGGCCCACCGCGTGACGAGCTATCGCCAGTGGCAGCTCAAGGTGCAGGAGCGCGAGCGCCTGGCCACCGAGGTGCTGCCGGTGATGCAGTGGAGCGAGGCCCGCGAGCGGCTGGCGCGCGACGGCCGCGAGCTGCACCGGGCGCGCCTGTTCGCCGCCGCCGATGCGCGCGCGCTGTCGGCCAAGCGGGCCGGCCTGCACGCGCTGTTCAAGGAGCATGAGGCCACCAAGGCCCGGCTGGTCGCGCTGGAAGGCGAGCGCCGCGAGGCCCGCGCCGCGTTCGACCAGGCGCGCGAGGCCGAGAAGCCGGTGGAGCAGACCGTCAAGCGCGAGGACGAGCTGCGTGCGCTGGCCGATGTGGAGGCCGACGCCGCCGCGCTCGCGGCCCGCACCCAGCAGCTGGCCGCCGACAAGGACAAGCTGCGCGGCGACTACACCCGCGCCGACGACAAGCTGCGCCATGTGCAGGGCCTGCTCGCCGAGCTGAAGGACAAGCGCCTGCCGCCGCCGCCGCCCGAGGTGAGGCCGCTGCGCCAGGCCCTGGACGACGCCGGCATCGCCCACCACGTCGTGGCCGACAGCATCGACATCGCCGACGAGCGTTGGCGTGAGGCCGCGGAGGGCGTGCTGCGTGGATCGCGCTGGGTCGTCGTGCTGAAGGCCAGAAGCGACGAGGCCCGTGCTTTTGCGATCGCTGCCCGGCTGAAGTACCGCCACTACGTCGTGTCCGACGCCGCGCCCGTGCCGCAGGCCCGGCCCGGCTCGCTGCTGGCCGCGCTCAAGGTCAGCGCGCCGCTGCCGACCTGGCTGGCCCGCCAGCTCGACGGCATCCGCTGCGTGGCCAGCACCGAGGAGGGCAGCGGCACCGGCGGCGAATGGATCACGCCCGATGCCTACTACCGCGACGGCCGTGGTGGCCGCAGCGTGGCCATCCCGGCGTCGGACCACCAGTTCGGCGCCAACGCGGTGGCCGGCCGGCGCGCGTCGCTGGAGGCCGAGTTGGCCCGCCTCGACGCCGAGCTGACCCGCGTCGCCAGGGCCCAGGCCGAGGTGGACCGCCAGCTCAAGGACGCCCAGCGCGCCGCCCAGGGCCACAAGGCGGCCGTGGAGCTGAGCGAGCGCGCCGACGAATTCGCCGAGGCCCGCGCCCGGCTGCCGGTGCTGAAGCAGGCGCGCGCGGAAGCTTCCACCCGAATGACGACCGTGGAGGCCGAGCACGACCGGCTGCTGAAGGCCTCCGGCGTGCACGAGCAGAACTACGAGCGCGCCCAGCGCGAACTGGCCGAGGGCGAGGAGCGGCTGGCCCGCACCGCGCGCGAGCATGCCGAGCGCCGCCAGACGCTGCAGGCCGCGGCACGCGCCTCGCGCGAGGCGGGCGCCAAGTTCCCGCCGCGCTGGATCACGCCCATCGCGCTCGCGGCGCTGAAGAACGAGTTCGAGAACGCGCGCCAGGCCGAGATCCGCGCCCACCATGTGGACCAGGAGCTGGACAAGGGCGTGTGGGAGACCGACGCCACCGTGCTGGACCGCCATGTCCGCATGACCCAGCAGGTGCGCGACGAAGAAGAGCAGCTCTCCAACCGCAAGGCCAGCAACGCGCTGGCCGCCACCGCCGCCGGCAACGCGCGCGAGCGCTACATCGACGTGCTGCGCGCTACGGTGCGGCGCTACAAGAAGAACGTGGCCGAGCTGGGCGAACTGGCTGGCGTGGCCGCCGAGGCCATCCTGCCCCACCTGGACAACGACGACACCGTGCTCGCCCAGGCCGGCCTGCAGGTGAAGTTCAACTTCGACGGCAAGGGCGAGGTGGGCCTGAACGACGGCGAGGCTTCGGGCGGCCAGCAGGTGCTCAAGAGCCTGATCCTGCTGGTGGGCCTGATGAAGGACGACGAGACGCCCGGCGGCTTCGTCTTCATCGACGAGCCCTTCGCCCACCTGGATGTGCGCAACATCCAGCTCGTCGGCCACTTCCTGCGCAGCACCCGCGCCCAGTACCTGCTGACCACGCCGATCACGCACAACGTCGAGGTCTTCGAGCCCAGCGAGATCACGCTGGTGACCAGCAAGAAGCCGCGCGGCGAACGCTGGGCACCGCCGATCGCGGTGCTCGCACGCCGGCCCGAGGTCAGTGAGTACGCGTGAGCTCAGCGCCAGCCGCCTGCGCCGCCACCTGGGGGCGGCGCAGGCGGTGTGGCCCGGCCGGCTGCCGGCGCTGAGCGCCGAGGAGCGCGAACTGCTGATCGACTGGCTGCGCGGCAGCGCCGACACGCGCCCCTGGCAAAGCCTGCTGCAGACCGCCGGCCCGACACGCATCGAGCTGGCCGACGCGCTGTCACAGAAGGCTTTGGAAGCCGGGCTGGCCACGCGCCACGAGCGCAGCGAGCACGGCCGTTGGTGGTCGGTGAAGCTCTGCTGGGTCGAGCTGGAGGCCTTGCAGGCCGCGCTGGGCCTGGCCACCCGCAGCGACCGCGAGGCGCGCACCGCGGCGCTGGCGCAGCGACTGGAGGTCCTGATGGCGGACGAACTCGTCGGCGAGGCCGCCCAGGCCCTGGCCGAGGCGCGCATGGCCACGGCCGCCGCCGAGGCGCGGGCAGCTTTGCTGGAAGCGCTGTGCCGTTGGGTGACCGAGGGCCGCTCGGGGCTGCGCCGCGATTTCGCGCTGCACCTGGGGCACACCAAAGCCATCGCCGCCGGCGAGTGGGGCTGGCTGGAACGCCACTTCGACCTGCCGGCCCTGGGCATCGAGGCCTTCGCACCGACGCTGACCGTGGCCGGCGATGCCGCGCTGTGCTGGCCCGATGGACTGCGGCTGGATCTGGGCGCGGCGCCGTTCATCACGCTGCCGACCGAGGCGCTGCAGGGGCTGCAGCGCGTCGACTCGCCACCGGCCCGCTGGTGGCTGATCGAGAACCGCGCCAGCTTCGAGAAGCAAGCAGCCCGGCGCGTGCGGGGCGATGCACTGGTGTGGATCGCCGGTCGGCCGACGCGGGCCTGGAGCGAGGCCATGGCCCGGCTGATCGCGCTGGCGCCGGCCCCAGCCGCGATCAGTGCCGACGCCGACCCGGCCGGCATCGAGATCGCACTCGCCGCCGCCGGCCCCTGGGAGCAGGCCGGGCTCCGCTGGGCGGCCACGGCCATGGAGCCCGAGCACCTGGGCCGGCCCGGCCTGCAGCCGCTGGGCCGCTATGACCGCGCAGTGCTCGAGCGGCTGGCCGGCCGCACGCTGCCTCACGAACTTGCGGCGCTGCGCGATGCCCTCGCGGCACGTGGCGTGAAGGCCGAGCAGGAGGGCTGGTTGTGAGCAACGAAGCGGTCAACGGCTGGGACCGGCCCTCGCCATTCACGCTGGCGCTGACGCCCGCCGCCGAGCACATCGACGGCCTGGGCCACACCAACAACGCGGTCTACGTGCAGTGGTGCGAGCAGGCCGGCTGGGCGCATTCCGAGGCGCTGGGCCTGACACTGGACGACTACCGCCGGCTGGACCGCGCGATGGCGATCCGCGCCGGCCACTACGACTATCTGCTGCCGTCCTTCGAAGGCGAAGCCCTGGTACTGGGCACCTGGCTGGTGTCCAGTGACGGCCGGCTGACGATGGAGCGCCGCTTTCAGCTGCGCCGGGTGGCGGATGGCGCCACGCTGATGCGCGGCCGCTGGTCGCTGGTGTGCATTGCCATCCGCAGCGGCCGGCCCAGTCGCATGCCCGCAGAATTCCTGTCGGTCTACGAGACGGCCATCGTGCCGGGAGAGCGCCCATGAGCCAACGAAGCATCAAGATTCGCAGCCCCGAAGAGGTGGCCAAGGCCCGCCATGCCGGCCACCTGATCGCCGAGGTGCTGGCGATGCTCAAGCCCCATGTCGTGCCGGGGGTGACGACCGAAGACCTGGACAGGCTCTGCCACGACTACATCGTCGACACCTTGAAGTGCACGCCGTCCAACGTGGGCTACCACGGCTACCCGAAGACGGCCTGCATTTCGCCCAACCACGTGGTCTGCCACGGCATCCCAAGCAAGGACAAGAAGCTCAAGAAGGGCGACATCGTCAACGTGGACGTGACGCTGACGACGCCGGACGGCTGGTTCGGCGACAGCAGCCGCATGTTCATCGTCGGCGAGACCAATGTGCTGGCGCGCCGGCTGGTGATGACGACCTACGAGGCGCTGCGCGCCGGCATCCGCCAGGTGCGGCCCGGCGCGACGCTGGGGGACGTGGGACATGCGATCCAGCAGGTGGCGCATGCGGCGGGCTTCAGCGTCGTGCGCGAATACGGCGGCCACGGCATCGGCGACGTCTACCACGACGAACCGCACGTCAACCATTTCGGCCGGCCGGGCGAGGGCCTGAGGCTGCAGCAGGGCATGATCTTCACGATCGAGCCGATGCTCAATGCCGGTCAACCCAGCATCCGCGAGCTCAACGACGGCTGGACCGTGGTCACCCGTGACCGCTCGCTGTCGGCCCAATGGGAGCACATGGTGGCCGTGACGGCCGATGGCTTCGAGATCCTGACGCCCTGGCCCGATGGCCTGGGTGACTATCCGGCCATCGACTGAACCGGCCGCGCGAGGCGCCGGAACCGGCGACTCAGGCCAGCGCGGTCATCCGCTCGACGAGCACGCAGCGCACCCACTTGCGCGCGGTGATCTGGGCGGTCTGGGTGCGCAAGAATTCCTCGGCCTGGGAGTTGGCAGACTCGAACTCGAAACCACCGACCTGCACGATGCGGCTCAGTGGCCGGCTCCAGACCAACCGCACCGCCGCACTGAACAGCGGCACGCCGTCATCCTCGCCAAGCAGCAGACGCAGCTCGTAATGCTGGGCGTCCAGCGACGGCTCGGCCGCGATCAGGATCTGCAGGCCCTCTTCGCTGAGGTTGACGACGATGCCTGCACGCGCATCGGCCAGGCCCTCCGGCTTGAAGATCCAGACCGGCAACTGCTCATGTTCGGCAGGCACCAGGAAGAACTCGACACGGGGCGAACGGCGCTGGTCAATGGACATGGCTTGATCGGGGAGCTGCAAACGACGACATCACAGCATTCCTGAATGACAGGCTGCGTATTTCAGTCCACCTCGTCAGTCAGCCCATCGAGCTGTTCAGCGCTGTTCGGCAGCGTCGTCATGCTGAACGACGTCATAGTCATTTCGG
>RXJV01000172.1 GCA_003963075.1 Burkholderiales bacterium
TACTGGAACGGCTCCGCCTACATCACCAACACCTTGGACTCCTGCACTCGCATCACCGCCGCCAACCTGAGCTTCGGCAACTTCCGCAAGACGCTGACCACCCTGCCCAGCAACGCCGCCGTGCTGACGCCGGCCGCCGTGGCCGTCGCCAGCGGTCAAGGCTTCATCAGCCTCGCAGCGCCCAGCGGCGGCCGTCTCGGCAGCATGGACATCGCCGTTGCGCTCGACGGCGCAACACCGCCCACCGACCAGTCCTGCCTGGGCGGCTGGACGCCCGCCAGGTCGGCCACCCAGGGTGCCAACCTGGCTGCGCTGCGCGCCCCGTGGTGCGGCGGCACGACGAGCCACGATCCCAGCGCGCGGGCCACCTGGGGCCTGTACCGCGGCAGCGACGGCGTCATCTACCAGCGGGAGAATTTCTGATGCGTTGGCCCTGGTCCCCGCGCGGCAACGGCCAGCGCCTGCTGCTGCGCCAGGCCGGCGAGCGCCACGCCTTCGTGCTGACCGACGCCGCTCCCGGCGCTGCGCCAGTGCGGCTGTTGCGCTGGGGCCTGCTCGACGAAGCGCGCAGCCTCCCGGCCGGGGAAGCCATCGCGCTGCTCGACCCCGACCACTACCAGATCCTCAAGGTCGACACGCCCCATGTGCCGCCGGAGGAACTCAAGTCCGCCGCGCGCTGGCAGATCAAGGAACTGATCGATGTCGACGTCGCCGAGCTGACGCTCGATGTCATGCATGTCGGCGGCGATGTCGAACGCGCGCAGCGGCAGCTGTTTGTCGTCGCGGCGCGCAGCAGCGCGATCAAGGCGCTGACCACCGGTGCCGCAGCGCTGAGCGAGCGCATCGGCATCGTCGACATCTGGGAGACCGCATTGCGCAACCTGCTCGCCGCCCGGGCGCGGGCCGACGACCTCGCCGCCCGCGCCTGTGCCGCCGTGCTGCTGGACGAACGCCACTGCCTGCTGGTGATCTGCGCCGGCGACGAGCTCTACTACACCCGGCGGCTGGAGCGCGATGCCGCGCTGCTGGCCCGCGCCCGGGGTGAGCCGGGCGCGGCCGCCGGTGCCGACCTGCCGCTCGGCTTCGAATACCAGCCGGGCGGCGCCTTCGACAGCGGCACCGAGGAATCGCCCCTGGTTGTCGAGCTGCAGCGCTCCATCGATGTCTGGGAGCGCAGCTGGCCCGAGCTGCCGCTGGCACGGCTCTACGTTGCCACGGCCGAACACGGCCCCGAGGTCGCGACGCTGATTCAGCGCGAACTCGGCCTGCGCACCATCGCGCTGGACGCCCTGGCCGAATTTGCCCCCGGCGTGCCCGCGCCCGAAGGCGGGTCGCAGGCCCAGGCACTCGCGGCCTGCCTGCCCCTGCTGGGCGCTGCCCTGCGCACCGAGACGCGGAAACTCTGATGGCCCAGCAAATCAATCTGCTCACGCCCATCCTGCTGGCACCGCGCCGCGTGTTCTCGGCGCTCGCGCTGCTGCAGGCCTGCGGCCTGATGCTGCTCGCCGGTGGCGGCGTCACCCTGTGGCTGCACTGGCAGGATGCGCGGGCCGAGGCCGAACACCAGGCCCTGCTCGTCCGGCTCGCCGCCGAGAAGCAGTCCCTCATCGTGGCGCGTGCCGGGCTGCCGCCTGCGCTCGATGCAGCGACGCTGGAGCAGCGCCTGAACGAGCTCGACCTCGGCAATGCCCAACGCCGCCAACTGCTGCAGGCCCTGGGCGGCGGGGCTGCCGGCGCGCAGCGCCATTCCAGCGTGCTGGGCTTCGTCGCCCTCAGCCTGCCGGAGGCCGTCTGGCTGACCGAGTTGCGCCACGTGCCCGGCCGGCTGGAGCTGGACGGCGCAACGCTGGACACGGCCGTGCTGCGCCCGTGGCTGGCCCGGCTCGCCGGCCACCCGGCACTGGCCGGACAAAGCCTGGCCGCGCTGCGGGTCGAGCAGCCCGGTGCGCCGGGCAACGACGATGCCGCGCGAGCGCTGCCGGCGCGCCACCTGCCCTCACCGGGCAGCCAGCCGCTGCCGGTCTGGAACTTTCATGTCGTCAGCGCGCCCAGCGCGGCAAGCGCGGCGTCGGGGGCACAGCCATGAAGGCCGGCAAGCCCCTCATTCCGGCGCGCTTGAAGGCCGGCTGGGAACGGCAGGCCCGGCGCATCGACGCCCTCAGCCTGCGCGAGCGCGTCATCCTGCTGCTGAGCCTGGTGGCCGTGCTCGCCGCCGTGTTCGACACCCTCGTGCTCACCCCGATGACCCAGCGCGCCACGCTGCGCGCCGGTGCCCAGCTGCAGCAGTCCGCCGAGGTAGCCAATTTGCGCGAGCAGTTCGTGCAGGCAAGCCGCGCGACCGCTGCCGACCCGGCCCATCCGCTGCGCATGCGCTTCGACGCGGCGCAGTTGGAGCGCCAGCAACTCGACGCCGCGCTGCGTCAGGGCGGCACGCTGCGCAGCGCCGAAGACCTGGCACCCGTGCTGCAGCGCCTGCTGGACCGGCAGCCCGGCCTTGTGCTGGAGCGGTTCCGGCTGCTGGGTGAACCGCCGGCTGGCCAGAGCGCCGCGTCCGCCCCGTCCGGCCTGCCGGCCACCTTGCCCGGCATGCGCTGGCAGGCGATGGAGCTGCAGGTCCAGGGCCGCTACGCCGACCTGCAGCGCTACCTGCAAGCCCTCGAAACCGAGCTGCCCGGGCTGCGCTGGGGCGAGATCCGCATCACCACCGGCGCGCCCGACGAGGCGCCGCGCCTGCTGGCCCAAGTTTTTCTGCTGAAGGTGCAGCCATGAGATGCCTGCTGATGCTGGGGCTGGCCATGGCCCTGCCCGCCCAGGCCGGCGATGAAGCCGCGCGCGACCCGATGGCCTGGCCGGTCGCGCTGCGCAGCGCGGTCGCTGCCGCCCAGGCCGCGTCGGCGGCCTCGGCCGCGGTAGGCGAACCGTCCGAGCGCGCGATCCGCCAGGTCGTCTTCAGCAACGGGCGCGGCTATGTCGTGGTCCGCGGGCGCCGCTACGGCGTTGGCGAAACCCTTGATGGCGCCCGCATCGAACGCGTCACCGAACAAGCCGTGTGGCTGCGCGAGTCGGGCCAGCTGCGCCGCGAGCCCCTGTATGGCGGCGTCGAAAAGCGCCCGCCCCCGTCCTCGATCCCGGCGGCCACGGCCGCTTCCGGCGTCAAGAATTCCAAGGAAAAGCCATGAAGGCACACGCCCCCCGCCTCCTGCTGCTGAGCGCAGCCGCCGCCGTGCTCACCGGCTGCGCGGACAAGCCGCTGCGCGTCGCCCAGCCCAGCCAGACCCTGCGCGAGGAGCTGCAGGCCCAGCACAACGCGCCGCCGCCCGCTGCTGCGTCCGCGGCTTCGGCCCCGCCGGCGGCCGCCGCGCCGGCCGCGCCCGCCCTGCCGGCCGAGCCGCGCTTCGACCTGATCGTCAACGGCGCGAATGCGCGCGACGTGTTCCTGTCCCTGGTCAGCGACACCCGCTACAGCATGCTGGTGCACCCCGCCGTGTCGGGCCAGCTGTCGGTCACGCTCAAGGGCGTCACGCTGCGCGAGGCCCTGGACGCGATCCGCGAGGTCTATGGCTTCGACTACGCGATCGACGGGCGCCGTGTCACCGTCTTCCCGCCAACGCTGCAGACCCGGGTGTTTTCGATCAATGCACTGGCATTGCAGCGCAGCGGCCGCAGCGAGGTGCGTGTGAGTTCCGGCGCTGCGCCGGTCAGCAACTCCAACACCGCCGCCAACAGCGGCACGGCCGCCCCGGGCACGCCTGGCACGACCACCACCGTGCAACCGCACGAGAGCAGCCAGCTCAGCACCAAGGTGGCCAATGACTTCTGGGGCGAAATGTCGACCTCGCTGAAGGCCCTGGTCGGCAACGGCGAGGGCCGCACCGTCATCACCAGCCCGCAGACCGGCACGGTCGCCGTGCGCGCGATGCCCGAGGAGCTGCGCCATGTCGAGGCCTGGCTGAAGGCCACCCGGGTCGCGGTCGAGCGCCAGGTGATGCTGGAGGCCAAGATCGTCGAGGTCGAGCTGCGCGAGGGCTACCAGAGCGGCATCGACTGGTCGCGCGTGGGCGACCGCGGCGCCATCGGCCAGACCAGCGTCAACCCGTCCATCCCAAGCGGCGTCAGCTCCATCATCAACCCGCTGGTCAGCAACACCCGCGGCCTGCCGACGCTGTCCAGCGGCACCCAGAACCCCGCCTGGCCCGACCTGATCCCGCTGCCCTCGGCCGGCGGCGGCAGCTTCGGCCTGGCCCTGTCGCGCGGCGGCTTCCAGGCGCTGCTGAGCTTCATCGAAAGCCATGGCGACACGCAGATCCTGTCCAGCCCACGCATCGCGACGCTGAACAACCAGAAGGCGGTGCTCAAGGTCGGCACCGACGACTACTTCATCACCGGCATCAGCGGCAGCAACACGACGAACAGCACCACCAGCGGCACGGGCAGCAATGTGAACCAGATCCCGACGCTGACGCTGACGCCCTTCTTCAGCGGCATCGCGCTCGACGTGACGCCACAAATCGATGCGGCCGACATGATCACGCTGCACATCCACCCGTCGGTGTCCAGCGTGACCGAAAAGGTCAAGCAGGTCGACCTCGGCTCGGTGGGCAACTTCCGGCTGCCCTTGGCCAGTTCGAGCATCAACGAGACCGACACCGTCGTGCGCATCCCCGACGGCCAGATCGTCGCCATCGGCGGCCTGATGCAGATGGAAGCCAGCCGCCGCGGCTCCGGCCTGCCCGGCGCCGACAGCAACCCGCTGACGTCCACGCTGTTCGGCAACCGCGCGAACAACGGTCGCAAGCGCGAGCTCGTCGTGCTGATCAAGCCCAGCATCATCCGCAGCGCCGAGGACTGGGAGCGGCACAACCGCCTGGTCAGCGAATCGCTGGACGACACCGAAAACCGCACCCGCCGGGTGATCCGCCTAGACGCCGCGCCGACCGCCGAGCCGCGCCCGAAGTGAGGCGCGGCGCGGCGCATGGCGCCGCCCAATGCCGCCTAATGCTGCCTAATGCCGCATCAAGACGCTTGGCGCCGCCCCACCAGACCCAGCGCCAGCGCGATGCCGACCAGCACGACGGCGCCGCCGGCGACCATCTGCGGCGTGACCGCCTCGCCGAGGAATAGCGCGCCCCACAGGATCGCGAACAGCGGGATCAAAAACGTCACCGACACCGCATTGGTCGGCCCCACCCGGCTCATCAGACGGAAGTACAGGATGTAGGCCAGGGCCGTGCACAGCGCCGCCAGCCCGAGGGCGCTGGCCCAGGCCGCGGCATCGGGCCAGGCGGCCGGCCACAGCAGGGCGGCCGGTGCGGCCAGCAGCAGGGCCGCGGCGAACTGGCTGCCGGTGGCGACCGCAAGCGGCGACACGCCTGCCAGATAGCGCTTGGTGGCATTGGCGGCCAGGCCATAGCACAGCGTGGCGGCCGCGCAGGCCATGACGGCCAGCAGGCCGCTGTGGTCGGCCCCGGGCTTGAAGCTGGCCTTGTCCCAGGCCAGGAAGGCCACGCCACCAAAGCCGATGACCAGGCCCAGCACGCGCAGCGGCGTCAGGCGCTGGCCGAGCCAGACCAAGGCGACAACGGCGGTCCACAGCGGCGTCGTCGCGTTGACGATGCTGGACAGACCGGCCGTGATCGACAGGGCCGCAAACGAGAACAGCGCGAAGGGGATGGCGCTGTTCAACGCGCCGACCAGCAGCAGCCCCCGCCAGTGCCGGCGCAATTCACCCAGTTGCCCGCGCGAGGCCAGCAGCGGGATCAGCAGGGCGCTGGCCAGGCCCACCCGCACGGCCGCCAGCGCGACCGGCCCGAAGGCGTGGGCACCCAGGCGCATGAACAGAAACGACGCACCCCACAGCGCCGCGAGCAGCACCAGCTCACCCAGGTCCAGGGCCTTCATCGCGCCGCAGCCTCCAATGCGAGCAGGGCCTGCTTGCGCTGCAGCCCGCCGGCATAGCCGGTCAACGATCCGTCCGCACCCACCACCCGGTGACAGGGAATCAGGATGGAAATCGGGTTGCGGCCGACCGCCGCGCCCAGGGCCCGGGCGGCACCGGAGCGCCCCAGGCGCTGGGCCAGGCGGCCATAGGTGTCCGGGGCGCCTGGCGGGATCTGCAGCAGCGCCCGCCAGACCTCGCGCTGGAAGGCCGTGCCGGCCGGGTCCAGCGGCGGCAAGCTGAAGGGCCGGCGTGCGAAATAGGCCGCCAGGGCCGCTGCCGTGGCAGACAGCAAGGCGTCGCTGCCCTCGTCATCGGGGGCGTCCAGCACGCCGGGGTGGTGCTTCTGATCGTCGAACCACAGGCCCGCAAGGCCGGCGGCGCTGCGCGCGGCGGTCAACGGGCCCAGAGGGGTGTCGATCCTGCGCTGCAAAACATGATGACTCATCGGGAAGTTCCAATCTTGGTGATTGACCGTGCGACTGCCGCGGCACCGGCTTTGCCCGGCCGCTGGCAGTGCCCTCTCAACAAGGCCGCAACGCGTTGGGGGTGGGTCATGCCCCTCTCCACAGATGCAGGACCGCGTAGCTGCGAAAAGGGCGGTAGCGCTCCGCGGCCGCGAGATAGGCGCGCGGCGACACGGGCGGTCCGCCGTCGCTCAGGGCCTTGCGCAGCACCACGTCGCCGGGGGGGAAGGCGTCGGGCCAGCTCCAGCCGCGCATCAGCATATAGGCCGCCGTCCAGGGGCCGATGCCCGGCAGCGCGGTAAGCGCCTCGGCCGCGGCCTCCGGCGCGCCCTCGCGGCGCGCAAAGGCGAGTGTGGGCCAGGCCTGAGCCAGCGCGATCAGGCTGTCGGCGCGCCGGCCGATGATGCCGAGCGAGGCGATGTCGTCGCGCGTGGCGGCGGCGATGCGTTCGGGCGTCGGGAACAGCCGGCCACAGCCCTCGGGCGCCTCAGCCAGAGGTTCGCCAAAGCGTTCGACAAAGCGCCCCGCCAGCGTGCGTGCCGCCGCCACCGTGACCTGTTGGCCCAGCACGGCCCGCACGCTGAGTTCGAAGCGGTCTAGGCAGCCCGGCAGCCTTTGCCCCGGCACGCCGCCCGCCCCCAGCGCGGCGCCGATCGCGTCCGGGTCGGCATCCAGGTCCAGCCAGCGGCGCAGCAGCGGCAGCAGGGATCCCACCGCGGGCCACAGCGTCGCGGAGAGTTCCACGCTGACCTCGCCGGCCCGCTCGAAGCGGGCCCGCAGCCAGCCGGCATGGCGGCGGCCGGCATGGTCGAGCGCCAGGGAGCGCGTGATGCTGTCGGCGTCCACCCGCTCGACGCCGGCCACCGCACGCGGTGCCAGGAACGCGAGCACGCCGGCCACGTCGTAGGGCGGCCGGTAGGCCAGCCGCAAGCGCGAGGCCGGTACCGCCGCGCCGCCCTCGCGCCGCAGTGCCGAGGGCTGCAGCCGGTAATGCTCGACAAAGGCGGCATTGAAGCGCCGCAGGCTCGCAAAGCCGGCCGCGAAGGCAACCTCCTGCACCGGCAGTTGGCTGTCGGTCAGCAAGGCCTTGGCCAGCAGCAGGCGGCGGGTCTGCAGGTATTGCAGCGGTGACACGCCGTGCTCGGCCTGAAAGATGCGCCGCAGATGGCGGCTCGTGATGCCCAGGTGGCGCGCGAGGCCCTCGACGCTGGCCTCGGCGTCCTCGCAACGGTCCAGCCATTCGGCGGCCTGCTGGGCCAGGGTCCGCGAGGCATCCATCGTCGTCCAGGCCAGCGCCCGCGGCGCCAGCTCGGGGCGGCATTTCATGCAGGGCCGAAAGCGCTCGGCCTCGGCCTGCGCCGCGGTCGTGAAGAAGCGGCAGTTCTCACGCCGCGGCAGGCGCACGCGGCAGACCGGGCGGCAGTAGATGCCGGTGGAGGTGACGCCGACATAGAGCCGCCCGTCGAAACGCGCGTCGTGAGCCTGCAGCGCGGCGTAGGCGGCATCGGGGGGCAGAAGGGCAAGGGGCATGCAGCCAGTCTAGGCGCCGGGTGACGCAGGAGCTGGCCGTTTTCGGACATCTGCCTGCGCGCCTGGCGCACGGCTCACGGCTTACGGCAGGTAGCGGCGGCGCAGCTGGGCGACGGTGCCGTTCTCGTCCAGGGCCCGGTAGGCAGCGAGCCAGCGTCGCACCTCGTCCGCATCGACGCTGAGCGACGCGGCCATGTAAAGGGTGCCCTCGCCGAGCGTGGCCCGCAGCGCAAAGTCGCTGCGCGGCTGGCCGAGGGCGTCCATCGCGGCCTCCAGCATGAAGGTACCGGCGTAGATGGCGTCGATCGTGCCCTCGCGCAGCAGGCGCAGCAGGTCCTTGTAGTCCTTGGCACTGAGCAGAGACTGGAAGCCTTCCGCCTTCAGGTGGGCGCCAATGGGCGAGCCGCGCAGCAGGCCGACCCGCAAGGGTCTCAGCTCGTCGAGGCTGAGCGGGGCCCGCGTCGCCAGCGTGTAAAGGCCATAGCGGACCACCATCAACGGCACCAGCCACTGAAAACGGGCCTCGCGTTCGGGCGTGCGCACCAGCGGAAAGACGCCGTAGTTCCCGCCCTGTTCGACCATGCGCACGGCACGCGCCCAAGGCACATAGCTCACCCGCCCCGGGCGGCCAAGGTGGCGGGCCATGGCCACCGCCAGCTCATGCGCATAGCCCTGCGGGCCGCCCGGGGCGGACCAGGCAAAGGGCGGCAGATCAGCCGCCACCCATTCCATGCCGGGGGCGGCGTGAGCGGCCGGCACGGCCAGAGCGGCGACAGCGAGCAGGCGACGGCGACGAAACAGACGCATGCGCCAACTCTAATCGCCTGCGCCCCAGGGGTCCAAAGTGGCGGCTACATCGCCTTGAACAGGTGGACATAGGCCCGGCTAACGGGCAGTTCGCGGGCCTGACCGCGCAGGCGAACGAAGAGCCGGCTCTGCTCGTCACGCCGGGTGCCGGCGAGATGATCGAGGTTGATGATGGTCGAGCGGTGGACCTGCCAGAACCGCTCGGGGTCAAGCTGGCCGACCAGCTCGACGATGGGCGTGCGGATCAGATGCTCCTGCGTCGCGGTCTGCACCACGGTGTATTTGTCGTCGGCGTGGAAGAACAGCACCTCGTCGACCGGGATCTGGTGCATCAGCTCGCCCTGGGCCGCGCGGATGTAGCGCAGCCGCGGCGCGCCGGTGCCGGCCGCCACGCCCGGCAGCAGCCGCTTGAGCGTCTCGGCCAGGGCATCGTCGCGGCCTGCGGGGCCCTCGCGCAGCCGCGCCACGCAGGCCAGCAGGCGCTCCGTTTTCAAAGGCTTGAGCAGATAGTCCACCGCACGCGCCTCGAAGGCCTCGACCGCGTACCGGTCATAGGCGGTCACGAAGACGACGCGCGTGGCGCCCTCGATGCCCTGGGCCACTTCGAGGCCGGTCAGGCCCGGCATCTGGATGTCGAGGAAGGCCAGGTCGGGCTCCAGGGCCGCGATGGCCTCGGCGGCCTCGACGCCGTTGGCGGCCATGCTGATGATCTGCAGCTCCGGCCAGGCCTGGGCGAGCTGAGCCTTCAGATACTGCACGAGATGGGGTTCGTCGTCGGCGATCAGGGCGGTGGTCATGGGATGTTCGCAGGCAGGGGAATCTGAAGCCGGGCCAGCGTGCCGCCGCCGTCGCGGGGCAGCAGCTCCAGACGGGCCGAGGGGCCGAAGCGCGCCTCCAGCCGGGCGCGGATATTGCCGAGCGCCATGCCGTTGCCGGCCCGGTGCTTCGGGCCGTCCAGCCCCTGGCCGTCATCGGCGACCTCGATCCACAAGCGGCCGTCGACACGCCGCGCGCAGACCGACACGGTCCCGCCGGCGATCTGCGGCTCGATGCCGTGGTGGACGGCGTTCTCCACCAGCGGCTGGGCCAGCAGTGGCGGCAGCTCGATGCCGGAGAGCTCGGCCGGCAGCCGCAGCTCGACCTTCAACCGCTCGCCCATGCGCAGCTGCATCAGGCCGAGGTAGGCCTCCAGCATCTCGAATTCCTGGGCCAGCGTGCCCGACTCGCCGCGCAGCTGGCCGAGGCCGGCGCGCAGGTAGTCGGTGAAGCGCTCCAGCATCTGCTTGGCCCGCTCCGGGTCGAAGTCGATCAGGCTCTGCACATTGGCCAGGGTGTTGAACATGAAATGCGGCTCGATCTGGCCCTGCAGCAGCCTCAACTGCGCTTCGGTCACGCTGGACTGCAGCCGCTCGGCGCGCAGCTTGTTCCGGTAGTACAGGCTCATGCCGAGCGAGATCACCGCCGACACCAGCATGAACTGGCGCCAGAACGACGCATCGCGGAGCAGCTCGGTCATGGGCAGCTCCAGCGTCCAGATGCGCCCGACGATGGCCAGCCCCAACACCACGCCCGCGAGCGCCAGGCCAATCGACAGGCTGGTGTAGAACACCCAGGTGCGCCAGTCGTGCCAGCCGTTGACACGGTCCAGCCAGGCTTCCGGCACGAAGTGTTCGAGGAGGCGGTAGCCGAGCCAGGTCACGCTCACGACGCAGAGGCTGATCAAGGCATTGGCCGGCAGCTGGTCTTGCCACCAGCTCAGCGTGCCGAGGTTGCCGGCCTGCACGCCCGCCACCACCGCAAAGAACAGGCCGAAACCCGCCGACATCAGCACGAAGGCCAGCGTCAGCATCAGCGGGCTGTCGGTGCGGTGCTTGCGCAGGCGCCGGTGCCGGCCCATGGCCTCCAGCAGTTCGTCGAAAAAGCTCATGGCAGCCAGTGTAGGAAGGCCTGCGCCCAGGCCTTGAGACGGGTGACGGATCGACAGCCGGAGCGACCAATCGACAGCCACAGTCGATGCCTACAATCCGCCGCGATTTCAAACCCAGCACTTCGAGGCATTCATGCAGGTTCACGCTTCCATCTTCAAGGCCTATGACATCCGCGGCGTCGTCGGCCAGACCTTGAACGAGGAGCTCGCCGAGCACCTGGGCCGGGCCTTCGGCACCGAGGCCAAGGCGCTGGGCGAGAAGGCCGTGGCCGTCGGCCGCGACGGCCGCCTGTCGGGCCCCGGCCTGGTCGCCGCGCTGATCCGCGGCATCGCCTCCACCGGCCTGGACGTCGTCGACATCGGCGCCGTGACCACGCCGATGCTCTATTACGTGGCCGCCACGCGCGGCAAGCATGGCTGCACCTCGGGCATCCAGGTGACCGGCAGCCACAACCCCAAGGACTACAACGGCTTCAAGATGGTGCTGCAGGGCGCCGCCGTCTACGGCGAGCAGATCCAGGGCCTGCGCCGCCGCATCGAGGCCGAGGACTACGCCACCGGCAGCGGCCGCGTCGGTGCGATGGACATCGTGCCCGAGTACAGCCACCGCATCGTCACGGACTGCAAGCTGGCCCGGCCGATGAAGGTGGTGGTTGACAGCGGCAACGGCATCCCGGGCGCCTCGGCCCCGGCCATCCTGCGTGCGCTGGGCTGCGAGGTCATCGACATCTTCTCCAAGGTGGACGGCGACTTCCCCAACCACCATCCCGATCCCTCGCGCCCCGAGAACCTCGAAGACCTGAAGCGCGTCGTCCACGCCACCGACGCCGAACTGGGCCTGGCCTTCGACGGCGACGGTGACCGCCTCGGCATCGTCACCAAGGACGGCGAGATGATCATGCCGGACCGCCAGATCATGCTGATCGCGGCCGACATCCTGAAGCGCCAGCCCGGCGCCGAGATCATCTTCGACGTCAAGTGCACCCAGCGCCTGGCACCGTGGATCCGCGAGCACGGCGGCAAGCCGCTGATGTGGATGACCGGCCATTCGCTGGCCAAAGCCAAGCTCAAGGAGACCGGCGCGCCGCTGGCCGGCGAACTGTCGGGCCACATCTTCTTCGCTGAGCGCTGGTACGGCTTCGACGACGCGATGTACACCGCCGGCCGCATGCTGGAGATCCTGTCGCGCAGCGACGACCCGAGCGCCGTGCTGAAGGGCCTGCCCAACAGCTTCAACACGCCCGAGATCAACGTGCCCTGTGCCGAGGGCGAGCATCACGAGGTCGTCAAGCAATTGAAGACGGTCGTCACCGCGGCCGACCTGCCCGGCGTGCTGGAGATCAACACCATCGACGGCATGCGCTTCGAGTACGCCGACGGCTTCGGCCTGATCCGCCCGTCCAACACCACGCCGGTGCTGGTGCTGCG
>RXJV01000136.1 GCA_003963075.1 Burkholderiales bacterium
CCGAGGCCGAGGCAAACTACTACCGGCAACTCGCCGAACGTCAGGCCGCTGAGGCCTGACTCACACCAACTGGCCTCCACGAATGCCGGTGCGATTCAAGCGGCCAAGGTTCGAGCTATGGCGCAGTGGGCGGCGGGATGCGGAAGAGATCTCGGTGGTTGCCATCAGGGAACCCTTGCCGGCCCAACTTCACACCACCAAGCGCAAGCACCAGTGAGCGCGCCGCCTCGTTCTCGTCGTTCATATAGGTTTGCACCTCCGCCCAGCCAAACATCGAGTAGGCGTGGTTCACGGCCGCGAGTGAAGCCTCTTTGGCCAAGCCCTGTCCGCGTACCTCGGGCAGTAGCCACCAGGTCAGTTCTCTTGGCCACCCTTTGCCTTGCCAGAACCCGCAGGTCCCGACGATGTCCTGCTCCAGCTTGCGCTGGACCGCCCAGACGCCAAAGCCTTGCAGATACCAACTGCCCAGGTCGGAGGCCAGTCTTGACCAGGCGGCGCCTGGAGAGATCGGGCCACCGTACGCCTTGGACGCGGACTCGTCGGTGTAGAACCTCTCGTAGGCTGCAGCGCACTCGCTAGAAGGCGGCAGCAGCCGAAGGCGGGAAGTTTCAAGGGTTGGGATTTGCATTGGCGGGTAGATCGGGCTGACCGTGCGAGCTAAACGAGCGGCATAGCCGTCCACTACAGCACAGGGTTGGCCCGCAGCAGGATCATGGCGTTTCACCAAGATACGGGAACGCGTACGAAGCCAGCCAAACGAAGGTAAGGGTGTGTGCCGCGAGCACGGCCTTGAATGATGGCCGCTTCCGAGCTCGGCAAACGGCGCCCAAGGTGCACGCCGCAAACAGGAGGCTAAGCGCAAGGCAAGCAGCGGTGTGGGCGAGGCCCTGATACCGGAGGCCGTAGCTCCAGTTGGTGGCATACACGGCGCTTGACACAACGGCGACTGCCACGGCCAACGCAACAGATCGCGTTGGCAGCGCTGGCCTACCTTTGTGCAGCGAGGGGAGCCACAAAAGGAAACACGCCGTGAAAAGCAAGATCACGACGGGAGCGGGTAACCCCAGCAAGGCAGGAACGACAAGCAACAACGGCGCGGGGGCTGTGATGGTCGGCGATCCGCCACCGAAAGCGCCGATAGCTTGCGCGGCCACCAAAGCCACAAAAGCTCCAGCGCCTATGAAGGCTACGGCTGATTTCATGCTGGCCGACGTGCCAGCTCAGTGGGCGGCGAAGCCGTCCGCTGCAGTGACCAGTTGGGCGTCGACTTCACTTGCGATACCGCGCATTAAGCGATGCGCCCACTAGCGCCAAGCCGATTCCGATAAGGGCGAACTCAAAGGCTCGGCTTCGCTCGCCGGGCATAACGCGATAGAAAACCGGCTCGGACGAGGTGGAGCCGGTACTGAAGAAATTCTTCAGACTCGGCCAAAAGTCGAACGGCAGCAAATCGCCAAGCGGTGACAGCAGCGCCAGCCCGAGAACGGCGAGCGCGATACCGACACGGAGCGTCCATAGGGTCATGCGTGGACTTTCATGGATGCCCAACGTTGGACTTCTGCCGACCAGCCAGCGGAGCTGGCGCAGGTCGGCTGCATTGACCGGTTGAGCATCATTTCGGCACCGACCAACGATCCATTCGGGTGACCTTCTGGATAGAGCCAGACCACAGACCCAAGTGGCCTTTATCCGTCATCGAGAAGACGCCTTCCACGATGACATATCGGTTGTTGGCTCTCGCCGCTGACTTCTTTGGCAAGCGCTCGACATCGAGCCAAAGCCCATTCTTCGTGATGCCCTGCAAGTAGTCTTCCCGATGGAGGTAGATCGCATCGCCTTCGAACTCCAGCCTTGCGAAGCCAATTACTCTGACCTGCTTGCCGTCGAACTCCCTCGGCGCAGCGATGAGGCTGATTAACGAGACGTCGACCGACTGTGTAGTGGCCGCGGTCGCAAAGGCAAAAAGCCCGAAAAAAGCCGCACGCCTTTTCATGATGCTCAACGTGTTCTCGGGCGACCGCAGCAGCTGCTTATGCAGCAACTTTGCGCCACGATACGTCCCTGTGCGGCCAACGCATTTGACTGATTCATAGGTGGCTTTTCGAAAAGTTTGCCGGGCGAAACGGTCATTAAATCTCCGACAAAAGCGGCGCGTTGTAACAAGTGCTCGTCGCGCGAAATTGGGCTCCGAACAGCCGCGATGATGCCAGCCCAGGTTCGGCCCAGCTCGGTGAATACTGCCTCGGGGGCGTCTCGAGATCAGACCTGGTGGCCGTTGTTCGGGCCGATGCTGCGGGCCTGTGAGTGTCCTTGGATGGCCGCGACGTTTGCACAGCCGGAGGCGGCACCTGTGCTTGGGCCGGCTAGGGTCGACACGTTGGAGCGTTTCACCGGCCGCCACGAAGACGCCAGGTCCGGTCTGCCGGCGAGCCTGTCGGCGTTCCGGGCAGGCACAACGGGAGAGATCGCGCAGGCCATCGCCGCTGTTGTGGTCGACCCGGTGCGCCTTCTGGCGAGGCAGTGCCTGGCCGTTGCTGGTGGCTTCACCGCGCAGTGAGGCCGCGTGTCCCGCGGCCCCGCCTGAGCCATGCGCTTGTCAAAAAAGTTTTTTGGGGTCTGTCCGTTCGGCCCTGCGCCGGGGATCCAAGCTCAGGTGCGGCGATGCCGTCGCGCCGCCATCCCGCAAAGGAGTCCCCCATGCCCTTACCGCCCACCATGCAGGTTGCCCGCATCCACGCCCAAGGCGGGCCCGAGCAGATTCGCATCGAGACCGTGCCGGTGCCCGTTCCGGGACCGGGTCAGGTGTTGATTCGTGTCGAATCGGCGTCCGTCAACTTCTCGGACGTCAAGCGGCGCCGGGGCGACGCCTATCCCTTCGAGTCCGTGCCGCCCTTCGTACCCGGCGGCGAGGTGGCGGGTACCGTGGCCGCGCTGGGCGCCGGCGTTGCGGGCCCGGCCGTCGGCAGCCCGGTGTTCGCGCTCGTCGGTGGCAACGGGCAGGGCGGCTACGCGCAGTTCGCCCTGGCCTATGCGCCGCAGGTCACGCCGCTGCCGCCGGGGCTGGACGCCGACCGCGCCAGCGTGCTGATCGTCGCGGGCGCGACGGCCGCGCTCATGCTGCGCCAGGTGGCCCGGCTGCAGGCCGGCCAGAGCATCCTGGTGCCGGCGGCTGCGGGTGCCGTGGGCAGCTATGTCGTGCAGCTGGCCCGGCACCTGGGCGCCGGCCTGGTCGTGGCGGGCGTCAGCTCGGCGGCCAAGGGCGAGGCGGCGCGGGAGCTGGGCGCGCATGTGTCGGTGGACTACACGAGGCCGGGCTGGGCCGACGAGGTGCTGCGCGCCACCGATGGCCGGGGCGTCGACGTGTTGCTCGAGGCCAGCGGCGGCGACGTGCTGGCCCAGGGCCTGCGGACCCTTGCGCCCTTTGGCCAGGCCATCGTCTACGGTGCCGCCAGCGGAGAGGCGGCCACGCTGGACCCGGCCACGCTGGAGCGCTTCTTCTACGCCCCGGCGCCCAACCAGTCGCTCGTGGCCTTCAACGTCGGCGGCTGGTTCCTGCAGCGCCCGCAGCAGGCCGGTGCGGCCCTGGGCGAGCTGATCGGCCTGATCGCCCAGGGCAGCGTCAAGACGCCCGCCATCCTCACCATGCCCCTCGCGGCCGCCGCCGAAGCCCACCGCCTGCTCGAGTCGCGCCAGACTTCGGGCAAGCTGGTGCTCAAGCCGTGGTGAATCCCCGTTGACCCTCCCCGTTGCCCCTTCCCACTACCCTCTTCACAGGAGCTGAACATGGAATTCGTTCTGACCTTCAACCAGCCGATCGAGGAGATCGAGCGTCATCAAGACCCTCAGCAAGGGCCGGCTGCCATGGAGCCGTGGATGGCCTATATGCGCGAGATGTCCGAGGCCGGCGTGATGCGCGGCGGCAACCGCCTGGCCCCGCCCTGGACCGCCACGACGCTGCGCTTGCGCGGCGGGCAGCGCCTGGTGCAGGACGGCCCCTTCGCCGACACCAAGGAGTTGGCGGCCGGCTATGTGGTCATCGACGTGGCCTCGCTGGACGAGGCCCTGAAGTGGGCGGAGAAGAGCCCGAGCACGGCGATCGGCAGCACCGAAGTGCGCCCGGTGGCGCAGCCGCCGCAGTGAGCGTGGCGCCCGACGAGCGCACTGAGCTTGCCATGGCCGCTGCCACCGCGGCGGCCCGGGACGCCTACGGCCGGCTGCTGTCTTGGCTGGCCTGGCAGTGGCGCGACATCGCGGCCGCCGAGGACGCGCTGGCCGAGGCCTTTGCCACGGCGCTCGCGTGCTGGCCGCGCGACGGCGTGCCTACATCCCCCGAGGGCTGGCTGATGACCGCTGCCAAGCGCAACCTGCTGAAGATGGCCCGCCGCCGCCGCCGTGACGAGGACCCCACGATGACCGTGCTCTTCCCCACCGAGCATGACGAGGCACCGGCAGCCGTTGCCGTGCCGGACGACCGGCTGCGCCTGATGTTCGTCTGCGCGCACCCGGCCATCGACCCCACCGTGCGCAGTGCGCTGATGTTGCAGACCGTGCTCGGGCTGGACGCCGCGCGCATCGCCGAGGCCTTCCTCGTGTCGGGCGAGGCGATGACCAAACGCCTGGTGCGGGCCAAGGCCAAGATCAAGGCCACGGGCATCAGATTTGAGGAGCCCGGGCCTGATGAGCTGGCGCTACGCCTGGATGCGGTGCTGGACGCGATCTACGGCGCCTACACGCTGCACTGGGGCCAGGCGGACGACGCGGCCTCGCGCGACCTGGCCGAGGAGGCCCTGTTCCTGGCCGAGCTGGTGGCGGCCCATATGCCCGACGACGCCGAAGCGCTGGGCCTGCTGGCCCTCGTGCTGTTCTGCGAGGCGCGCCGCCCGGCACAGCTGGACGCGCAAGGCGACTTCGTGCCGCTGGACCGGCAGGATCCCGGCCGCTGGGATGCCGCGCGCATCGAGCGCGCCCGCAGCCTGCTGGCGCGCGCCGCGGCCCGGAACGAGCCCGGGCCGTTCCAGATCGAGGCGGCCATCCAGGCGGCGCATTGCCATCGCCTGCAGACCGGGTCCACCCCCTGGTCCGACATCGTCCGGCTTTACGAGCGGCTGCTGGCCCTGCATCCGGCGATCGGCGCCCGCATCGGCCATGCGGTGGCCGTGGCGCAGGCCACCGGCGACCCGATGGCGGGGCTGCGCCTGTTGGAGCAGATCGACGGCAAGGCCGTGCGGGCTCACCAGCCCTGGGCTGCCGCCCGGGCCCACCTGCTGGCGGCCCTGCCGGGCCGCCAGGCCGATGCCGCCGAGGCCTACCGCGACGCGCTGGCCTTGACCCGCGAACCCGCCCTGCAGCGCCATCTGGCGCGGCAGATGGCGGCGCTGCGCGGGCCGCTGCACTGAGCCAGCGCCCCAGGGCCGCTGGAGCGAAACAGGAGATGCTGGGCCCGGGAGTTCAAAGCTGACAGCGCCCGGCAAGTACCAATGCTGTTCAGAGGCTGGCCAGCTGTTCGTAAGACCGCCGCCGCAGCACATGGTCGTGCACCGCACAGGCCACGATGAATTCGTCCGCGCCGGTGCGTTCGGCCGTGGCTTGCAGGCTGGCGCGCACGGTGTCTGGGGCGCCGACGATGGATTCGCTCAGCATGCGCTCCACCTGCAGGGCCTCGGTGGGCGACCACAGCGTGGCCATGCTCGCCACCGGCGGCGGCAGCTTGCCGCGCCGGCCGCGCAACATGCCGAGGAAGCGCTGCTGGGCTGACGTGAACAGGAAGCGGGCCTCCTCGTCCGTCGGCGCGACGACGACGTTCAAGCCAACCATCGCGTGCGGCTTGGGGTGGCGCGCGCTCGGCCGGTAGGTGGCGCGGTAGACATCCAGCGCCTGCATCAGCATCTCGGGCGCGAAGTGCGAGGCAAACGCGAAGGGCAGCCCCAGGTAGGCGGCCAGCTGGGCGCTGTACAGGCTCGAACCCAGCAGCCAGATCGGCACCTCGGTGCCCTGGCCGGGCACGGCGCGCACGGGCGCCTCGGCCACCGCGGCAGCGAGATAGCTCTGCAGCTCCAGCACATCGTTCGGGAAACCGTCCTCGCCGCTGCTCTCCAGGCTGCGGCGCAGGGCCCGCATCGTCGGCCGGTCGGTGCCGGGCGCGCGGCCCAGGCCGAGGTCGATGCGGCCCGGGAAGAGCTCGGCCAGCGTGCCGAACTGTTCGGCGATGGTCAGCGGCGCGTGGTTGGGCAGCATGATGCCGCCCGCGCCGACGCGGATGCGCCGGGAGTTCGCGGCGAGCTGGCCGATGAGCACGGCCGTCGCCGAGCTGGCCACACCCTCCATGTTGTGGTGCTCGGCGACCCAGTAGCGCTGGTAGCCGAGTTCATCGGCCAGGCGCACCAGGTCCAGGCTGTTGAGCAGGGCGTCGCGGGTTGTTGCGCCTTCGACGACGGGCGCCAGGTCCAGGATGGAGAGCGGGGGCAGGGCAGTCATGGGCGCCATCTTGCCGGCCGGCGCTTGGCCGCGTCAGCCCGGGGGCTTGCGCAGCTGGGTGTGCAGCCAGGGGCCCAGCCGGGCCTCATCGGCAGCGGTTCGGCAGTTGCCAGATTGCTGCGCGGCCAGTCCGTGGGGCATCAACCGGCCAGCCCGGCGTAGACGTGCTGCACGTCGTCGTTGTCGTCCATGGCCGCCAGAAACGCCTCGACCTCTTCCAGTTGCTCGGCCGACAGGCTGCTCGCGGCGATCGGGTTCTTGGGCCGGTAGCCCAGCTTGGCGCTCAGCACCGTGAAACCATGCGCCGGCAGCGCGCGGCTGACGAGGTCCAGGTCCGTCGGGTCGGTCAGGAACACCGTCACGCCGTCATCGTCGGCGGGCAGCAGGTCCTGCGCGCCGGCCTCGATGGCGGCGGTGTCGGCATCGGCGCCGGGCGCGGCGGGCTCGGCCTCGATCAGCCCGAGGTGGTCGAAGTCCCAGCTCACCGAGCCCGGCGTGCCCTGCTGGCCCTTGCGGAACAGCACGCGCATGTCGGACGCGGCGCGGTTGGTGTTGTCGGTCAGCACCTCCACCATCACCGGCACGCGGTGCGGCGCGAAGCCCTCGTAGATCACCTGCTCGAAGTGGACCGTCTCACCGGTCAGGCCGGCGCCCTTCTTGATGGCGCGGTCCAGCGTGTCCTTGGGCATGGACACCTTGCGCGCCGCCTCGACGGCCATGCGCAGCTTGGCGTTGTCCTTGGGGTCAGCGCCGTTGCGCGCCGCGATCATGATGTCCTTGGCCAGCTTGCCGAACAGCTTGCCCTTGGCATTGGCCGCGATGTCTTTGTGTTTGGCTTTCCATTGCGCGCCCATGGGCTGTCCTCTCGCGGGTTGGGTGGGCCTGTGGCGGCGGGTGCCGTCGGCGGCGGGGCACTAATGTACGGGGCGGCGGCGCGGCCCCGCCGCTAGTCAGAGCTGCCCAGCGTCGCCACCACCTTGCGCGTCTGCCCCGCCCGCCACACGGTGAGCGTCACCTTGTCGCCAATCTGCCGGGTCTCCAGCAGCGACAGCATGTCGTCCAGGTCGGCCACGGCCTGGCCGTCCACCGCCGTGATGACGTCGCCCTGCACGATGCGGCCGCTGCGGTCGCGGCCGAAAGGCTTGAGGCCGGCGGCCGCGGCCGGGCTGCCGTCGGCCACGTTCACCAGCAGCACGCCCTTGGGCGCGCCGAGGGCCTTGCTGAGGTTCTCGGGCCCCGAGGTGACGCCCAGCACCGGGCGGATGAAGCGGCCGTCGCGGATCAGCCGCGGCACGATGCGGTTGACCTCGTCCACGGGAATGGCGAAGCCGATGCCGGCGCTGGCGCCGCTCGGGCTGTAGATGGAGGTGTTGACGCCGATCAGGCGGCCGGCCGAATCGAGCAGCGGGCCGCCGGAGTTGCCGGGATTGATGGCCGCGTCGGTCTGGATCGCGCCCTTGATGGTGCGCCGGGTGACGGATTCGATTTCTCGGTTCAGCGCCGAGACGATGCCGGTGGTGAGGGTCTGGTCCAGGCCAAAGGGGTTGCCGATGGCATAGACCTTTTGGCCGACCTGCAGCTCGCGGCTGCTGCCCACGGCAATCGCCGGCAGCTTGTCGCGCGGCGCCTCGATGCGCAGCACGGCGAGGTCGCGGTCCGGGTAGGCGCCAACCAGCCTGGCGGGGTAGCTGCTCTGGTCGGCCAGCGTGACGGTGGCGCGGTCGCCGCCCTGGATCACGTGGAAGTTGGTGACGATGTGGCCGGCCTCGTCCCAGATGAAGCCGGTGCCGGTGCCCTGGGGCTGCTCGGTCACGCGCATCGAGAAGAAGTCGCGCTGGTAGGCCAGGTTGGTGATGTGCACGACCGAGGGCGAGGTCCTGCGGAAGACGTTGATGTTGTTCGTCTCCTCGGCATCCAGCGGCCCGCGCGGCGTGATGGCGCGGGGCTGGGTGCGGGCTTGGGCGAGGGCCGGGGGCGTGGCCGCCACGCAGGCGGCAAGCAAGCTGACAGTGAGCAGTCGCATGGTCGTTGGCAGGGGTGCGATGGGCGAAACTTTGTGCGTGGCGGTCGGCCGTTGAAGCGGTTGGCGCGTTATGGAACGATTCGCCACCAAGGGAGTTGACATGATGATGAAGCATTCCGCATGGGCCCTGGCCGTCGGCCTGGGGCTGGCGGTGTCGGGCGCCAGCGCCCAGCAGGTTTGGAAGTGTGAGGTGGGCGGCCTGGTGCGCTACAGCGACCGGCCCTGCGACAGCCCCGGCCAGGCGCTGCCGACGCGGCAGCTGCAGCCCAATGTGGCGGACAGCCTCAAGCCCGAGGTCGTGCGCGCTGCGCTGGCGCCGGCTTCGGCCCCGGTGGTGGCCGCTGTCGGCAACGCCTGCCCGGGCGATGCCGAGATCCGCGACATGCAGACACGCGGCAATTCCACGTCGCTGGGCGATGCCGAACGGCAGTTCATGCAGGACGAGGTGCGCCGCGCCTGGCAGTGCCGCAAGGGGCAGGGGCGCTATAGCGATGCCGACTGGGCCATCAGCCGCAGCGCCCAGGCGGCCCAAAGCCAGCTGAGCGACCGCGCCCGCCAGGACGCGCGCCAGCGTGCCGAGGACATGCACAGCGCCGCCGACCCCGACGAAGGCGACCGCATCGCGCGGCTGCGGCTGGCGCAGGTGCAGGCGCGCCTGCGGGCCGAGCAGCAGGCGGCACGCAGGAGCCAGAATCCGGCGTCCGAGCCGACCCACTGATCCCGATGCCCGAGGCCTCCGCCGCACCGACCGCCCAGCCTGCTCGATTCGACCGCCTCGATGCCCTGCGCGGGCTGGCCATCGTCTGGATGGCGGCCTACCACTTCTGCTTCGACCTGAACCACAGCGGCTGGATCCAGCAGGACTTTTATCGTGACCCGTTCTGGACCTGGCAGCGCACCGGCATCGTCAGCCTGTTCCTGTTCTGCGCCGGTGGCGGCCAGGCTTTCGCGGTGGCGGCGGGGCAGGGCGCCGCGCGGTTCTGGCGCCGCTGGGGCCAGGTCGCTGGCTGTGCGCTGCTGGTATCGGCGGGGTCGTGGTTCATGTTTCCGCAGAGCTGGATCAGCTTCGGCGTGCTGCATGGCATTGCGGTGATGCTGTTGCTGCTGAGGCTGGGCCTGAGCCGCCTGCCCGCCTTGGCGTTGCTGGCGCTGGCGGCGGCGGCGCTGGCCGCACCGGCCCTGCTGCAGTCACCGGTGTTTGACACGCGCTGGACCAACTGGGTGGGCCTGGTCACGCACAAGCCGATCACCGAGGACTATGTGCCGGTGCTGCCCTGGCTGGGCGTGATGGCGCTGGGGTTTGTTGTCGCCCGTGCGCGCCCGCGGCTGTGGGCGGGCCCGGCGCCACGGCCCCTGGCCGTGCTCGGGCGCTGGTCGCTGAGTTTCTACATGGTCCACCAGCCGGTGTTGATCGGTGCGTTGATGGCGGTCCAGGCGCTGAAAGGCTGATGATGAAGCAAGCGTGTCTGCCGGCCCTGGCCGGCCTGCTGATGGCTTGGGCCGCGCAGGCGGCGCCGTTTGTGTGGCCGCAGGGCCAGCAGGCCGCCGTGAGCCTGGGCTATGACGACGGCTTGCACAGCCAGCTCGACCACGTGGTCGCCGCGCTCAACCAGCGCGGCCTGCGGGCGAGCTTTTACGTGCCGATCAACGCGCCCACGCTGCCGGGCCGCATGAACGAGTGGAAGGCTGCCGCCGCCGCGGGCCATGAACTGGGCAACCACAGCCTGTTCCATGCGTGCTCGGCCCGGGGGGCGGGCCGAGAATGGGTGGCGCCGCATCGCGACCTGGATCAGCTGCTCCCCGCCCAGCTGCAGGAGCAGGTCATCGCCGCCAACACCTGGCTGCAGGCGCTGGACGGCCGCACGCGCCGCACCTTCACGCCGCCCTGCCTGGACCTGAAGGCGAGCGGGCAGAACTATGTCGAGGCGCTGAAACCGCACTTTGTCGCCTTCCGCACTGCGCCGGCCGCGCTGGTGACCGACACGGCGACGCTCGACCCCTATGCGGTGCCGGTCTACTTCGTCGACGGGCTGAGTGGCGCGCAGTTGATCGCGCTGGTCGAGCAGGCCGCGAGCGCGCATGCGCTGGTGGCGCTGATCTTCCACGGCGTCGGTGCCGAGCACCTGAGCGTCACGCGCGAGGCCCATGACGCGCTGCTGGACCACCTCTCCCGCCACAAGACGCGGTTCTGGACCGACAGCTTTGTGAACATCATGGAACTCGCGCGCCAGCAGGCCGGCCGCTGAGCCGACAATGCGGGCGATGAGCTCCAAGTCCGTCCTGTTCGGCTTCCACGCCGTCACCGTCCGCCTCAAGACCCATCCGGATTCCGTCGCCGAGCTGCACTTCGACCCGACGCGGCGGGACCAGCGCATGCGCGCCTTCATCGAGCGGGCCAAGGAGGCCGGGGCCAAGCTGGTCGAGAGCAGCGACGAGCGCCTGACCCAGCTCGCCGGCAGCCCGCGCCACCAGGGCGTGGTGGCCCGCGTGGCGGCGATCGCGCAGCCGCATTCGCTGGACGACGTGCTCGACGCGGTCGACGGCCCGCCGCTGGTGCTGGTGCTGGACGGCGTGACCGACCCGCACAACCTCGGCGCCTGCCTGCGCGTGGCCGATGGTGCCGGCGCGCATGCCGTGGTGGCTCCCAAGGACCGCGCCGTGGGCCTGAACGCGACCGTGGCCAAGGTGGCCAGCGGGGCCGCCGAGACCGTGCCCTATCTGATGGTGACCAACCTGGCGCGCACGCTGAACGAGCTGAAGGAGCGCGACATCTGGGTCGTCGGCACCTCCGACAAGGCCGAGCGCTCAATCTATGACGTCGATCTCAAGCGCCCGGTCGCGCTGGTGCTGGGGGCTGAAGGCGAGGGCATGCGCCAGCTGACGGCCAAGACCTGCGACGAGCTGGTGCGCATCCCGATGGCTGGCGCGGTCGAGAGCCTGAACGTGTCGGTGGCCTCCGGCGTATGTTTGTACGAGGTCTGGCGTCAGCGCAGTCGATAATTTCGACTGCTCAGTAAAAAAGGAATCCCGAGATGGCCGTCATCGAAGTCAAGCACCCGCTGGTCAAACACAAGATCGGGCTGATGCGCGAGGCCGACATCTCGACGAAAAAGTTCCGTGAGCTGACCGGCGAGGTCGCGCGGCTGCTGACCTACGAGGCGACGGCCGACTTTCCGCTCGAAAAGGTCAGCATCGAGTGCTGGAGCGGCCCGGCCGAGGTCGAGCAGATCGCCGGCCGCAAGGTCACCGTGGTACCCATCCTGCGCGCCGGCCTGGGCATGCTGGACGGCGTGCTGGACATCCTGCCCAACGCCAAGGTGTCGGTGGTGGGCCTGGCGCGCGACCATGAAACGCTGAAGCCGGTCAACTACTTCGACAAGTTTGTCGGCAACCTGGAAGCCCGCACCGCGCTGATCATCGACCCGATGCTGGCAACGGCCGGCAGCATGATCGCGACGGTGGACCTGCTCAAGGCGCGCGGCTGCAAGGACGTGCGTGCGCTGGTGCTGGTGGCCGCGCCCGAGGGCGTGAAGGCCTTGACCACGGCCCAC
>RXJV01000067.1 GCA_003963075.1 Burkholderiales bacterium
CGGCAAGGGCGCCTTCCTGATCTACCAGGAGTCGTCGCTGGTCATCCGCGCCATCCGCGACTACTTCACCGCCGACATCGGCGAGATCCTGATCGACACCGACGACCTGTTCGAGCAGGCCCACCAGTTCATGAACCACGTGATGCCCGACCAGGGCCATCGCGTGAAGCGCTACCGCGATGACGCGCCGCTGTTCAGCCGCTTCCAGATCGAGCACCAGATCGAAACGGCCCACAGCCGCACGGTGAACCTGCCCTCGGGCGGCGCCATCGTCATCGACCACACCGAAGCCCTCGTCTCGGTGGACGTGAACTCTGCCCGCGCCACCCGCGGCGGCGACATCGAAGAGACCGCCACCCGCACCAACCTCGAAGCGGCCGACGAGATCGCCCGCCAGATGCGCCTGCGCGACCTGGGCGGTCTGATCGTCGTCGACTTCATCGACATGGAGGAGTCCAAGAACCGCCGCGACGTGGAACAGCGCCTGCGCGACGCGCTGCGCAACGACCGCGCCCGCGTGCAGTTCGCCTCGATCAGCAAGTTCGGCCTGCTGGAGATGAGCCGCCAGCGCCTGCGCCCGGCGCTGTCCGAGGGCAACCACATCACCTGCCCGCGCTGCAACGGCACCGGCCACATCCGCGACACCGAGTCCTCGGCGCTGCAGATCCTGCGCATGGTCCAGGAAGAGGCCATGAAGGACAACACCGCCGCCGTGCACGTGCAGGTGCCGGTGGAGGTCACGAGCTTCCTGCTGAACGAGAAGCGCACCGAGATCACCAAGATCGAACTCAAGCAGCGCGTCACCGTGCTGCTGGTGCCCAACAAGCACCTCGAGACGCCGAACTACAAGCTGGAGCGCCTGCGCCACGACGACCCGCGCCTGGAGAACCTGCAGGCCAGCTACACGATGATCGAGGAGCCGCAGGACGAGGTGGGCATCACCCGCCGTGGCGACACCGAGAAGAAGAACAAGCAGGAGCCGGTCATCAAGGGCATCCTGCCCGAGCAGCCGGCACCCCTGCCCGCCCCCGCTCCGGCCCCGGTCGTCGCACCGGCGCCCGCGCCCGTCGTGGCCGCGCCGGCACCAGCACCCAAGGGCTTCTTCAGCCGCCTGTTCAGCTTCCTGAGCGGCGGCAGCCCGGCTCCTGCCCCGGTGCCGGCCGTGGAAGCGCCGGCCCCGGCGCCCGCCGCGACCGACAAGCCCAAACGCGAGGGTGGCCGTGACGGCCGCCGCGACGGCAGCCGCCGCGGTGACCGCAACGAACGCAGCGAGCGCGGTGAATCGCGTGGCCAGGGTGGTCGCCGCGATGGCAAGCCCCAGGAAGCCCGTGGCGACCGCAAGCCGCGTGGCGAAGGCGGCGACAAGCCCGAGCAGCAGACCCAGAATCCGCCGCGCGGCGAGCGGCCAGAACGCGGCGAGCGGCCAGAACGCCAGGAGCGCCCGGACCGTGGCGAGCGCCGCCCGCGCGGTGAACGCGCCGAGCGCGCCCCCGTCGAGGCCGCCCTGCCGCTGACCGAGGCCCAGGCCGCCGTCCACGACGCGCCGCCCGCCTTTGTCGACAGCCAGGCCGAAGCCGCGCTGCCACCCACCGGCGACACGCCGGCCGGTGAGGAGCGCCAGGGCCGGGGCCGCCGCCGCCGCCGCGGTGGCCGCGACCGTGAGGAGCGTGCCGCTGGCGCCGAGGCGACCGAGCCCGCTGATATCGCTGATGCCCCGACCGATGTCACGGCTCAGGCGGCTGACCACGCCACGGCGACCGAAGGCGCCGCCGATGCCGTGAAGCCGGAAAGCGACGACCTCGGCGAAGGCCACGACCGCGAACCGCGCCGCCGCCGCCGTGGGGGCCGTGGCCGCCGCGAGGATGCCGTCGTCGACGGACAGGAAACCGCGGGCGAGGCTCTGACCAGCGCCGGCAACGCGGCACCGGCCCAGCCGGTGCAGGCATCGCTGATCGAAGAGGCCATGAACCAGGCCGCCGCGGCGGCACCGGCCACGCCTGCACCCGCGCCCGTCATCGAAGCTTTCACGCTGCCGCTCGATGAGCTCAACGCCATCGCCGCGGCCGCCGGCCTGAGCTGGGTCAACTCCGACGCCGACAAGATCGCCGCCACGCAGGCCGCGATCGCGGCCGAGCCGGCCCCCGCGCCGCTGGGCCGCGAGCCGGCGCCGGTGGTCGTGGTCGACGAGGGCCCGCTGGTGCTCGTGGAAACCCGCAAGGATCTGAGCCAGGTGAAGCTGCCTTTCGAGGCATGATCCGCACCGGCTGACAGCCCCTCCTGAACGCCGCCGGCCACAAGCCGCGCGGCGTTTTCCATTGAGCCCTCACACCATGTCGAACACCCTATCTGCAGACGCCGCCACCGCGGCCCGCCCGGCGGCCCAGATGCCGCCACAGATCCCCTACATCATCGGCAACGAAGGCTGCGAGCGCTTCAGCTTCTACGGGATGCGCAACATCCTGACGGTCTTCCTGATGACCAGCCTGCTGCTGGCCGTGCCGGCAGACCTGCGCAAGGCCGAGGCCAAGGAGGTCTTCCACACCTTCGTGATCGGCGTCTATTTCTTCCCGTTGCTGGGCGGCTGGCTGGCCGACCGCTTCTTCGGCAAGTACCCGACCATCTTCTGGTTCAGCATCGTCTATTGCGCGGGCCATGCCTGCCTCGCGATCTTTGAGAACAGCATCCCGGGCTTCTACACCGGCCTGTTTCTGATCTCGCTGGGCTCGGGCGGCATCAAGCCGCTGGTGAGCAGCTTCGTCGGCGACCAGTTCGACAAGAGCAACCGTTCGATGGCGCAGAAGGTCTATGACGCCTTCTACTGGATCATCAACTTCGGCAGCTTTTTCGCGTCGCTGTTGATGCCCGTGCTGCTCAAGGAGTTCGGTGCGCGCGTCGCCTTCGGCGTGCCGGGCCTGCTGATGCTGGTGGCGACCCTGATCCTGTGGAGCGGCCGCCGCAAGTATGTGCACCAGCCGGCCCGCGGCGCCGACCCGCACAGCTTCCTGAAGGTGGTCTGGACGGCGCTCAAGGCCGGCGGCACCGGTGCGGCGGTGGCGGCCCTGGGCGTTATCGGCGCCGGCTACAGCCTGAGCCGGATCGGCGCGCTGGGCCTGGTGCCCGCCGTCTGCCTGGCCCTGGTGCTGGTGATGGGCTTCGGCGGTGCCGGCGCGGCGCTGCAGTTGGACCGCGCCCGCGGCACCCACCCGGACGAGGCGGTCGACGGCGTACGCGCGGTGCTGCGCCTGCTGGTGCTGTTTGCGCTGGTCACGCCGTTCTGGTCGCTGTTCGACCAGAAGGCCTCAACCTGGGTGTTGCAGGCCGACCAGATGAGCAAGCCGGCCTGGTTCCAGTCGTCCATGATGCAGGCGCTGAACCCGGCGCTGGTGATGATCCTGATCCCGTTCAACAACCTGGTGCTCTACCCGCTGCTGGGCCGGCTGGGCGTGAAGGTGACCGCGCTGCGCCGCATGGGCATGGGCATTGCGCTCGCGGGCGTGGCCTGGATCTTTGCCGGCATGCTGCAGCTGTGGATCGACGCTGGCGACGCGGTCAGCATCGTCTGGCAGATGCTGCCCTATGTCGCGCTGACGCTCGGTGAGGTGCTGGTATCGGCCACCGGGCTGGAGTTCGCCTACAGCCAGGCACCGACGGCCATGAAGGGCACGATCACCAGCTTCTGGAACCTGTCGGTCACCATCGGCAACCTGTGGGTGCTGCTGTCCAATGTCAGCATCAAGAGCCCCGGCGCGCTGGCGGCGATCCAGTCCACCGGCTATAGCGAGACGGCCTGCCTGATGTTCTTCTTCGCCGGCTTTGCCCTCGTCGCGGCGGCCTTGTTTGGCCTGGCCGCACGGCGCTATCCGTTGCAGGACCATTACCGCAATTGACCCCGAGGGCGTGAATAGCAACCTTCGTTCGGGCCGGTTTCCTCAGTAAGCTGCGCCGGCCATGAACGACGCCCGCCCGCCCCGCCCCTACGTCGATCCGACCCAGGTCGACCACGACAAGCCCGCCCCGGCACCCAGCCCGGCTCCGGCCGCAGCGGACTGGGCCCAAGCCTCGCACCTGCCGCGCCGCAAGCCCGCAGCCCGCCCGCGCGTGCCGCGGCCCAAGACCGAGCGCGGCTATCTGTCCAGCCACTGGCATGGCGAGCAGAGCCTGGTGCGCAGCTACTGGGTCAACAACATGCTGCTGGCCACGCCGCTGGCGATGGCACTGACCGGCCTGATGAGCTGGATCAGCGCCAAGGGCGAGTCGCTGCAGATCAGCGCCATCGTGCTGCTGCTCGGCCTGCCGCTGCTGACCTCGCTGGACATCTGGTGCGTCGTCGGCGCCTGGCGCTCCGCGGTCCATCATGTGCGGGACGGCGGCTCCAAGCTCTGGAGCTGGCTGGCCCGCCTGACCCTGGCCGCCGGGGCCCTGCAGCTCGCGGTGTCCATCCTGTTCGGCTTCCTGCCCAGCCTGGGCGAGTACTGGCAGATGGCGCGCGGCATCGACCCCATCGGCCAGGTCAAGCTGAGCGTCTCGGCCGACGGACACAGCCTGCGCCTGGACGGCGCCATCGGCATGGGCGACGGCCAGCGGCTGATCGACCTGCTCAAGAGCGAGGCCGCCCGCGACCTGCGGCGCATCGAGCTGACCTCACCGGGCGGCCGCGTGCACGAGGCCGAGAAGATGGCGGCTGCACTCAAGCAGCGCGGCACCGCCAGCCGCGCGGTCGGCACCTGCGCCAGCGCCTGCACCCTGGTGTTTCTGGCCGGCAACCCGCGTCAGCTCACGCCGGGGGCTCAGCTCGGTTTTCATCGCGCCTCCACCGGCACCTACAACCCGGTGTTTGAGGAGCTGGCCAACCAGCAGCTTGCGGCCACCTACCGGGACCTGGGCCTGCCCCAGAGCATGATCGACAAGACGCTACGCACGCCTTCGCACAGCATCTGGTTTGCACCGCGCGAGGACCTGCTCGCCCATGCGCTGATCGCGCCCCTGCCCCAGACCCTGGCCATCGCGCTGCCGCCGGCCAGCTCGGCAAGCCTCGCGGATTTCGACGACGCCCTGCGCATCCACCCGGTGTGGGGCGCGCTGGAGAAGCGCAAGGAGGGCACCGTGAATGCCGTCGCCACGCGCATGTTCGAGGCCCGCAAGGCCGGTGCCGGCGACGAGGATGTGCAGGCCGCGGCCTGGTCGCCGCTGGCGCAGCAGCTGCCGGCGCTGATCGCCGACAGCGATCCGCAGATGCGCCGGCGCTATGTGCAGCTCGTCGCCGAACAGCTCAAGGCCCTGCGCCTGCCGCCCAAGCCGGGCCAGCGCCCGCCCTGCCGTGACCTGCTGGATGGCCGCCTGGGCACGCGCCAGCAACTGCCCTTGGCCCTGCAGATCCGTGAAAGCCAATGGCTGCTGGAGGCGGCCAGCGCCGCGCCGCCGCGCTGGCAACCCCGGCCGGCCAGCCCGATCGAGATCGAGGTGCTGGACCGCACCGTGGGCTCGGCGGCCATGGGCATGCTGGCCCGCCTGTGGGCCGACGCGCCCGACGCCGCGCCTGGCCCCGGCGCCGGCTGCGAGCCGGTGATCGCCACACTGGACCGCCTCCAGGCCCAGCCCCTGGCTCGCCGTGAGCTGGTCGAGCGGCTGCTGTTCCAGTCCCGTTGATCGGGGGGCCCATGCCGAGCGCCATCCGGGCGGCATCGGCCTGCGAAGGTGTTATTACCCACGCTGGCTGACGATCCCGCTGCGGCCGCCACCCTACGATGCGGTCTCGCTGCCAACCCGGCAGCCTTTGGAGCCACTCCCGTGACCGCATCCCCGCTTCGCCTGAGCCTGACGAGCGCCCTGCTCGGCATCACCCTCGGCGCCCAGGCCGCACCGGCGGCCATCACCTTCGACACGACACCTCGCGCCGGCCAGCACCAGCGCCAGAACATCGACCTCCAGGCCACCCTCCGCATGCGGGCCGAGCCCGGCCCGGACGCCAGCGATGAGGAGCGCGCCAAGATCGCCCAGGCCGCCGAGCGCATGGCCCAGATGGGCCCGATGCAGATGTCCATGAAGATGGCGCACACGCTCAAAGTCGGCCAGCCCGACGCTGACGGCTGGCTGCCGCTGACCGTCGGCACCGACGCCACGACCAGCCAGATGACCGTCGGCGGCAAGGCGGTGCCGCTGCCCATCCCGAAGGACCGGGAGTCGAAGTTTGTCGCGCGCTTCAACCCGCGGGACTTCAGCTTCGAGCTGCAGAACATCGAGGGCGGGTCCGAGCTGTCGGCCCTGCTGCGCGCCCAGGGCAACGCCGTGATCAACGAGGCCCTGCAGCTGTCCAAGGCGCTGAGCCAGCGACCGATGAAGCCGGGCGACAGCGTCGACGTGCCGCTGTCGCTCAACCTGCCCATGCCCCTGCCCGGTGGCGCCGGCTCCTTGAGCGGCCAGGTGCACTACCAGCTCGCCCGGCTGGACCGTGGCGTGGCCTATTTCGACATGTCCATGGACCTGACGGCCGATGTCAGTGCGCCGCTGCCAACACCCGGCGGCACCCCCGCCATCCCCGCGGCATCCGCCGCCTCGGCCGTGGAGCCGGCCGCGTCCGCACCGGCAGCGCCGCCCAAGACCATGCACATCGTCATCAAGGGCGGCGGCAAGGGCCAGAGCGCACTGCGCTTGGCCGACCGCCTGCCGCTGAGCAGCCGGTTCGAGATGGCGATGCAGATGACCATGAACATGCCCGACAACGGCGTCTTGCACGTGGACATGGACATGGCGATGAACGAGCGGGGCCAATCGCTGGCCACGCCGGCCGCCGCGAAGAAAAAGCCCTAGGCGGCCTTCTCGACGACGACGAAGCTGACCGCATAGTCGCTTTCGTCGCTCAGCGTCACCTGCCCGCGCAAGCCCCGCTCGGCAAACCAGCCCGCGAGTGCGCCGCTGAGCTTCAACATCGGCTGGCCGCTGGCCTGGTTCAGGATCTGGCAGTCGGGCAGGCGCATCGGCAGGTGCAGGCCCAGGCCAATGGCCTTGCTGAAGGCCTCCTTGGCCGAAAAGCGCGTCGCCAGGTAGCGCACGCCACGGGTTTCGGACCGCAGACGGCGCGCCCGGAACACCTGCAGTTCGTCGGGCCCGAGCACCTTCTCGGCAAAGCGCTCACCGCGCCGGGCCAGCGTGGCCTCGATGCGGCGGATGTCGCAGATGTCGGTGCCGATGCCGTAGATCACGGCGCGTAGGCGGCCGCAATGGCGCGCTGGTAGGCCGCAACGGTCTCGGCGTAGCCCAGCTCCAGCGCATCCGCGATCAGCGCATGGCCGATCGACACCTCCTGCACGCCGGGCACGGCGCGCAGGAAAGCGCTGAGGTTGTCGCGGTTCAGGTCATGGCCGGCATTGATGCCGAGACCGGCGCGCAGCGCCGCCTCGGCCGTCGCGGTGAAGCCAGCGAGCACCGCATCTCCGGCCGGCGTGCCGAAGCTGCTGGCGAAGGTCTCGGTGTAGAGCTCGATGCGGTCCGCGCCCAGCTCGGCCACGGCGGCCATCGCGGCCGGCTGCGGGTCCATGAAGAGGCTGACGCGCACGCCCAGGTCCTGGGCCTCGCGGATCAACGGGCGCAACCGCTCGGCGTCCTGCGGCAGGGTCCAGCCATGGTCGGAGGTGAACTGGTCTTCGGCGTCGGGCACGAAGGTGACCTGATGGGGACGATGCCGGTGCACGAAGTCCATCAGGTTCTGGGTCGGGTTGCCCTCGATGTTGAACTCGGCGTCGGGCCAGTCCTTCAGCAAGGCGGCCAGGTCATCGACGTCACCGGACCGGATGTGGCGGGCGTCCGGGCGGGGATGCACCGTGATGCCCTGGGCGCCGGCGCGCAGGCAGAGCTCGGCCGCGCGCAGCACGCTGGGGATGCCGAGGTGGCGCGTGTTGCGCAGCAACGCCACCTTGTTGACGTTGACCGACAGCGCGCAGCGCACGCCGGCATGGGCGAGAGGGTTCATGTGCGTGGTGCCCGGTCGCCCGCAGCCACGCACGCGCTCCCTCGGGGAGCAGCACGTGAAACGGGCGTGGGGGGTTTCATGTTTCGAGCAGGTTCTGGACGTCGACCATCAGGGCGCGGGTGCGCAGCGTCTGGTGGCCGAGATGGTAGTGAAGCAGGCCCCGCAGCGTGGACTTGAGGGCCTGGGGAGCCGCCGCGCAGGCCTGGCGCAGGGCCGCCGGGCTGCCGTGCAGCAGTGCGGCCTGCAGCTGGATCAACAGCGCACCGGGCAGGTGGGCGTCGCTGGTCGGCGGGATGAGACCGGACTCGGCCGAGAGCTGATAGCGCCGCTCGGGCGCGACCGGCGCCTGGGTCGGCGTGACGACGCTCAGATCAGGCAGCAGGCCGAGTTCGGCCAGCAGCTTGAGCTCGAAGGCGCGCAGCGCCGCGTCGCCCTCGGCGAGATGGGCGAGCGTGTCGGCATACGCATCGAAAAGCCCCGGATGCGGATCGTGGCGGGCCAGCAGCTTGAGCAGCAGCTCGTTGAGGTAGTAGCCCGAGAACAGCGCGGCGCCGACCGGCAGCGTCGCGCCTCCGCCCCACTCGGCGCTGCGCAGCGTCTGCACCTCGCCGCCATCGGCCTTGGCCGGCCGGCTCAGCGACACGCTGATGCGCTGCAGCGGCAGCAGCACCGCACGCAGCTGCGAATACGGCCGCTTGGCGCCCTTGGCCGCGACGGCCACGCGGCCGGACTCACGGGTGAACAGGTCCAGGATCAGGCTGGTCTCGCTCCAGTCGTGCTGCTGCAGCACGTAGGCCGGCTGTCCTGGAGCCCCTCGCCCGGCGGGTACGCCGGTCGGTCCCCCCGGGGGACGCGGGCCGGCTTGGGAGCGGCCCGGCGCTCGGCCCGAAGATGTCGCCATGTCACTCGTAGCCGTAGCTGCGCAGATGCTCTTCGCTGTCGGCCCAGCCGGAACGCACCTTGACCCACAGCTCCAGGAAGACCCGGCCGTCCATCAAGTGCTCCAGCTCCTGGCGCGACTCCGAGCCGATGCGCTTCAGACGCTCGCCGCCCTGGCCGATGATCATGCCCTTGTGGGCATCGCGCTCGACGACGATGCTGGCGCTGATGCGGCGCAGTTCGCCCTCGTCCTCCCACTTGTCGATGACGACGGTGGAGGTGTAGGGCAGCTCGTCGCCGGTCAGGCGGAAGAGCTTTTCGCGGATGATTTCGCTGGCCAGGAAGCGCTCGCTGCGGTCAGTCAGCGCGTCCTCGTCGTAGAACCAGCCCTGCTCGGGCAGGTAGGGCTTGAGGATCTTGAACAGGCGGGTGACGTCGGCCTCTTTCTTGGCCGACAACGGCACGAACTCGGAGAAGTTGCGCCGCTCCTGCATGCCCTTGAGCCAGGGTGCGAGTTCGGCGCGGCGGTGCACCGCGTCGAGCTTGTTGGCGATCAGCACGACCGGCTTGTCCTCGGGCAGCAGGGCCAGCACCTTGGCGTCGTCCAGCCCGAAGCGGCCCGCCTCGACGACGAAGAGCACCAGGTCCACATCGGCCAGCACGCCGTGCACGGTGCGGTTGAGGGTGCGGTTCAGCGCGGCGTTGTGCTTGGTCTGGAAACCCGGCGTGTCGACGAAAACGAACTGGGCCTCGTCCACGGTGCGCACGCCGGTGATGCGGTGACGGGTGGTCTGGGCCTTGTCGGACGTGATGCTGACCTTCTGGCCCACCAGCGCATTGAGCAGCGTGGACTTGCCGACATTGGGCCGACCGACGATGGCGATCAGGCCGCAGCGCTGCGGGACTTCGGGTTCGGTGGTGGTGGGCGCATTCATGCGTGGCCTCGTTCGGCGGTGAGTCGGTCCAGCAGGCGGCGCGCTGCCGCTTGCTCGGCAGCCCGGCGCGAGCGACCTTCGCCGAGCGACGCCACGTCGAGGGCCGGCACCGCGCATTCGACTTCGAAAGTCTGCGCATGCGCCTGCCCGCGAGCCGCGACGATACGGTAGCTGGGAACGGCGATGCGGCGCGCCTGCAGCCATTCCTGCAGCGCGGTCTTGGCGTCCTTGGCGAAATCGCCGGCGCTGGCCGAGGCGGCGATGGTGTCGCCCAGCAGGCGCCGCACGATGGCCAGCGCGGCCTCGTAGCCCGCGTCGATGTAGGCCGCGCCGAGCACCGCCTCGACCGCGTCGGCCAGGATGGACGGTCGCTGAGCGCCGCCACCGCGGGCCTCGCCGTCGGACATCCTCAGCACCTCGGGCAGGCCCATCGCAAGCGCCAGTTTGTGCAGGCTGTCTTCACGCACGAGGTGGGCGCGCACGCGGGTCAGGTCGCCTTCGTCGGAACCGGCATAGCGCTCGTAGAGCAGGCTGGAGACGGCCAGGCTGAGCACGGCATCGCCGAGAAACTCCAGGCGCTCGTTGTGGTCTGCGCCGTAGCTGCGGTGGGTCAGCGCCCGCGCAAGCAGGTCGGGCCGCGCAAAGCGGTGGCCGAGGCGGACCTGCAGAGCGTCGAACGCGGCGGCATTCATCGAGGGGTCACTTCGACCGGCCCCGGTACTTGATCAGCAGATAGACCGGCCCGACCAGGTCGATTTCCTTGTCGTAGGCGAACTCGATGACGACCTTGTCGCTGCCATCCTTGCTGACCTGCAGGTCGCTGCCTTTGATGCTGTGGATCGAGTACTCGGTGGTGGTGGCCTGATCGAACTCGGAGCGCGCGGCGGGCACGGTGGCCGGGTTGGACGCGGCAACGCGGTCGACCACGCGCTGGATGGTGTAGTACTCCAGCACGGTCGGGAAGATCTTCATGCCGACGACCGCCAGCATCGCGATGACAGCGCCCCAGAACAGCAGGCCGATCAACGTGAGGCCACGTTGGCCTCTGGGGTCTGGCGACGGCAGGGAGTGGCGGCGGCTGAACATCTGGCGTGTCAATTGAAGAAGGTTCCGATGCGCTTGAGGTTACCGAAATTCATCCAGACCAAGAAGGCCTTGCCGACAATGTTCTCGTCCGGCACGAAGCCCCAGAAGCGTGAGTCGCGAGAGTTGTCGCGGTTGTCACCCATCATGTAGTAGTGGCCGGCCGGCACCTTGCAGGTCACACCCTCGACGGTGTAGCGGCAGTTCTCCTGGAAGGGGAAGGGCCCGTCAGCACGGTCGGGGCGGAAGATGTGGGGGGCGTCGGGCTGGACGAGGATCTGGTGCGGCTTGTCGCCAAACATCTCAGTGAAGCGAGGCCGGTATTCGCGCCGAATGCCACTGTCGTCGTAGAAATTGTCGACAGGTTGCGTAGGCTGAAGCTGGCCGTTGACGTAGAGCTTTTGGTTGACGTAGCTGATCTCGTCGCCCGGGATACCGACCACACGCTTGATGAAATCGGTGCTCGGGTCTTCGGGGTAGCGGAACACCATCACGTCGCCGCGCTGCACGTCGTGGTTGGCGATGATCTTCTTGTTCAGCACCGGCAGCCGGATGCCGTAGTGGAACTTGTTGACAAGGATGAGGTCGCCGACCAGCAGCGTCGGCACCATGGACCCCGACGGGATCTTGAACGGCTCGAACAGAAAGCTGCGCAGCAGGAAGACGACGAGGATCACCGGGAACAGGCCAGCGGTCCAATCCAGCCACCAGGGCTGCTGCAGCAGTTGCTGGCGGGCCGGTTCGATGTCGCCATCGACGCGGCTGATGCCCTGCGCAGCCAGCGCCTCGCGACGTTGGGCATCGCTGGCAACCAGCGCGTCGGCCGCCGCGCGGCGGGCCGGCGCGAAATGGAAGCGCTCGGCCAGCCAGTACAGCAGCGTGACCGAGGTCAGGATGAACAGCAGCAACGCGAAGTTGCCGCTCCAGTAGCCGGTGTACCAGCCGCCCAGGTAGGCCACCAGGGCCGCGTACAAAACACCGGTCAGAGCACTCATCGAGGAGGTTTTCAAGGCTGGAGGAATGGGATCAGTCGTCGACCTGCAGGATGGCGAGGAAGGCTTCTTGCGGCACCTCGACCGAGCCGATCTGCTTCATGCGCTTCTTGCCGGCCTTTTGCTTTTCCAGCAGCTTGCG
>RXJV01000120.1 GCA_003963075.1 Burkholderiales bacterium
CCCCTGCCGCAAAAAGCAGCAGAGTAGGTCTGTCACCCTGGTCAATATTCAGTCGGCACTACACGGTTTGCCTGGTCAGTTTTCGGTCGGCGGCAACAGTGGCGCCGTAGACCGCCTCCTGGGGTGATATTCCACAGCGACCGGGGCAGCCAGTATTGCAGCGCAGAGTTCCAGCAGGCCCTGAAGAACTGGGGCATCCAATCATCGATGAGCCGCAAGGGGAACTGTTGGGACAACGCACCGACGGAAAGCTTCTGGGGGCGGCTGAAAACCGCCAGCGTGCATGGGTGCAAATTCGCCACCCGTGAGCAGGCAAGTCAGGCGGTGATGGACTGGATGGCCTTCTACAATCACCGAAGGTTGCATTCGTCACTGGGCTACCTCAGCCCGATGCAATACGAGCAGCGCTGGTACGAGGCACAGCGTAAAAAGGCCGCGTGAATCGTGGGTTAAGAACTACACGAAACAGGGGCAAGGTCAGGTCGTCATGACGCTGCATAGCGCATGGCGACCGTCATCAGCGCAGAGGGTTTAGCTCTTTTGCGCGTCCTGGTCCCATTCGCTCACGAGCACATCGGCGCCAACGTCATCCACCCCGGCATCGTCTTCCAACTCCTCCTCGGGTTGGCCGCTCGGTCGTAGCGCGGGGCTTGCGCGCAGGCCCAATTTGCGCCTGAAGGTGCTGCCCCAAACGATCAGGTCTTCTTCAAGACGGGCTAGCTGTTCACGGGCGTTCTGGCAGACCTGCGGATCGACTCCCCGTGTCTCAACCATCGGCTGGCCATCTTCTCCGAGCACGCCCTGTAGCTCACCATAGGCCTCGGTCAGGGCACCGATGGCTGAAACCAGAGCGCTTACAGCGTTCTCGTAGCGGTCCATCGGCGTGTCGCCGATTCGATGAGCGCGCGCCTTTCCGGCTGGTGGAAATTCGCCGCGCAGGTAGGTGTCGTTGACGTAGAGCTCGGCGGTGCCACCTTCGCCGAGCTTCACCTCGCCGGCCTCGTCCACCGCGCGGATCCGGACCCCAGCGCGGAAGTCCACGAGTGCCTGACGAAGCTGCATGACGCCTTGCGGGGAGCGACGCATGCCGTCGAGGACCTGGCCAGGCGTACGCCGGTCTGGCTGCTGATTGTTGAGCGTGCCCCGGTCGGAGTAGAGGCTGCCGGATGCGACCAGCGCGTAGGCGCCGCGGACCGCCAGCTCCAACGACGCCGGCCCTGGTTCATCGACCGAGCCCTGCTCGATCGCTGCCAGCACCTCTCCGTGAGCTGCGGCTGCGAGCCGGGAAGCGTCCCTGTCGGTCGGTTCCCACGCCTCGTCCTGCACCGTGGCGGAATAGCTGTGCCGCAGGTACCGGCGAATCTGCTCGACGCGAGAGCGGTCCTCGGCGCTGGCGCGAAGAATGAGCGCGGCGGCAAGATCGATGCGCAGGCTCTTCGTGATGCGCTTGCGTGTTGACTGGCTGGTCACGGCCACCTGCACGGCTTCGCGGATGCTCTCGCTGCCCGATGTGAACAGTCGCACGATCTGGGCGGCACGTACCGCCGGGTCTGGCGACAGGTGAGCTTTCTCAGCCTCCTCCCGGGTGCAAGCGCCTGCCAGGTACTGCCACTGCGCCTTGGAGATCAGATCGCGCCGGTACAACTCGGCCAGCACTTCGTCGGCCAACGACTCGTTCTCCGGTCCATCACCCCAGGGCTTGGGTGGATCGACATGGCGCAGGGCGACCATGGACTTCACGGCCGAAGGGAAGGTCGTGGTGCCGCCCGGGTGTGGCTCGAAGCCCACCAGAATCAGCGCCGGCACACGTTCACACCGCAAGGCGACCATCTCGTCGGCCGAAGCGCCACGGCGGTAGGCGTCGTTGAGCTTGCGCAGGCGAGCGCGGAACTGGCTGTCGCTGTCTTCGTACGGCACGTCCGAGGTGCGCACCTCCAGCAGCTTGTGTGTGCTGGTGATCCGGGAGGATCCCTCTGCTGCGGTCAGCACCGTCGACGGGTCGGTACCGTCGTAGTGCTCGTAAGTCGTAGGCACCAGCCACACCGCCTCCATCACGCCCTGGGAGGCAATGGAGGCCCGCCAGTCGTTCTCGGCCAGCACGAAGTTGGCCGCGAGCTGGCTGGCCCAGGCAAAGTGTTCCCGGCTGTCCAACTGGACCACCATTTCGGCAGTCTTCCCGTCGGAGCCTTCTGGGCTTGCCGGGTCGCCGATCGGGCGGAACTTCGCATCATCACCGCCGGTGCCGGGCGCTACTGCGAACGGATGCCTGCGCGACGGCAGGAGGCGCGGATTGCGTGGATCCGGCACGACCTTGCGTGCCCAGACATGGGTGCGGATGCCCATCAAGGTGCCGCCTGGCACCGCGATGTTTTCGTGCTGTGGGTCAGTTGGCTCGCCGATCGCTTTGCGCGTCTCGGAGGGGTCCACCACCGCCGTGGCGATGGACTGGGCTGCAGCGTCGGAGAGCCGGTACGCGTCGATCAGCTTCTTCGCGAGGCCTTGCCGAGCGTTGGCGTTGGCGTACTCAGGAAGAACCTCGACAGGGCGAGGCAAGACGTGATCGGAGATATGGGTAGACATGGTGAACCTCTGGCAAGAGACGACCGAGGGCGGTGCCCCAGCGAATATCGGCCGTCATTGGGTTGACGAAACCGAGGTGCCAGAGGCCACTTTCGTGACCAGGCGAACCCTCCCTCTGCTTACCAGGGGTAGTGACAGGGAAGCTGTCACCAACGGCAATGTTGAACGCAAGCCATTGATTCCACGGGAAAACTCAGCAGGGTGGCGAATTCAGCGCTGCTTCGGTCGTAGCGATACGAAATCGGTGGAGAGGTCGAATCGCTGGCGCGCGTCGCGTGCGATCCAGTGCAACACCGTACTCTTCAGCGTCATCCGAGCAAACGCTTCCGCAGCGCGCTCGTAGTCACGCGCATTTGTTTCCGCCGCAGCAATCGCCGGCCAGAGGTGCCGCAGTCCAAGACACTCGAACTCTTCGCCTTCGCTCTTGAAGACGGAGACCGCGCCCTGCGGGTTGAAGGTCAGGATGTGTATCGCACTTGCGTCGAGCATTCGGCGCAGGCACTGGCGGACGATCGGTGCCGTCGGGCGCAGGACGCACTCGTAGCGCGCAAATCCATAGAACTCGTACACCAAGTGCAGCACCGAAAGGCCCTCTACGGACGCCATGCCGATGCCCAGGCGGAATCCGCTGGTTGAAGGCGGCAGTTGGCCATCAAGCAAGAGTGCGAACATACCGCCGCGCACATCGCCCTCTTCGATTGCGCCGAGGGCCAGCGCCGGAGCTTCGGCGTCGAGTAGGGTGTCGACAAGATCCCGATGGAGTCTCAAGGGCGGCAGCGGGCCGGGGGGCGCATCTCTTCCTTCCGGCCCAGCGAGAAGCGTGTCAAGCAAAGCGACGTACTTCGGCCCGAGGTGCCGCGCCGCCTCCTGGACGCGCTCGAGGCCGACAAACGGGTCGTCGAGTTCGCCACCTTCAAGGGCCTGCGCCAAGGACCTTCCCCACTCCGAGAGGTTCAGCATTCGACCCAGGGCATCTGCGTCGGCGCTGCGCGCGGGCTGGCGCAATTCGCGCAGTACCTCTTCGCACAGCGTGGCGACCACCATGGCCAACGGCGAGGCTCGCCGCCGCAGCATCTCCGGGGGGACCAAGGGTGATCGGCGCGGCGAGGCATTCATCTGGTCAACCTGGGGTCGGAGCCATTCAAACGGATACGCTCAAAAGCGATCACGCCTGGCGGCGGGAGGCCGCGCAGTCGGCCCCAGGATAGCTGGCTGTCACGCAGGCACAGCATCGCTCTCTCCGATATCGAGCCGCTGGGCCATGTCGAGATCGAATCGTCCGTACGGATTCACGTGCAGGTAGAAGAGCGGCGTCAGCCCGCGACGATCCTCCGCCTTCATGCGCTTGAGCCAGCGCGGCTCTTCAAGGACCCGCTGGATCATCAGCGTGTTCACGTAGACCAGGCAAGACTGCACGAGGTGCAGCGCCAGCACCGACAACTCCTGGTCTTCGAGCCGATTCGACGCCACCTCGCCGCCCTTGCCGTAGAAGATGAAGCTGTTGGCACTGTTCCAGTTCTCGACGACGTTCAGTCCCTCGTGGATCTCCCGGCGCAGTTCCTCTGAATGCAGGTACCGGCACAGGAAGATCGTCTTGATGACCTTGCCCAGCTCGATCAGCGCCTTGTAGGTCGGGTGCTGAGAGTTCTCCTTCGTGAAGCGCCTCAGGATCGCCTCCGGCTCGGCATTGCCCTGGCGCAGCGCGGTTGTGTACTTGATGATCTCCAGGTACTGCTGCGCGATCAGCTCCCAGTTGATGGGACGCGTGAGCACCGCCGAGAGGTACGGGAACTGCCCGGCATCCCCCGCGTGCGGCAGGTACAGCTTCTGCCGATTGATCCCCTTGAGCCGAGGCATGAGTTCGAAGTCCAGCATCCGGCAGAACGCGAAGGCCACCTCGCTCTGGCCGTGGCTGTCGACGTAGTTGCGCTGGACCTCCATGTCCGTGCAATGGCGCAACACGCCTTCGATCATGGACGCGACCTCAGACGACGAGCAGCGTTTGAGCTGAGAGTAGATACACACGGAGCGGGTCTCCACGTGCCAGTAGATCATCACGCCGCGGCCACCGTAGCGGATGTGCCACTCGGTCATGAGGTTCTGGTCCCAGGCGCCGAACTTCTTGGAATCGGAGGCGCAAGCCGTGGTGCCTTCGCCCCAGATGTCCGGGCGGCGCGCGGCGAATGTGGCGTTGACCACCTCGGCGATCGCCTTACGCAGGAAGGCTTTCTGGACATAGCGGCGGCGCGTGTAGAGCAATTCCTTGTAGGTGTCCTTCGAATCGTCGTTGAGCACCCGCCGCAGGCCGGTGTTGGTGCCCAGCGCATGCAGGCACAGCAGTAGCCTTCGCTGCAATGTGTCCCGGTCGAGCACTTCGCGGGATCCGGCGCTTTCGAAATGCTGAGCAAGGCCCAAGCGAAGTTCAGTCTCCTTCAAGACATCCAACAGCGTGATCGTGCCCCATCGTCCATGGATCTCGCCTTTCAGGGCGGCCAGGTTCTTCGGCTCTGGCTGCTCATCCAGGGGCGTCAGGACGATCCGATGGGGACCCTTGGCGAGGAACTTCACCTTGCCGTTGTTCGGCATGCCGTCGTTGAGCATTTGCAGCGCCTGCGTCATTTCCTGCTGCAAGTCCATGATGAACGGCGCCGCCTCGTGCGGCAGGTCCAGTGCGTCGCAATAGCCCCCGATGTTCTCGGCGAAGTCCTGCGGCAGATCGTCATCCGGGTTGCGGAAGCGGTCGGCACCTTCGACCCAGATCTCCTTGCATCGCAGGCCGTCACGCAAGGACTGCAGGACGCAGATCTCGTAGTTGATGCGATTGACGCGGGGCCGTCCTTGCTTGTCGGTGTCAACGACGATCTCACGCCATTTCGGTGCCACGACACCCTCGATCGGCACCGATTCGTGGTCGGGAAAATGCTGGGCACGGCTGGTCCGGTAGGCCTTGAGCAGGTCCAACGCGTCGATCACCGGCGCGTGGTGCTCGTTGTTCGACCGAAAGACCACGCTGTCGAGCAAGACGGGCATCATCCGGCGGTAGTGGCTGCTGTACGAGGCACGCATGACGGTGTGCACGACCTTGCGATAGCCTGGGCCTGATGCCTTGAATTCCTTGACCAGATCGCGCAACGTCTGCTCGCCGACCACCGGAAACACGACGTCTTTGACGATGCCCTCCGGCTGATCGACGGCGGCTTCGGCAAGCCGGAACAGCAAGCCCGTCTTGCCGCGCACTTGTCGGAAGTCGGCCAGCAGCTCCTTCTCTACTTTGCTTTCGGCGCGAACGCCGATGCGGTGGACGATCTGCAGCAAAAGCTCGATCAGCCCGTCGATGATCTCGCGGCGCCGTTGCCAGCAAAACGCGGCCACCAGTGTGTAGCGCACCGATTCGACCCGCTGACGCAGCTCGTTGGGTGGCTCCGTGGCCGCACGCTGGTGCAGCGCCTGCACGGTCTTCAACGATTTGATCGGAAACAGGTCCTTCGGTAGCTGCAGGCGCTCGATGCACTTGAGCTTGGCCACTTCGGTGAGCACGCTTTCGAGGCCGACGCGGCCCGGGTCGGCCTTCAGGGCATTGAAATCGACGGCAGGCTCCTTGCCTTCCTCCGGGCTGGCGGCCGTGTCGGCCGAGGACTCCAGCAATCGGTCCATCGCCTGGCGGGTCTGATCGCTCAGTCGCGCGGCGCTGGACGTGAAAAAGCGTTCCTCGTGTTGCGCGACGGCGCTACGGCATAGTCGATCAAGTCGCCCCGGGGTCGGCGCCTCGATGCGACGCTGACGGAACCACTGCAGCGCGACAGATTCGAGGTCGGCGGCTGCCGTCTTGTCCAGGCCTTCGTCGAGCAGCCATTGGATCAGTGCTTCGCCGTCTTCGACCGTGGCCGGACGCCAGCCGCCGCACAGTACGCGGATTTCGCTGCGGTGCTCGCGTGAAGTGCGGCTGTCGAGCAGGTAGTCGTCAAAATGCCGCCGGTGGGCACCCAACTGGGCGGCGACATGCAAGACCACGGCATCCGGCAACTCGGCTCGTTCTTCCGGAAAGCGATGTTCCAGCTCGAAGAACTTCCATTGCAGGGCGAATCCCAGGCGCCAGCGCGTGCTCTTGGCTCGCACCGCGGTCAGCTCCTGTGGCAACAACGTCCATGAGACGGCCAACTCAGCGGCGGTCCAGTTTTGCTTCACCTGCACTCAGCTCAGTTGTGAGGCTCGGTCACGAACGCTCCAATATTCTTCTTATTGATGGCCTCAATCATTTGAGAATATAGCCCGATAACTTTCTGGTAGCGGATTGGGTCGTTCCCAAGATCATTTCGCTTGATCATTTCAAATCGACTTGCAAAGCAACCTCGCCCTGTTGCGCAGGATAAGACAACTTCAAAATCACTATCATCACAACGCAATCCCAAGCCGCAAGGGACCAATTTGTATGCAGACAAAATCTCTGGATTGTCGCGTATTGGATAGTTGATGCCGTCAAAAAATATTACACCCTCGCCGGATAACTTTGTCATCGACAGGCGCGCACCGATCTCTTCAAAAATCAACGGATCAGGTCTCTCGACCAAACTGGCAACCGCTCCGCGCTTGGCATCTTGGTCAAGTCGAGCCGCCTTCAAAAAGTCGCGCAGCAAGGTGTTGTAGGGGTCATGCGAATCACCTGGCGCCGATGCCTTCGCGACGATGTATTTCTGATAGTCATCCGTCGTAAATTGGGAGCATCTCGCCTGAAGACTTGCCAGCGCCTTGCTGGCGGCGACAAATTCCTCTTGAGGGAGCTTCGAAAAATCAATGTCACCCTTCTTCAGCACATCGCCAGAATCGGCGGCCAATTCACATTGTTTGAGAAGAGTCCGAACATACAGCGATCCGCCATGATCGCGATTCTGCCAATGCTTCTCCGCGAAAGCCCTGCCGTTTGTCAGATTGTTGAAATCATTCAGGAGCGCTGCATGCAAATTATCCGCAGACCGTCCGCGATTTGCGTTCGACTCCAGATCATTGCCACCAAGGGGATCGCCAACGAGCTGAGCAACGGAAGCTGGAACCACCACCTGAGCCGCATCATTTGAACGAATCGTCTTCGGCGCTTCAGACTCCGGCTCTGCAACGCGTATCGGTAGCATAAGAATCAATGCACCAGCAAGGCCGAGACCAAGAAGCCAGCGATACATCGGCCGAAGACGAATTTCAGTCATAAGTCAAGACTCCATGCATCCAGGGCCGTCAGGCTTCAGAGAACCCGGCGCCGGATCCGGGAACAGCTTCACCGATGCAGTCGACCAGTTTGGCATCATCACCCAGGTTTCACTGTAGCCATCCTTGTACCACATCTTGAATCCCTTGTAGGCCTTGCCATCAATAATTATAGAAATGGGAGGGACGGCTTTGTCGTAGTAAAACATGGCCATGGCATCCAGCGCATATCCCTTCGTAAAGACTTCATTGGCTGTTTGCCAGCGGTCAAGCACATCATGTCCACCGGTTGTGTCCTTGGCAGCTTGGCTGAGGCCTGGTGCTGTGCAGACGTTTGCGCGCTTGATGAATGCAAGAGTTGCCTGGCGATCAAGAACACTAAGTGTGTAGCTAGAAACGGTCCCCACACCGCCAGATCCGTCAAACTGAATGGTCGTAAGAGCGGGCCATGACAAATCAAATCGACCCGTCCCCCAATAGATGCGCGATCCAGTCACTAGAACCGGCTCCAGGACATTTTGCCCATCCTGAATTCTCGGCACTGAAGACCATGTGTATACCGCTGCATCGGAGGCGCTTGCAACGACTAGTCCAGCGCAAAATGCAAGAATGCTGGCAGCTTTAGATGGTTTCATGATTGCACTTTCTAAATAAGATGTGTTTGCAGCAACAGCCATGTCAGCGAATTTCCCGCCACCAAGGCAAGCCGATTTTGGGCGCCAATCTGTGGCCATGATGATTGGTGAATTCCCCAGGGGGCATTGGCTCTGTTATTTTTCCCATTGACATGCACATGTTTTCCGGGTGGATTTAACTAGTTGCTGGCGAAAATGCCGGTTCTTTGCTCGTCAATGCCGCAGCCATCGACGCCGAACAGTCCGTGTATGGGATTGCGTCGGCGTGGATATGCCGCTTGAGCAACCGGCTGTCGCCCCAATCGACAGGTGGGGACACTCATTGCTGGGCGCCCCGAACGGCATCGGGCCACCAAGACGGGGATCAAGGTGCCCCAACGTGTTGCGCGGCCTGCCCGGCGCCAACTATCCTGCGCTGCCGCTGCTCACCATAGTTGTCGCTGAACGCCGCTCGAGACAATTGTCGGCCGCCATTCCGCCAGTCTGTCTGGCGCTCAGAATGCGCCGAGCCGGCTTCAAAGAGTCACTGAACCGGGTGCCCAGGTTGCGGCTGAACATGCCGATCGATGCGAGGTCACGCTGGACGCAACAAAGGCGAGTGACATCGCGTCTGATTCATCAGTCAGGCTTGGCGAGCGCTGCCGACCGCATCCCAACTCATGCGGTGCGCGCCGCTGACTGCATCATGGCGAGCGTCGTCTTCGCCGTGAACGTAGATGCTGGTGGTGGCGATCGACACATGACCGAGCGTGTCGCGCACGTACTTCAAGTCGATCTGGTTGGACATGGCAGAGCCAGCGGTGTGCCGCAACCAGTGGGCGGAGGCGGCCTCGAGCTTTTCCGCCTGGGCGTCCCCGCGGCCGCTGCGCCGCCACTGCTCGGCAGCGAGCGCGAAGACTTCCTTGAGGATGCCGTGGATGGCGCTGCGGGTCAGCGGCTCTGGCCAGGCCGAAACCGAACTGGCGGAACGGCGCCAAGCGACTGGGAAGACTAGCGGCGACGGCTCGGATGCCTGAGGCAGATCGCTCAGCTCCAGAGAACGTCGGTAGCTCATCAGCTCGACCATGAGCTCCGTCGTAGCGGGGATCAGCCGCTCCTTGTCGCCCTTACCGGTGGCCTGCAGCCACCAGCGCTGCTCGCCACTCCTGGGGTCCGAGCGCACAAAGAATTTCGCCATGCCGTTGCGGACGACCTCCGAGATCCGCAGCCCACCGAGGAACATCAGGCTGAACAGCCAGCGGGCGCGGGCATAGACGGCACGCTGCCGAGGCGTTACCCGCGGCAGCGCCAGGATGGTCTGCCGCACGGCTTCCCAGAGATCGCCTTCCAGGAAGCGCACCACGCGCGGCGGAGGCGCCTTGCGGCGTGTTCGGCTCAGCGAGAGAGGGTTGCCAGCCAAATATCCTGCCTCGACCAGCCACGACATCATGGAGTTCAACACCACCATGGACTGGCGGATGCTGGCCTCGGACAGCGGCCCGGCAAACGGACGCCAGCGCGGATCACGTCGACCAGCCTTGCGCCCGGGCGCCATCACCCACCGCTCGGCGGGCTGGGGGTTGGCAAGGAAGCGGCGGTAGATCAGCAGGTCCTCGTGGGCCAGCGACGACAGCGGCTTACTCCGCTCGGTCAAGGACCACAGAAGCAGGCGCTCTGCTTCGCGCCGGGCGTTGGCCAGTGTGTTTGGGCTATCGGCGAACCGCGCCAGCCAGGCCATTACCGCCTCCTGATCGGTGTCCGCGTCGAGTTGCCGATTGCCGGCGCGCGACCGATTCGAGCCGTGCCGGCCGGAAAGGGCATCAGCGACGACGATTTCACCGACTGCGGCGAGTCCGGCGGGCGCCAGAGCGCTCGTTTCGTCGTGCCGCGTGGTCTCCATGGATTTTCCAGCCCGCACTTTCCAAGAATTTGACACTATACCAATAATGTCAAACTTTCAAAACATGATGTTGAATTCATAACGTATTACGGCGTAGTATCAACACCATGAGCATTGAATCAGAGATCCTTACCGAGATCGAGTTGCTGAAAGCCAAATTCAGCGACACGCGTGCGCTGTACCGCGAGGTCTGCGTGCTGCTGTTTTTTCGGCACGGCATCACGCCGACCGGCAACAAGCTGTACCAGTACGTCCGGCGCGGTTCGATGAACGTGCCGACTGAGGAACTCACCAAGTTCTGGGACGACCTGCGTCACAAGGCCCGGGTGGACGTCGAGCATCCCGATCTGCCTGAAGGGGTCAAGGCAACGGCGGCCGAGGCCATTGCGGCGCTCTGGCGTCAGGCGACCGAGGTTGCAAGGACAGAGCTTGCCGGCGCGCGGTTGGCGCTACAGGCCGAGGGTGAAATGGCGCGCGAGGCACAGGCCCGTGCAGAGCACGCCGCCCACCAGGCGCAGGAAACCACGGAGACCCTGCGTGAGCAACTTACCCAGCGCGACGAAGCGATCCGCCAGGGTCAAGCCGAACTTGAGGCTGAGCGGCGCGCCCATGCCGCCACCCAGGGGCGTGCGCATGAGATGCAGGACCAGCTTGAGCAGGCGCGCACGCAGCAGCAAAGGCAGCAGGACGCATTCAGCGCCGACTTGGCCAAGGCCCGCGGTGACATTGAGGTCGCCCAGGAACGAGCAGCTGCTGCCGAGCGGCGGGCTTTGTTGGAGATCGAGCAGGAGCGTCAGGCGCGTGCCCGCGCAGACAAGGCTGCCGACGGGCTGCGCGACAAGCTGTCCGAGGTAGAGGCGCGTGAGCGACGTCAGTCGCTGGAGCACGCGGAGACCGCCACCCGAGCGCAGATGGAGCTGACCGCCAAGACGACCGCGCTGCAACGCGCCCTGGAGGCACAGGAAGAACTGCAGAAGCAAGGCTCAGCACTGCGCCTCGCAGTGGACGAGGCCCGGCAGGCAGCGGCCAGCCATGCGGCTGAAGCACTTACGCTGAGGACGCTTGTCGAGAGGTTGACGCCGCCGACCTCGGCGCCGGGGCCGGCCGCGCGCGAGAGGCGCCGCAAAGCGAGTAGGGCGTGAGTCAGGACGAGCCCGATCAGGCCCGCGTAGAGAAGCTGGCCAAGCACATCCTGGATCTGCAGCAGCTGGCTCGCTACTTTTGAAGGGTCTCGCGCGCGCGCAACCCTGGCAGCGCCAGCTTGCCGGACATCTGGGAGACGTCGAGCATCAGCTGCAGGTGTTGCGCCTCACCATTGCCATGGACAGACCCGGCGCGGAACTCGCCGTGGCGTCAGAGCAGTTGCTCAGGGAATGCCGGTTGTCGAGCGCAGTGCTCGCCGGCACGCGCGCGGATCCGACAACCCGTAAGGCGGTCATGCTCGTGGGCGACCTCGCCGAGCAGGTTCGCAAGGTGCTGGGCGAGCGGCTCGGTTGATCCGATCGACTCATTGACGGCCTCGCAGCTACATGGCCGCGTCGGAAACTCGAATGGAATCAGGAACTTGGGGCCCAGATTGCCGCTGGTGACAGCTTCCCTGTCATTACCCCAAGAAGTCGTTGAGCCGCTCGTCTTCGGTGTCACCGATGGCCAGCAGCACCTGGCGTAGCGGCTCTCCGAAGATGCCGCCCC
>RXJV01000105.1 GCA_003963075.1 Burkholderiales bacterium
ATCCGGACTCCGGTTTTGTTTGGACAGGGGGTTTGGCGATTCCCAGTCTCTCAAAACCACTCCGGGTGAACACCCGCAACAACCTATTGAAGCTTCACATCTAGGGCCTGCTGCCGTAGTGTTAACAGGCCCTAGATGCACTTTGTTCGCTCTCAAGCCTGGCGCTGGCCGGTCGAAATCACCGGGATGATGAAGCCGCTGTCGGTCGCCGCTGCCTGCCTGTTCGTGCTGGCGGCTCAGGCGCAGGAATCCAAGGAGCCGGTGGAGGTGCTGCGCCAGCGCCTTGCCGAGCGCTTGTCCACCAAGGGCGAGAGCGCCGTCGCTGCGGCAGCCAAGCCGGCGCCCAAGGCGGCGCGGCCAGCCAAGGGCGAGGCCGGCAAGCCCGCCCACTGGGGCTATGCCGGGGACATCGGCCCGGACCGCTGGGCCGAGCTCGCACCGGAGAACCGGCTGTGCGCGGTGGGCACGCGCCAGAGCCCGATCGACATCCGCGATGGCATTGCGGTCGAACTTGAGCAGATCGCGTTCGACTACCGGGCCAGCAGCTTCTCGGTGCTGGACAACGGCCACACGGTGCAGGTCAATGTTGCGCCGGGCAACGGGATCACGGTCATGGGCCGGCGGTTCGAGCTGCTGCAGTTCCATTTCCATCGCCCCAGCGAAGAGCGCGTGAACGGCCGGCAGTTCGACATGGTGGCCCATCTCGTGCATCGTGACGAGCAAGGCCGCCTGGCTGTCGTCGCGGTCCTGCTCGAACGGGGGCGCGATGACAAACCGCATCCGCTGGTGCAGACCGTCTGGGCGAATCTGCCGCTGGAAAAGGGCGAGGCGCTGCCGGCCCAGGTGCAGATCGACCTCAACCAACTCTTGCCCGCCGAGCGGGGCTACTACACCTACATGGGGTCCCTCACCACACCGCCCTGCAGCGAGGGCGTGCTGTGGATGGTGATGCGCCAGCCGGTGGCGCTGGCGGCCCAGCAGATCGGCATCTTTGCGCGCCTCTACCCGATGAACGCGCGGCCGCTGCAGCCCGGCTCGGGGCGGTTGATCAAGGAATCGCTCGGCACGCCCTAAAGCGCGGTGCCCTTGGCCGTCTTGCGCTGGCCGGACAGCCAGTCGTAGAGCGTCGTGAACAGCTGCTCGGCGACGACGGGTTTGGCGACATGGTCGTCCATGCCGGCATCCAGGCAGCGCTGGCGTTCCTCGTCGAAGGCGTTCGCCGTCATCGCCAGGATGGGCAGCTGCGCGCCCTGGGGCAGACGGCGGATGGCACGGGTGGCATCCAGCCCGTCCAAGACCGGCATCTGAACATCCATCAGCACGAGGGCGTAGTCGCCGTTCCTGACCATATCGACCGCCTGCTGCCCGTCGCTGGCCACGTCCACGACCACGCCGGTGCTGCCGATCAGTGCCACGGCCACCTCTTGGTTGACCGGGTTGTCTTCGGCCAGCAGCACCTTGCGCGGCTGTGTCGCGGCCAGCGCGGCCAAGCGTTCTCGGGCCGTGTGCGAACGCGTCAGCGTGTTGGCCATCGGTTCGTGCGCCTCGCTGGCGGCGGCGGTCTCGACGTCAAGCTGGAACCAGAAGCAGCTGCCGCGGCCGGGCTTGCTGTCCACGCCGACCCTGCCGCCCATCAGTTCGGCCAGGCGGCGGCAGATGGCCAGGCCCAGCCCGGTGCCACCGTAGCGGCGCGTGGTGGATTTGTCGGCCTGCTCGAAGTCCTGGAATAGGCGATCCTGAGCATCGGCATCGATGCCGATGCCGCTGTCCTGCACCTCGAAGCGCACCGTCAGGCGCTGCGGGGCCGGCGAGCCCTCGCTGCGTGCCGACAGGCGCACAAAGCCGCTGTCGGTGAACTTGACCGCATTGCCGGCAAAGTTCAGCAGCAGCTCGGTGATGCGCTGCGGGTCACCCAGCAGCTCGACGCCGCGCAAGGCCGGCGCGATATCGCATTCGACCTTGAGGCCCTTGGCGGCAGCGCCCTGCAGGGTCATGTTGGCGATGTTGTCCAGCACTTCGTCGACCGTGAACTCAACCCGCTCGAGCTGCACCTTGCCGGCCTCGATCTTGGAGAAGTCGAGCACGTTGTTGATGATGCTCAGCAGATGCTCGGCGGCATTGGCGACCTTCTGCAGCCGCTGCTGCTGCACCGGCTCGATGGTGTCGCTCTGGGCCAGGTAAGTCAGGCCGATGATGGCGTTCATCGGCGTGCGGATCTCGTGGCTCATGTTGGCGAGGAAGGCGCTCTTGGCCAGGTTCGCTGCCTGGGCGGCGTGCGTGGCGTCGGCGAACTCGGCCGTGCGCGCCGCGACGAGTTCCTCCAGGTGGTGGCGGTAGCGCTCCAGTTCGAGCGCATCGCGCCGCTGGCGCGAGATGTCGGTCAGGAAGCCATGCCAGAGCACGCTGCCGTCGGCCTCCAGCTGGGCGATGGCATTGCCATACAGCCAGCGCTCCCCGCCGTCGGCATGCGGCGTGCGGAACTCCTGCTGCCAGGGGCTCAAGCTGCGCGCCGAGGCGAGCAGGCTCTCGCGCACCGCCACACGGTCATCGGCATGGATGCGCTCGAACCAGGCCGCCGCGCTGTGGCCGAGCTCGGCGCTGCCCAGCATGAAGTATTCGCGCACCGCTTCGCTGACGTAGGCAAACGAGAACTCGCCGTTCACCGCCAGCCGCAGCTGGTAGACCACCCCAGGGACGGTCTCGGCCATGCCGCGCAGGCGCTCGATGAGCGCACGCTGGGCGCCGAACTGCTGTTGCAGCGCGTCGCGCATGTGTTCCAGGTGGCCGCCGAGCAGGCCGATCTCGTCCTGGCGCCGGTGCTCGAGCTTGGCGTCGAAGCGGCCCTGCGCGAGGTCGTTCGCAAAGCCACCCAACTCGCGCAAGGGCCTGAACAGCCGTGAATTGAGCAGCCACAGCACCAAGGCCAGCGAGACGAGCAACTGGCCGCCGACCGTTGCCCCGTAGAGCCAGCGCTGACGCAGCACGGCGGCCGTGCTGAGGTGGTCGTCGATCTCGACCTGGATATGGCCGATACGGGTGGCGCCGCGCAGGATGTCGCGTTCACCGGTCAGCGCGCGGCCCAGGCGCCGCTCCGGCAGATGGTTTTCGATGAAGGGCTGGCCCTGCGACGCGTCGCTGACGCTGACGCGCACCACCTCGGGCGACTTGACGATGGCAGACACCACCTCCCGCGCCGCGACCGCATCCAGGTTCCAGAGCAACTCGGGCAGGCTGCTTGCGAGCACGTCGAGCTTGGCGTCCAGGTCGCGCTGCAGGTTCTGCTCGGCCACCTTGGACTCGCGCAGTCCGATGAAGAGCCCGCCGACGATCAGGGCCGGCACCAGCATGCCGACGCTGGCGCCCAGCGCCAGGGCGGCAAAAAGCGAGGATGAGGGCTTGCGGCTCAAGATGCGCTCATGCTGCCACAAGCCGCGCGCATCAGCAGCAATTCGCGCCGCGCTGGCTGCATGGCGCGCCGCGGCGGCCGTGCTGGTGCGCGGTCAGCTCTTGGCTCCGAGGATTTCGGGCTTGAGGGAGGAGTCGACCGGCTTGTCACCGAGCCAGATCTTCAACATCGCGTTGTAGAAGGCGACGTCCTTCAGCGGCTCGCCGAGAGGCTTGCCGTTCAGCATCATCACGGTGCCGGTGTCCGGCAGCCAGTCGACGGTGATGATGTCCCCCTTCTTGGCCTGCGGGATATTGACAAAGGTCTCACCGAGCTGGGCCAGCTGGTTCACGAATTTGGAGCGCTCGGCCTTGTCGGTGTTCGCCGTGATGCCGGCTACGAAGGCCTGGCCCAGCTCGTCACCGGTCACCTCGCGCAGCATGCCGAGCGTGAAGCGCCGCGGCCCGGGGCTTTCGAGCACGCCGGCGGTGGTCGTCTTCTTCTCCGGCAGGTAGAGCGCCAGTGCATACACCTTGACGACGACGCGCACCCGGATGCCGGCGCCGTTGAGCTTGAGCTCCTTGCCCCCGACCTTGACGGTGTCGTCGAACTTGATGCCGCCGACTTCAACGGCCTGGGCCATGCCGGCAAGGCTCAGGGCGAGGCCCAGGCCGGCAATCCAGCGCAAGGCATGCTTGGTGTTCTTCATTGCGTCTCCTCGTCTTGATCTCGGTCTTGGGGTGGAACGGGTCAGCGCGCCGCTTCCAGCTTGAACACGCTGACGACTTCTTCGAGCCCATGGGCCTGGGCGCGCAGCGAGTCGGCCGCGGCGGCAGCCTGCTCCACCAGCGCGGCGTTCTGTTGGGTGCTCTTGTCCATGTCGTGGATGGTATGCGTGACGCGCTCGATGCCGCTGCTCTGCTCGGCGCTGGCATGGGTGATCTCGCCCATGATGTCGGTCATCCGTTGCACGCTCGCCACCACGCCCTGCATGGTGCTGCCGGCCTGGTTGACGAGCTGGCTGCCCAGTGCAACCTTTTCAACCGAGTCGGCGATCAGGCGCTTGATCTCCTTGGCCGCTTCGGCGCTGCGGCCGGCGAGGCTGCGCACCTCGCTGGCCACGACCGCGAAGCCGCGGCCCTGCTCGCCGGCGCGGGCCGCTTCGACAGCGGCGTTCAGCGCCAGGATGTTGGTTTGGAAGGCGATGCCGTCGATCACGCTGATGATGTCGACGATCTTCTTGGACGAGGCATCGATGCTGCCCATCGTCGTGACCACCTCGGCCACGACCGCGCCCCCCTCGGCGGCCACCTGCGACGCGGCCTGGGCGAGCTGGTTGGCCTGCTGGGCGTTCTGCGCGTTCTGTTGCACCGCGTCGGTCAGCGTCTTCATCGCGCTCAGCGTCTGTTCCAGCGAGGCGGCCTGGGCCTCGGTGCGCACCGACAGGTCCAGGTTGCCGCTGGCGATTTCGCTCGACGCCGAGGAGATCGATTCCGTGCCCTCGCGCACGCGGCCGACGATGCCTTTCAGGCTGTCGTTCATGTCGCGCAGGGCCTGCAGCAGTTCGCCGGTTTCATCGCGGCTGCGCACCTCGATCTCGCTGGTCAGGTTGCCCGAGGCGACCTTGCGGGCGATGCTCACGGCGCCGCGCAGCGGGTTGACAATGCCGCGCGTGATCAACAGGCCGGTCAGCACGCTGGCGGCGATCGCCGCGACTGCAAGTGCCAGCAGCAGCAGGGCGGTTTTGCCGGCCACGGCGTTGGACTTGAGGCCCGCCGCCTCCATCGCGGCGTTGCGGTTGGCGACCAGCTTGTCGAGCGCCGCCATGTATTTGCCCTGGGCGGCGCGCACCGAGAACTGGTACTTGAGCGGCGCACCCTCGGTGTCGCCGGCGGCCACCGTCTTCACGAACGCCGCCTGGCCGGCGATGAATTTCGCGCGCGCCTCCTCGACCAATTTGAGCTGCTCCTGGCTGGCCTCATCGGTCAGCAGCGGCTTGAGCTCGGCCATGGATTTCTCGTGCGCGGCCATCAGGCTGGCGACGGTGTCCAGTTCCTTCTTGATCTGCTCGTCGCCAGACATGATCAGCGTCGTCATCATGCTGCGCGACGCGTCGCCCAATTCGGCCTTGGCCCGGTTCGCGAGTGCGACAGCCTTGTAGTCCGAGCTGATCAACTGGCTGATCTCGCCGTTCAGGCTCTGGATGCCGAAATAGCCCAGCAGCGCGATGGCGATCAGGCAGGCGATCACGGTCGCGAACCCCGCTGCCAGGCGTTGCCCGATACGCATGTGGGTGAAAAACGTCATGGAATCGGCCTTACATGTAGAAGAGCGGGCCGCCCCGATGGGAGTTTCGGGGTGCGGCGAACACCGGTGAATCATTTCTATCAGAAATCGACGGTTCACATGCCAGCCGCGCGCACAACGACAGGGCGCCCACGTGACTTGTGCGGCGAAACCGGTGCATCGCGGGCGCCCGACCCGCTGTCTGCTCGCGACCGGTGCGGCAAGGTCAAGCCTCCGGGTCGGTTGCAGGAGTGCCCGTTGGCCATGGAGCGGGTGCCGGGATGCCGGGTGGCCGGCCTGCCGCCGTGGCGAGCGAAGGCCGGTCGTACCGACGCGGTTGTCACCGGCGAAGCGAATGGCCAACTCGGCGGCAAATGGCCTTCTACTTCAAGCAGCACATTGCGATGTGCCAGCAAGTCCTTATTTATGAACGATATTTCCAGGTCTTACTGATGATTTTTACAGTCGCCGCTAAGTGCTTGATTTCATTGAAAAAACTTGTGCGCAATCTTGACCGGCGGGTTGGTCGCGCTTAAAGTGGGGTTAAGTGTCGTTTCGTGGTGAAAAGTGTCGGAAATCGTCTTTCAAGGAGCCTCCAACTTGGCGCTGGACGCCAAGGGGCGCCTGAGCGTTCCCACGCGCCACCGCGAGGTGTTGCAGCTGCTCTGCCAGGGGCGGCTGACCGTCACCAAGCATCCTGACGGCTGCCTGATGGTTTTTCCGCGGCCCACCTGGGAGGTGTTCCGTGACAAGGTGGCCGCGCTGCCGATGTCGGCCTCTGGCTGGAAGCGGGTTTTCCTCGGCAACGCGATGGATGTCGAGATCGATTCGGCGGCGCGCGTGCTGATCTCGCCCGAACTGCGTCGCAGCGCCGGGCTCAAGAACGACGTGATGCTGCTGGGCATGGGCAGTCACTTCGAGCTTTGGGACGTCGACGCCCACGCCGCGCACGAGGCCGAGGTGATGGCGGGCCCGCTGCCGGACGCGCTCAAGGACTTCAGCTTCTGATGGCCGCCATGGACGAGAGCGCCGGGTTCCGCCACACCACCGTGCTGCTCGATGAGGCGGTCGACGGCGTGATGGCGCGCCCGGACGGCGTCTACCTGGACGGCACCTTCGGCCGCGGAGGTCACTCGCGCGCGCTGTTGGCGCGACTGGCGCCCGAGGGTCGGCTGGCTGCGATCGATCGCGACCCCGAGGCCATCGCGGCCGCGGCGGCCATCACCGACCCGCGCTTCTCCATCGTGCATGGCGGCTTTGCCGACATGGCCGAGCTGCTGGCGGGCCAGGGTGTGCATCAGCTCGATGGTGTGCTGCTGGACCTGGGCGTGTCCAGCCCGCAGATCGACAACCCGCAGCGCGGCTTCAGCTTTCGATTCGATGGGCCGCTGGACATGCGGATGGACACAACCCGCGGTGAGAGCGCGGCGACTTTTCTCGCGCGCGCCGACGAGCGCGAGATCGCAGAGGTGATTCGGGACTATGGCGAAGAACGGTTTGCTGGCCAGATTGCAAAGGCGCTTGTTGCTCGCCGGGAGGCCGGTGCGCCGCTCACGCGCACCGACGAGCTGCGCGAACTCGTGGCTCGCGCGGTCAAGACCCGCGAGCCCGGTCAGGACCCGGCCACGCGCACCTTTCAAGCCCTTCGGATTCATGTCAATCGCGAGCTTGAGCAGCTGGAGCAGGGGCTGAGCGCGGCCCTGCGGCTGCTGGCTCCCGGCGGGCGGCTGTCGGTCATCAGCTTCCATTCGCTCGAGGACCGGCGCGTCAAGCAGTTCATCGCGGCCCACAGCAAGGCCGAGTTCGATCGTCGGGCGCCGTTCGCGCCGCCACCCGCGCTGGCGCTCAAATCGTTGGGGCGCGTGATGCCCAGCGCTGCCGAGGTGGCGGCCAACCCGCGCTCGCGCTCGGCGGTGCTGCGCATCGCGGAGCGCACCGATGCTGCGCTGAAGGGCTGACCGCGTGGCCCGCCTCAACCTGTTCCTGATCCTGGCGGTGCTGGCCAGCGGCGTGGTGCTCGTGCACAGCGCTTATGAGTCGCGCCGCCTGTTCGCCGAGCTCGATCGCGCCAAGGCCGAGGGCCAGCGCCTGGCGGCCGATGCTCAGCGCCTGGCCGCCGAGCGCCACGCCCAGGCCACCAACCTGCGGGTCGAGCAGGTCGCGCGCGAGCGCCTGGGCATGCGCGTGATCACGCCAGCGCTGGTGGCTTCGGGAGTGTCGCCATGAGCCGCGCCAAGCCGCGCTCGGGCGCGCGGGCCCTGGGCTCCGGCCGCGTGGTCAGCTATTCCACCAGCCCGCTGCTGGCCTCCAAGACGCCGCCCTGGCGCTCGCGCTTCCTGGTTGCCCTGGTCGGACTGGCCTTCCTCGGGCTGCTCACGCGTGCCGTCTACGTGCAGGTGCTGCACACCGACTTCTTCCAGAAGCAGGGCGAGGCCCGCTATGCACACACGCTGGAGCTGCCGGCCAGCCGGGGTCGCATCAACGACCGCAGCGGCCAGACCCTGGCGGCCAGCATCGCCGTGCCGTCGATCTGGGCCATCCCGAAGGAGGTCGACGCCGATGCCGACAAGCGGCAGGCGCTGGCCAAGGCGCTGCGGCTGTCGCCGGCCGAACTGGAGGCCAAGCTCAACCCCGAGTCGCGCTTTGTCTGGCTCAAGCGCCTGGCCGACGACGAGACCGCCGCGCAGGTGAAGGCGCTTGGATTGAAGGGCGTGTTCCAGGACCGCGAATACCGCCGCAAATACCCCGAGGGCGAGGCCGCGGCCCATGTGGTCGGCTTCACCGACGTGTCGGACAAGGGCCAGGAGGGCATCGAGCTCGCGTTCCAGAAGGAGCTGCAGGGCCGGGACGGCTCGCGCTCCGTCGTGCGCGACCGCCTGGGCCGCGTGGTCGAGGACATCGGCGACGTCGTGCCGGCCGCCAACGGCCAGGACATCGATCTGTCGGTGGACTCCAAGGTGCAGTTCTTTGCCTACCAGCGCATCCGCGATGCCGTCGCCGAAAACAAGGCCAAGGCGGGCTCGGTCGTCGTGCTGGATGTGCAGAGCGGCGAGGTGCTGGCCCTGGCCAACTTCCCGAGCTACGACCCCGGCAACCGGCAGAACCTCTCCGGCGAGCAGCTGCGCAACCGGGCGTTGACCGATGTGTTCGAACCGGGCTCGACGATGAAGCCCTTCATCGCCGGCCTGGCACTGGAAACCCATCGCGTCACGCCCGACACCCTCGTCGACACCGGCAACGGCAAATACCCCTTCCAGGGGGCCGTCATCAGCGATACCAAGCCGCATGGCGTCATCAGCGTGCGGCAGGTGATCCAGATGTCCAGCAACATCGGCACCACCAAGCTCGCGATGCAGATGCAGCCGCGCGAGATGCACGAGCTGTTCACGGCCATCGGCCTGGGGCAGCGGCCGCAGATCAGTTTCCCGGGCGCGGTCAGCGGCAAGCTGCGCCCCTACAAGACCTGGCGGCCCATCGAACAGGCGACCATGAGCTATGGCTACGGCCTGTCGGCCTCGCTGTTCCAGCTGGCGCGCGCCTACACCGTGTTCGCGCGCGACGGCGAGATCATCCCGGTCAGCATGCTGCGTCAGCCGCATGACCTGCCGGTGCCGGGCATCCGCGTTTTTTCACCCCAGGTCACCCAGGAGCTGCGCCTGATGCTGCAGGCCGCAGCCGGCCCGGGCGGCACCGCGCCCGAGGCCCAGGTGCCGGGCTACAGCATCGGTGGCAAAAGCGGCACCGCCCACAAGCAGGAGGGCCGTGGCTATGCCAGCCACAAATACCGCTCGTGGTTCGTCGGCATCGCGCCGATCAGCAAGCCCCGCATCGTCGTGGCCGTGATGGTCGACGAGCCGACCGCCGGCGTGTACTACGGCGGCAAGGTCGCTGGCCCGGTGTTCAGCCAGGTGACGGCCCAGACCCTGCGCCTGCTCGGCGTGCCCCCGGACCTGGATGTGAAGAGCCAGATCGTCGCCAACAAGAACGCCGTGGCCACCGAGGAAAGCTTCTGATGCTGACCCGCCTGAAATCCCCTGACGCCGCCGCCCGCTGGCTCGCCGAGTGGTGCACCGGCACGCTGCGCACCGACAGCCGCGAGGTGCAGCCCGGCGACGCCTTCATCGCCTGGCCCGGCTATGCGCGGGATGGGCGCGAATTCGTCGCGGCGGCGCTGGCCGCCGGAGCGTCCACCTGCCTCGTCGAGGACGGCGATGTCGAGCGCTTCGGCTTCGTCGATGCCCGCGTCGCCTCGCTGCCCGGCCTCAAGGCCCGCACCGGCGAGATCGCGGCCGCCTTCTTCGGCAAGCCGACCGACATGCTGGAAGTCATCGCGGTGACGGGCACCAACGGCAAGACCTCGTCCGCCTGGTGGATCGCCCAGGCCTCGGCCCAGCTCGGCAAGCGCTGCGGCGTGGTGGGCACGCTCGGGGTTGGCGAACCGCCCGCCCTGGTCTACAACGGCCTGACCACGCCCGACCCCGTGCTGCTGCAGGCCGCCTTCGGCCGCATGCGCGGGGAGGGCTTTGCCGCCTGCGCCATCGAGGCCAGCAGCATCGGCATCGTGGAGGGGCGCCTGGCCGGCACCGCGGTGCGCGTGGCTGTGTTCACCAACTTCACGCAGGACCACCTCGACTACCACGGCAGCATGGACGCCTACTGGGCGGCCAAGCGGGCGCTGTTCGGCTTCCCCGGCCTGCGCGCGGCGGTCGTCAACCTCGACGATCCGCGCGGCGCCGGCCTCGCGGCCGAGCTGTCGGGCCTGGACCTGTGGACCACCGGCATCGAGCGTGCCGAGGCGCGCCTCGCGGCGCGCGGCCTGCACTACACCGGCGAGGGCCTGGCCTTCACGCTGCACGAGGGTGCCGAGGCCGTGGCCGTGCAGACCGGCCTGATCGGCGACTACAACGCCGCCAACCTGCTGGGCGTGGCCGGCGCGCTGCGCGCTCAGGGCCATGCACTGGCCGATGTGGCCCGCGCGCTGGCCGCCGTGACGCCGGTGCCCGGCCGCATGCAGCGCGTCGGCAACGGCCGCGAGCTGCCCCAGGTCGTCGTCGACTATGCCCACACGCCGGATGCGCTGGACAAGGCGCTCTCCGCGCTGCAGGGCCTGGCCGCCGCGCGCGGCGGGGCGCTGGTCTGCGTGTTCGGCTGCGGCGGCGACCGCGACCGGGCCAAGCGCCCGCTGATGGGCGCCATCGCCGCGCGGCTGGCCGGCCGCGTCGTCGTCACCACCGACAACCCGCGCACCGAGGTGCCGGCGCAGATCCTGGCCGACATCACGGCCGGCGCGCCGGGCGCGACCGTCATCGAGGCGCGCGAGCAGGCCATCCGTGCCGCCATCGCCGCGGCCGGCGCGCGCGACATCGTGCTGATCGCCGGCAAGGGGCATGAGGACTACCAGGAGGTGCACGGCGTGCGCCGGCCCTTCTCCGACGTGGCCGAGGCGCGTGCCGCGCTGCTCGAAAGGGCAGGGCTGTGACCGGTTTCCTCACGCTCGCCCAGGCCCAGGCCCTGCTGTCGGGGGCCGTGCTCGTCGGCGACGGCGCGACCGCGTTCGCCCGCGTGCACAGCGACACCCGCACGCTGCGCTCCGGCGACCTGTTCGTCGCGCTGCGCGGCGAGCGTTTCGACGCGAACGATTTCCTGGCCCAAGCCAAGGCCTCGGGCGCGGTCGCCGCGCTGGCCGAGCGCGGCCTGGCCGAGGCCGGCCTGCCCGGGCTGCTGGTGCCGGACGCGAAGGCGGCGCTGGGCCAACTGGCTGCCGCCTGGCGTCGCCAGCAGCAGCTGCCGGTCATCGCCGTCACCGGGTCCAACGGCAAGACGACGACGACGCAGATGATCGCGAGCATCCTGCGCGCCTGGGTCGGCGACGACGCGCTGGCCACCGAGGGCAACTACAACAACGACATCGGCGTGCCGCTGACGCTGCTGCGCCTGCGCCATGACGACGAGCGCAGCCACCGTGCGGCCGTCGTCGAGCTGGGCATGAACCACCCCGGCGAGATCGCGCCGCTGGCCGCGATGACCCAGCCCACGGTGGCCCTGGTCAACAACGCCCAGCGCGAGCATCAGGAATTCATGGCCACGGTCGAGGCGGTGGCACGCGAGAACGGCGCCGTGCTGCAGGCCCTGCCGCCCAGCGGCTGTGCCGTCTTTCCG
>RXJV01000050.1 GCA_003963075.1 Burkholderiales bacterium
GTTGAGCGTGCCGTCGCGGCCGAGGATGACCAGCTTCATGCCGTGGGCGTGATCGGCGCGCAGATTGGGCATGGTTCAGCTCGCCAGCTTGGACAGGTCGGCGACCCGGTTCATCGCGGCATGCAGCCGGCCGAGCAGTGCCAGCCGGTTGGCCCGCAGCGCCGCGTCCTCGGCATTGACCATCACGCCGTCGAAGAAGGCGTCGACCGGGGCCTTGAGCGCGGCCAGGGCCTGCAGCGATGCGGTGTAGTCGTGCTGCTCGAACAGGCGGTCAGCCTGCGGCTGCGCCTCGGCAATCGCCGCGGCCAGGGCCTGCTCGGCGGCTTCCCGCAGCAGCTCGGGCTGGACCTCGGTGGGCAGCTCGCCGTCGACCTTCTTCAGGATGTTGCCGACGCGCTTGTTGGCGGCGGCCAGCGACGCGGCCTCGGGCAGGCCTGCGAAGGCGCGCACCGCCTCCAGGCGCTTGGGCACGTCGCCCAGGCGCGTGGGCGCCAGCGCCAGCACGGCGTCGACCTCCTGGGCGCTGTAGCCCTGGTCGCGCAGCGAGACGGCCAGGCGGTCGGCGAAGAAGGTCAGCAGCGCTTCACGCGGGTTGGTGATCAGCTCGCCAAACGGCGGCACGGCGGCATCGATCAGCGCCGGCAACTCCAGCGGCAGGTTCTTTTCGACCAGGATGCGGATCACGCCCAGCGCGTGGCGGCGCAGCGCGAACGGGTCCTTGTCGCCGGTGGGCAGCTGGCCGATGCCGAACAGGCCCACCAGCGTTTCGAGCTTGTCGGCCAGCGCCACGACGGTGCCGGTATGGTTGCGAGGCAGCGCATCGCCGGCAAAGCGGGGCTTGTAGTGGTCTTCGATGGCGATGGCGACGCCGTCGCGCAGGCCCTCGTGGCGGGCGTAGTAGCCGCCCATGATGCCCTGCAGCTCGGGGAACTCACCGACCATGTCGGTCAGCAGGTCGCACTTGGCGAGCCGGGCGGCTTCCTTGACCTTGCTGTCGAGCACCTTGAACTCGTCGTCGGCCTCGACCGTGTAGGGCAGCGTCGCCATGCTGAGCTGCTGCACGATGGCATGGGCAATCGCCGTGACACGCTCGGTGCGCTCACCCTGCGAGCCCAGCTTGCCGTGGTAGACCACCTTGGCCAGGCCGGGCAGGCGGTCTTCGAGCTTTTTCTTGCGGTCCTGGTCGTAGAAGAACTTGGCGTCGGCCAGGCGCGGGCGCACGACCCGCTCATTGCCCTGGATGACGGCGCTGGCGTCGGCCGGCGCGATATTGCTGACGACCAGGAAGTGGCGCGTCAGCTTGCCGGCGGCATCCAGCAGCGGGAAATACTTCTGGTTGGCCTTCATCGTCAGGATCAGGCACTCCTGCGGCACCGCCAGGAACTCGGGCTCGAAGGCGCAGGTCAGCACATTGGGGCGCTCGACCACGGCGGTCACTTCGTCCAGCAGGGCCTCGTCGTCGATGGGCGTGAGACTGAGCGCGTCGGCGGCGGCCTTGAGCTGGCGCGCGATCTCGGCACGGCGGTCGGCGAAGCTGGCGATGACGGCGCCTTGCTCTCGCAGTTGAGAGGCGTAGCTGTCAGCGGATTCGATGCTGACCGTGGCCTGCGCCGCCTCGAAGCGGTGGCCTTGGGTCGTGCGGCCGGAGGTCAGGCCCAGGGCCTGGACCGGCACGACCTCCGTGCCATGCAGCGCGACGAGGCCGTGGGCCGGGCGCACGAACTTCACGTCGGTCCAGCCGTCGGCGAGCTGGTAGGTCATGACCTTGGGGATGGGGAGCTTGGCCAGCGTTTCGTCCAGCGCCTTCTGCAGGCCCTGGGCGAGTGTGGCACCGGGTTGCACGCTGTCCCAGAACAGTGCCTCGGCCTTGCCATCGGGCAGGCGCTTGAGCTGCGGCACGACGTCGGGGCCAGCACCGACGGACGCGAGCTTTTTCAGCAGCGCGGGGGTGGGCTGGCCGTCGGCGGTGAGGGCCACCGCCACCGGCATCAACTTCTGCTGCACGGCCTTGTCGGCGGCCTTGGCGGCCACGCCGGCCACATGCACGCCGAGGCGGCGCGGTGACGCGAAGGACGTGAGGGCAGCATCGGCCGTCGCGAGGCCCTGGGCCTTGAGGCTGTCGGCCAGCACGGCGGCGAAAGACTCACCCAGCTTCTTCAAAGCCTTCGGCGGCAGCTCTTCGACAAACAGTTCAACGAGGAGGTTTGCGCTCATTGATCAGGCCGCCTTCTTGTTCTTCAGTTCGATCTGGGCCACGACCTCATCTGCCCAGGCCTTGGGCGCCATCGGGAAGCCGAGGCGCGCGCGGCTGTCGACATAGCTCTGCGCGACGGCGCGGGCCAGGTTGCGGATGCGGCCGATGTAGGCGGCGCGCTCGGTCACGCTGATGGCGCCGCGGGCGTCCAGCAGGTTGAAGCTGTGGCCGGCCTTGAGCAGTTGCTCGTAGGCGGGCAGGGCGAGCTTTTCGGCCATCAGCGCCTGGCTGGTCTTCTCGTGCGCGGCAAAGGCCGACAGCAGGAAGTCGACATCGCTGTGCTCGAAGTTGTACGTTGACTGCTCAACCTCGTTCTGGTGGAACACATCGCCATACGTCAGACCATCGGTGTAGACCAGGTCGTAGACCGATTCCTTGCCCTGCAGATACATCGCCAGCCGCTCGAGGCCGTAGGTGATCTCGCCGGTGATCGGCTTGCAGTCGATGCCGCCGACCTGCTGGAAGTAGGTGAACTGCGTGACCTCCATGCCGTTCAGCCAGACCTCCCAGCCCAGGCCCCAGCAACCGAGCGTCGGGTTCTCCCAGTCGTCCTCGACGAAGCGCACGTCGTTCTTCTTCAGGTCGAAGCCCAGGGCCTCCAGCGAGCCCAGGTATAGCTCCAGGATGTTGGCCGGCGCGGGCTTGAGCACGACCTGGTACTGGTAGTAGTGCTGCAGGCGGTTGGGGTTCTCGCCGTAGCGGCCGTCCTTGGGGCGGCGGCTGGGCTGCACGTAGGCGGCCTTCCAGGGCTCGGGGCCGAGGGCGCGCAGGAAGGTGGCGGTGTGGCTGGTGCCGGCGCCGACTTCCATGTCGTAGGGCTGGAGCAGGGCGCAGCCCTGCTTGGACCAGTAGTCCTGCAGGGTCAGGATGATGTGCTGGAAGGTCAGCATGGGAGGGGTCAGGAAGGGGGTGGCCGATTCTATGGGGCGGCCCTCTTCAGGCCGACGAGGGCGAGCAGGGCCAGGCCCCACAACGGCCACAGGCCGCAGGCGGCCAGCCAGCGCGCGTAGGGTGTGCTGCCGCTGCGGCCCTCGACCTCCGCCTCCAGCGTGCCGCGCAGCAGGGGCGGCAGGCGCGCGGTGACGCGGCCCTGGTGGTCGATGACGGCGGTGGCGCCGGTGTTGGTGGAGCGCACGACCGGCCGCTGGAACTCCAGCGCCCGCATCTGCGAGAACTGTAGGTGCTGGTCCTGGATCATCACGGTGCCGAACCAGGCCAGGTTGCTGACGTTGACGAAGACCGTGGCCGCGTCGGCGCCGACCGCGCTCTGCACGATGTCCTCGCCAAACAGATCCTCGTAGCAGATCAGCGGCCGCAGCCGCTGGCCGGCGACGGCCCAGGCGCGCTGGTGGTCACCGCGGGCCTGGTCATCGAGTGGGATGTTCATCGCCTTCACGAACCAGCCGAAGCCGGGCGGGATGAATTCGCCGAAGGGAAGCAGGTGGCGCTTGCCGTAGTGGTAGTCACCGCCCAGCGCGACGACGGAGTTGACGAAGCCGTCGTCGGCATTGCCCAGGAAGCTGCCGAGCAGGGCCGGGCGCTCGGGGCGGGACAGGCGCTCCAGCGTGGCCGGGTCCAGCTCAGCCAGCGGCAGCGGCACGACGGATTCGGGCGTGATGACGACCTGGCCGCGGGCCGAGTCGATGAGCCCGGCCAGAGTGTCCAGGTTGGTGGCGAAGCGTGCAGGGTCGAACTTCTGGTCCTGCGGGATGCTGGGCTGCACCAGGGACACGGCCAGTGTGCCGGTCGACGCGGTGAAGTCGTGCCCGAGCAGACCACCGGCCAGCGGCACGATCAGGGCCGGCGCCGCCCACGCGATGGCCCGGCGTTTCAGCAGCACGAGGCCGGTTGCCGCCAGCGCGGCCAGCGCGGTGATGCCGTAGACGCCCACCCAGGGCGCCCAGCCGGCCAGCGGGCCGACCGTGTGCGCGTAGCCCGAGGCGATCCATGGAAAGCCGCTGAACCAGCTCGCCCGCGCCAGCTCGGCCAGCAGCCAGGCCGGCACCAGGGCCAGCAGCCGCCACCGGCCCGGCGCCACCCAGCGTGCCGTCAGGCCCAGGGCCAGGGCGTAATAGCTGCTCAGGAAGGTCGCCAGCAGGCCGACGGCCAGCGCCGCCAGCAGCCAGGGAATGCCGCCGAACTGGTGCATGCTGATATGCAGCCACCACAGGCCCGAGGCCAGCCAGCCGAAGCCGAACAGCGCGCCGGCGCCAGCGGCTGCCCGCGGCGTGGCGGTTTCCAGCAGGCCGAACAGCAGGCCCAGCGCGATGGGCTGCAGCCACCAGGCCCCGGTGGGGGCAAACGCTGCCGTGTGCAGCAGGCCCGCGACGACAGCGAGGGCCGCGGCGCGAGCGCCCTTCACGCGCTGGTCTCGTCGGCCTGGGCGCGCGTGACCTTGAACCAGCGCACCGCACCGCCACGGGTCAGCATGACGGCGAAGTTCAGCTCGGCGACGCGGACGGTCTCGCCACGGCGGGGCACGCGGCCATGCTCGTGGGCGACCAGGCCACCGATGGTGTCGAAGTCGGCATCGGGCAGGGCGGTGCCGAAGGCGCCGTTGACGGCCGCGATGCTGGCATCGCCGGCCACCCGCTGGCTGCCGTCGGCCAGGGTGTAGATGCCGGTGTCCGAACTCTGCTCGTCGAACTCGTCTTCGATTTCGCCGACGATCTCTTCGAGCACATCTTCAATCGTGATGAGGCCGGCGGTGTTGCCGAACTCGTCGATGACGATGGCCAGGTGGCTGCGGTTGGAGCGGAATTCGCGCAGCAGCTCGTTCAGCCCCTTGCTCTCGGGCACGAAGACGGCGGGCCGCAGCAGGGCCCGCAGGTTCAGCTCCGGCGCACGCTGCATCTTCAGCAGGTCCTTGGCGAGCAGGATGCCGATGATGTTGTCGCGATGGCCCTCGAAGACCGGGAAGCGCGAGTGCGCGGTGTCGATGACGATGCCGAGCAGCTCGTCATAGGGCGAGTCGATGTCCAGCAGGTCCATGCGTGGCGCGGCCACCATCGCGTCGCCGGCCGACAGCTCGGCCATGCGCAGCACACCTTCGAGCATCTGGCGGGACTCGGGCTCGATCAGCTCGCGCTGCTCGGCCTCGGCCAGCGTTTCCATCAACTCATTCTTGGAGTCAGGCCCGGGGTGCAGGAATTCCAGCATGCGCTCCAGCAGGCCGCGGGCCTCGGGCGGGTGTTTGGCGGCCCCACGACTCGGGGGCCGGCCTGAATGCGGTTCGCTCAAGGGGAGCTGTCACGGTATTGCGGAAGGGACAGAATAGCTGATTGCTTTGACAAGACCTTGTCCTGGCGCGCAACGCCCCCATCTCCGCTGGCTTCTCGAAAATCGGTCCCCATCATGTCCAAGACCCCCGGCCTCATCCCCGCCACCATCCTCACCGGCTTTCTCGGTGCCGGCAAGACCACGCTGCTCAAGCGCGTGCTGACCGAGGCCCATGGCCAAAAGATCGCCGTCATCGAGAACGAGTTCGGCGAGGAGAACATCGACACCGACATCCTCGTGTCGGACACCAACGAGCAGATCATCCAGATGAGCAATGGCTGCGTCTGCTGCACGATCCGCGAGGACCTGCGCACCACGCTGAGCGACCTGGCCGCCAAGCGCCGCAAGGGCGAACTGGACTTCGAGCGCGTCGTCATCGAGACCACCGGCCTGGCCGACCCCGGCCCGGTGGCCCAGACCTTCTTCATGGACGACGAGATCGCCGAGGCCTATCTGCTGGACTCGGTGCTGACGCTGGTCGACGCCAAGCATGCCGACGCGCAGCTCAACACCCGCCAGGAAGCGCGCATGCAGGTGGGCTTTGCCGACCAGATCTTCATCAGCAAGAGCGACCTGGTCGAGCCGGCCGCCGTCGACGCGCTGGTCCACCGCCTCAAGCACATGAATCCGCGCGCGCCCATCCAGACGGCGCATTTCGGCGAGGTGGCCTTGGCCAAGGTGTTCGACCTGCGCGGCTTCAACCTGAACGCCAAGCTGGAGATCGACCCCGATTTCCTGAAGGCTGACGACCACGGCCACGATCACCACCATCACCATGATCACGACCATGAGCATGGCGAGCACTGCGACCACCCCCACCACCATCACCATGACGATGATGTGAAGAGCTTTGTCTTCCGCTCCGACAAGCCCTTCAACCCGGCCAAGCTGGAGGACTTTCTCGGTGCCATCGTGCAGGTCTACGGCCCCAAGATGCTGCGCTACAAGGGCGTGCTGAACATGAAAGGCACCGACAAGAAGGTGATCTTCCAGGGTGTTCACCAGATGATGGGTTCCGATCTCGGGCCGAAATGGATGCCGGGCGAGAAGAAACAGAGCAAGATGGTCTTCATCGGCATCGACCTGCCCAAGGACGTGCTGTTGCAGGGTTTGGAAGGATGCCTGGCGTGATGTTTTCGATCCCCGCAAACGATGCTTTCGGCGATGTGCGGCTGGTTGAATCCCCGTGGCTACAATCCGCCGCGCTCAAAATCGGGCTGCCGGCTGAACCGCAGTGGGATCCAGGTCTGACACCGCGCCGATGCACGCCCTGAGCGAGGAGATGATTGTGAGCAAGACCCCGGCCCCCAAATCCGCCGCGCCCGCCAAGGGCTCGAAGACGGCAGCCAAGTCCGATGCGGACGTGGCAACGCTCGACGCACCCGCGCCGACCAACCGCTTCGCCGACCGCTTTGCTCCACCGAAACCCCCGGTTCGCGGTGCGGTCGTGGCCGACGAGGCGCCGCGCGTCGTCGCCAAGGGCGACCCCAAGCTGGCCAATGCCTGGAAGACCAAGGCCGGTGCCGACCTGACCGACGCCGAGGTGCTGGCCATGCCGGACTCGGAGTACATGAATGCCAAGCAGATCGAGTTCTTCCGCGCCAAGCTCACGGCGCTGAAGGATGAGGTGCTGTCCAATGCCGGCGAGACCACCGAGCATCTGCGCGAGGACACCACCATCGTGCCCGACCCGGCCGACCGCGCCACGATCGAGGAAGAGCATGCGCTGGAGCTGCGCACGCGCGACCGCGAGCGCAAGCTGCTGAAGAAGATCGTGCAGTCGATTGCGCGGCTCGACAGCGGCGACTATGGCTTCTGCGACGAAACCGGCGAACCCATCGGCCTGGGCCGCCTGATCGCCCGCCCGACCGCGACGCTGTCGCTTGAGGCGCAGCAGCGCCGCGAGCTCAAGCAGAAGATGTTCGGGGACTGATCCCGCTGCTGCCCATGTCCGACTCCAAGCCCGCAGACCCCAAGGAAGGCGACAGTTTCTTCCGCAAGGTGGCGCGCTTTGTCGCGAACCCGACGACGGACTGGGCCGAGATCAACTCGCGTCAGGACGACCCGCAGGGCGACCTCGCCAAGGCCGAGCTGCGCGCGATGGTCGAGCGCAAGCGCCGCAATGATTTCGTGCGCAAGCGCGAGCTCGACATGCTGCGCCGGATCCGCCGCGAGGGCCTGACGCCCGAGCAACTGGCGGCCCTGGCCTCGGCGCCCTCGCGCCTGGGCGAGGATGAGCGCATCAGCGAACCCAACTCGAAGATCGATCTCGGCGTGAAGGCCAAGATCGACGAGATCGAGCAGCAGATGGTGGGCGAGAGCTTTGCAACGACGCAGGCCGTGCCCAATCAGCAGCCCGGCTTCTTCGAGACCAGCACGCGCCCCGCCGCCTTCGCGTCCACCGTGGCCGTGCCGCCGGGCATGGAGGCGGGTGGCCGTGTCAGCGAGTTCTCGAGCCCGCGCGAGGCCGAGCGGCTCGCCGCCCCCACGCCGCCCGCCTCGGTGACCATGGGTGCGGCGATTCCACCGTTGTCCGATGCCCCGCCCAGCATGCTGCCCGAGCTGCCGCCGTTGGACATGCCCCTGTCCTTCACGCTGGCCGAGTCCTCGGCGCCGGTCGAGGTTCAGGAACTCGTCCACGATCCGGAGCTGGACGAGGCCGTCATCGCGTTCGCGAACGCCGACTACGACACCAGCGAGCGCACGCTCACCGAGCTCGTGCGCCCGGGCGGCAGCCGCAATCTGCATGGCGAGACCTGGCTGGTGCTGTTCGACCACTACCGGGCCACCGGCGCCCAGGGCAAGTTCGAGGTGCTGGCGGTGGAGTACGCCCAGCAGTTCGGCCTGTCCGCGCCGCAGTGGTTCTCGATGCCCAAGCTGGTCGCGGAGTCCGCCCGCCAGGCCGGGCGCTCGCCGATGGCCAAGGCCAGCCAGGTCAGTTGGACGGCACCGCCCCAGCTCACCGCCGAGGATGTGGCCCTGCTGCAAAAGCGCTGCGAGACCCTGCCGATGCCCTGGGTGTTCGACTGGAATGCGGTCGATGGCATCGAGATCGACGCGGCCATCCAGCTGCGCCAGCTGTTCCGGCTCTGGGCCCAGCAGCAGGTCGATCAGCGCTGGCTGGGCGGTGACCGTTTCCTGAGCCAGCTCAAGGAACTCGCGCCCGTCGGCGAGCGCGACACCGACCCGGCCCTGTGGATGCTGCGGCTGGAGGCCTTGCGGCTGGTCAACCGGCCCGACCAGTTCGACGAGGCCGCGATCGACTACTGCGTGACCTATGAGGTCTCGCCGCCGTCCTGGGAACGTGCCAAATGCCGGGTGCGTGTCAGCGGCAACAGCCTGTCCACCAACAGCCCGGCGACGAGCTCGATGCCGGTCGACGCGCAATCCACCTTCCTCGACACCGATGTGCAGGATCCGGTCAACCGGACCGCCCAGCTGGAGCTGATGGGCCAGCTCAGCGGCGACATCTCCGACCAGCTGCGCCTGATGTCCGGCGAGGTCGGTGAAGCCAGCCTGATCAACATCTCCTGCAGCAAGCTGATGCGCCTGGACTTCATGGCCGCGGGCGACCTGCTGAACTGGGTGCTGTCGCGCCGCAGCGAGAACCGCATGGTCATGTTCACCGATGCCCATCGGCTCGTGGCGCTGTTCTTCGGCGCGATGGGCATCAATGAGCATGCGAAGGTCAAGGTCAGGGTGAACTGAACCACCCCCTACGCGCTTCGCGCGCCCCCTCGAGGGGGCACTGCCGACGGCCCGGCGGAGCCGGTTCCGTGGCAGTCGCTGGAAGCGTCGCGCAAAGCGCTCCACAGGCATTGCGAAACTGCCGGTTGACCTCATCTGGAGTGGCCTATGTCCTCTGATTCCTCCTCTGCCGTGTATCACGGCACCACCATCGTCTCGGTGCGCCGCCAGACACCCACCGGGTGGCAGGTCGCGATCGGCGGCGATGGCCAGGTCACGCTGGGTAACACCATCGTCAAGGCCAGTGCCCGCAAGGTGCGCAAGCTCTACCGAGAGCAGGTGCTCGCGGGCTTTGCCGGCGCGACGGCCGATGCGTTCACGCTGTTCGAGCGCTTCGAGGCCAAGCTCGAGAAGCACCAGGGCCACCTGGTCCGCGCGGCGGTCGAGCTGACGCGCGACTGGCGCACCGACCGCGTGCTGCGCCGCTTGGAGGCCATGCTGGCCGTGGCCGACCGCAGTGCCTCGCTCATCATCACCGGCAATGGCGATGTGCTGGAGCCCGAGCAGGGCATCGTGGCCATCGGCTCGGGCGGCGCCTACGCCCAAGCCGCGGCCAAGGCGCTGCTCGCGCACACCGAGCTGAGTGCCGCCGACATCGTCAAGCGCTCGCTGGAGATTGCCGGCGAGATCTGCATCTACACCAACCAGAACCACACGCTCGAGCTCCTCGAGCCGACGGGCGGCTGAGGCTCTCGGCGGCGGGCCGCGGAGTCAGGGTGTGGGACTGGAAGCGGTACTGGAGGCGGGCTTGGGCAGCGGCTTCAGCGTGACACGCACGGCGTCTGCGTATCCGTCTTCGCCGGTGGCGGCGCCGGCCCCGGTCCCGATGAGGCTGCCCGACAGCAGCCCGACGAGCACCCCCAAGGGGGCGAATGCCTGGGTGACGAGGTCCTTGCTTTGGCTGTCCTTCCTGCGCCGGGTCTCGCTGAGGGCGCCGCCGACGAGCAGGCCCGCGCCCGCGCCGATCAGCATGTTGCGGCCCGTCGTGTCGCGGCGCTCAAGGCGGGCCTCGCCCGCCTGGCTGCCGTCCTCGCTGGTGCACTGGATGCGCAGCGGCTCGGCGTCGACGCTGACGGTGGCCATGCCGGGGGCGGCCAGCTGCCACTCGCCGCTGCCGTTGCGCAGCAGGCAGCTCGCTGCGCCGAGGTCCACGCCGCGTTCGTTCGCGACGCTGACACGCACGCTTTGCAACTTGACCTTGTTGGCCGTCGTCGCGCAACCACTGAGCAGCAGCGCAGCGCAGCTCAGCACGACCACGTTCCGGACGGAGCGACTGGTTTTCATCATCGAATACTCCCTGTGTTTTGTTTTGCCCGCCTCGGCCTTGTCCGGCATGTCCGTTTGACAAGTGACCCCGAGGGCGCGGCGCCACAACTCTAACCAACATCATGAGCAGCATGACCCCCCAAGAAATCGTCTCCGAGCTGGACCGCCACATCGTCGGCCAGCAGGCCGCCAAGCGCGCCGTCGCAATCGCGATGCGCAACCGTTGGCGGCGCCAGCAGGTCGACGACAAGCTGCGTGCCGAGATCACGCCCAAGAACATCCTGATGATCGGCCCGACGGGCGTCGGCAAGACCGAGATTGCGCGCCGGCTGGCCAAGCTGGCCGGGGCGCCCTTCATCAAGGTCGAGGCGACCAAGTTCACCGAGGTCGGCTATGTCGGCAAGGATGTCGACTCCATCATTCGCGACCTCGTCGAGGTGGCGGTCAAGCAGGAGCGCGAGGGCGCGATGCGCCGCTGCCGCACACGGGCGGAGGACGCCGCCGAGGAGCGCATCCTGGACGTGCTGCTGCCCGGCTCCGAGCCGGACAACGCGACGCGCCAGAACTTCCGCAAGAGGCTGCGCGAGGGCCAGCTGGACGACAAGGACATCGAGCTCGACCTGCTCGCGCCCAAGCCCAGCCTGGAGGTGCTGACGCCCTTTGGCAACCAGCCGGGCATGGAAGACATGGCCGAGCAGCTCAAGGGCCTGTTCGGCCAGATCGGCGCGGGCCAGAAGAAGACCCGCAAGCTCAAGATTGGCGAGGCGATGAAGCTGCTGGTCGACGAGGAAGCCGCCAAGCTGGTCAACGAGGAAGAGATCCGTTCCGCCGCATTGCAGCAGGCCCAGGAGATGGGCATCGTCTTCATCGACGAGATCGACAAGGTCGCGTCGCGCCAGGAACAGGGCGGCGCCGAGGTGTCCCGCCAGGGCGTGCAGCGCGACCTGCTGCCGCTGGTTGAGGGCACCACGGTGTCGACCAAATACGGCCTCGTGAAGACCGACCACATCCTCTTCATCGCCAGCGGCGCCTTCCACCTCAGCAAGCCCAGCGACCTGATTCCCGAGCTGCAGGGCCGGCTGCCGATCCGCGTCGAGCTGGAGTCCTTGTCGGTGGCCGACTTCGAGGCCATCCTGAAGAGCACCCATGCGAGCCTGGTCAAGCAGTACCAGGCGCTGCTTGCGACGGAGGGCGTCACGCTGGATCTGCAGGACGACGCCATCCGCCGCATCGCGCAGATCGCCTTCGAGGTCAACGAGCGCACCGAGAACATCGGTGCACGCCGGCTCGCAACGGTGATGGAGCGGCTGCTGGACGAAATCAGCTTCGACGCGCCCCGGCGCGGTGGCGAGGTCATCACGCTGGATGCCGTGGCCGTCGAGACCAAGCTCGGCGCGCTGGCAGCCAACGAGGACCTGTCGCGCTTCATCCTCTGAGCCGGCGGCGCCTCACTGCCTTGCGCTGACGCAAGCCGGTGCCGGCCTGGCCGGTCTAGTCTGAGGCCATGCCTTTTCATCCGCCCTCGCGAACCTGGGGCCTGGCGCAGCCGCCAGGCAGCAACGTGGCCGCAGCCCGCGCCGCGCTGCGCTGGCGTTGGCCGGTGTTCACGGCGCTGCTGGCCACCATCCCGGCCTTCTACATCGAGCTGCTGGAGCAGTTGCCCACGCCGCTGGCCACGGCCCTCTACCTGGCGGCGGCCGGCGTGATCGGCCTCGCGCTGCTGGATGCGGCCCGGCATCTCGACCACCCGCGCCAGCACCTGCGCCGCAACGGCCTCGACCTCGCGCTGGTGGCTGGCTTCGTGCTGGCGGCGGCGCTGCCGGCCAGCCTTGGCTCACCGGCAAGCCTGGCGCTGCGGCTGGCGGTGGCGCTGCTGAGCCTGGTGCGCATGGTCTGGACGCTGCGGCCCTGGATCACCCGCGGCGGCCTGGGCTATCTGATGCTGCTGGCCTTCGCGGTGCTGTGCGTTTGCGGCGCCGGATTCTGGGCCCTGGAGCCGCGGGTGCAGACCCTGGGCGATGGCCTCTGGCTGGCCTTCACGACCGCGGCGACCGTGGGCTATGGCGACATCGTGCCGAGCACGCCGGCGTCCAAGATCTTCTCGGTGTTCGTCGTGCTGCTGGGCTATACGGTGCTGTCCCTGGTCACGGCGGCGATCGCGGCGATGTGGGTCGAGAGCGCGGAACGCCGCATCGAGCGCGAGATCCTGCACGACCTGCACCGGCAGGTGCGCGCGCTGCGCGAGGAGATTGCTGCCCTGCGCGCAGACCGGCCTGCTGGTCGCTGACGTCTCAGTGCAACCGAGACTGGGCGCTGCCAGTCCAGCGCAGCAGCTGCATCAGGCTGGGCGCCTGCGTCTTGCTCAGGAGGTTGCGCACATGGGTGCGCACGGTGCTGAGCCCCACCCCCAGATGCCGCGCCGTGGCCTCCACCGGTTCGCCATCGGCCAACAGCAGCAGCACCTGGCGCTCGGCGGCGCTGAGGCGGCATTGCCGCGTCAGCGCATCGATGCGGGCGGCCTGGCTGAGGGCGGGTTCGTCCACGTGAAGGGTCAGCAGCAAGCTGTCTTCGGGCCAGTCCGCCGCTTCGCGGATGATGACCGCCAGCGGTGTGCTGTGCAGCCAGCCGGTGGCCAGGCTGGGCGTGAACCACAGCCCCGTGCGCAAGGCATGGCCCTGAGCCGTGCACGCCAGCAGATCGCCGAGTTGGCGGGTGTCGAGTTGCCCCATCTGGTTCAAGCGGCCCATCTGGCTCTGTACCAGACCCTGACCCAGCAATTGCTGGGCGCTGGCATTGGCAAACAGCAGCTGCCGATCGGGCTGCACCACCCACAACGGCTGGGGCAAGGCCCCGAGCAGTTGGGCTGGCCGGCTGAGCGGGCCTGCCAGGGGGGTGCGTGAGGGTGGAGGCGCGATGTGCAACATGGTGGTTCCCTGAGCCTGTAGCGCGAGAGCGCTGTCTTGTGTCATCAAGTTTGGTGATGTCGAGGCCATGGCGCCATTGGCCAAAGGTATGGGGTCCGCGGGGGCAGCCGGTCTTTTGGCCAGGGTGGCCGGGGCCTGTGCGCCCGTACCATGCACAAGCGCAGTGGAGGCCGCCTTGAAAATCCTGTTGATCGACGACCATGCCCTGTTCCGCGAAGGCGTGGCGCTGTTGCTGCAGCCTTTGAGGGCGGGTTTGCAGACCGTGGAGGCCGGCAGTTGCGAAGAAGGGTTTGCCACGCTCGCGCGTGAGGGCGGGGTCGACCTCGTTTTGATCGACCTGGGCTTGCCGGGTTTGTCCGGGCTCGACGGGCTGGCGCGGCTGCGTGCGGACCACCCCGACGTCCCGGTGGTGGTGATGTCCTCCGCCGACGACCGCGACACCGTGCTGGCCGCCCTGGATGCCGGCGCCATGGGCTTCATCCCCAAGAGTTCGACCTCGCAGGTCATGCTCGGCGCCCTGCGCCTCATCCTGGACCAGGGCATTTACGTGCCACCGTCGGCCCTGATCGGCAGCCGGCCGCTGCCGCCTGCTGCGCAAGCCGCGGCGTTGCGGCCTGCCGAGATCGGCCTCACACCGCGTCAGGCCGATGTGCTCTACCTGCTGCTGCAAGGCCTGCCGTCCAAGCTGATCGGGCGGGCCCTGAACCTGTCGCTCAGCACCGTGAAGGCGCACACCACAGCCGTGCTGCGCGCCTTGAACGTCACGACCCGCACCCAGGCGGTGCTGGCGGCCGGCCGTCTTGGACTGCGCTTCGCCCCTCCCGTGCCGGCTCAGCCGGGCGACGATAGCGCCGAGGCCATGGCGGCCAACAAGCGCTGAAGGCCGATCGGCTTGTGCAGCAGCCCGGCCTGCAGGCCCGCCGCCAGGGGCGCGAGACGGGCGTCGGTGTTGGCCGTCACGACCAGGGCTGCGATCGCCTCGTCGTAATGCTCGCGCAGCCTTTGGACGACCTCCAGCCCATCGCGCCCGTCCTCGAGCTGGTAGTCGGTGACGATGAGGTCGGGCACCCGCAGATGGGCCTGCAGGCTTGAGAGGGCTTCGTCGCAGGAGGCGGCCGCCACCACGTGGGCCTCGCAGGCCTGCAACGCATCGACCAGCGCCTGGGCATTGAGCGCTTCATCGTCCACCACGACGATGAAGCGGCCGCGCAGGGCCGCAGCCGCCGATGCCGCTGCGACGGGCCCGGCGAAGGCCGCGGGCAGCGACTGCATGCCAGCTGCACGCGGCATGACGAGGCGGAACATCGAGCCACGGCCAACCCGGCTGGCCACGCCCAACTGCTGGCCTGACAGTTGGGCGCAGCGCTGCACGATGGACAGGCCCAGGCCCAGGCCCTTCTCTGCACGGCTGCCCGGGGCCTCGATGCGGAAGAACTCCTCGAAGATGGCGTCCAGATGGCGGGGTTCGATGCCCGGCCCGCTGTCCCAGACTTCCAGGGCCAGTCGGTCGCCACGTGGGCGGCAGCCGACGAGAACGCCACCACGCTGCGTGTAGCGGATGGCATTGGCCACCAGGTTGCCCACCATGCGCTCCAGCAGCGCCGCGTCGGCGCGCACGACGGCCCGGCAGGGCCTCACCCGCAGCCGCAGGCCTTTATCGGCCGCCTGGGGGGCCCAGGTCTGCTCCACGCGGTGCAGCAGCCAGGCCAGCGGGACGTCGTCGAGGCGGGCCTGCACGGCGCCCGCATCGAGCTTGGAGATGTCGAGCAGGTTGCCGAACAGGCTTTCCATGGTGGCGACCGACGACTGAATCTTGTCGGCCAGCGCGAGCTGCTCGGGGGCCTGAAGGCGGCTTTGCAGCACGCCGAGCAGCAGGCTGATGGAATGCATGGGCTGGCGCAGGTCGTGGCTGGCCGCAGCCAGGAAACGCGTCTTGGCCGCATGGGCGCGGGCCTCCATCTCCCGGGCCGATTCGGCCTGGGCCCGCGCCTCCTCGGCCCGCTCGAACAGCTGTTGGGCCTTGCGTTGCTCCTGCTCGGCCGTGCGCAGCAGCTTCTCGATCTCCAGGTTGAGCTCGCGCTCGCGGCGCACCGCGTTCGCCTGGGCGCGGGTGAACAGGGTCACGACCGTGCCGAAGAACAGATAGCCCACGCCCAGGAAGCGGTAGGTGGCACCGGGTGTCGTCATCAGGCCGATGGCGAAGACCGCGCTGGTCAGCAGCACCAGCCAGGCGATGATGGGCGCATGCACCGCCCTGCCCATGGCGCCGCCCATGGTGATCAGCGGAATGCCGAGGATGAGGATGGCTTCATGTTGCAGGTCCCCGGCCGGCAGCATGACGCTGGAAGACAGCCCCCAGGCCAGCGCGCTGAAGACGCCGTTGACCTGCAAGCGCGACAGGGTGCGTCGCCGCAAGGCCGCGCTGGCCGTGGGCCCGCAGCGTGTGGCCAGCCAGATGCCCCGCAGCAGCACCACCGTCAGCAACCCGCCCCAGGCGCCGGCCCGCATCAGGAACTCGGGGCTGGTGTTGCCGTGCACCAGTGCGGCAACGATGAGCCAGCCGCTGCCGATGCCGAGCAGCAGGGACTTGGGCGATTCGCTGATGATGAGCCGCGCCTGCAGATCGTCCGGTGTGTCCAGACCGGGGCGTGTCATCGGGACCGACCCGGTGGGGTCGGGGGGCGGCGGGTCAGTCGCTGCCGCGGGGGGCCCGCCGCCTTGGCTCATGGCATCAACTGCCCCAGGAATTGGAAGCTGGGGCTGTTGCGCAGGTCTTCGGGGACGACCAGGAAGGCGTTCACCGCCGCCTCGTGGGCGGCCAGCAAGCCTGCACTTGCGGCCACGGCCGGTTGCCTAAGTGCCTGCAGACCCGCTCGTGCCGTGGCCAGACGGGCTTCGAGGTCGCTCAGCTCTGACACCGTTGCGGCTTCCAAGGCCGCCATGAACTCGGCCGCGGTGGGGTCTGGCGTCAGGGCTTCGAGCGCCAACGCGTCCTGCGCAGGATTGACGCGGCGACGGGCCTGGAGGTACTCCTCCAGGAGTTGGGCGTAGTCCACATCCGGCCAGGGCAGGTCTTTGGCCGGCGTCACGACGATCTGCGGGTCCAGGGCGGCGTCCTGGGTGCCATGGAAAGCCAGGTAGACGAACTCGCTGCAGACCAGGCGGTTCTCGTTCTCCGGCACCACCTCGTTCAGCAGCCAGTGGATGAGGCGGCGCGCCGCCATGTTGTCCGTGAGCTTGTTGCGCAGCACGCAGATGAGGCCCAGCTCGGCCATCTGGTTGAGGGCAAACTTGCGGCCTTGCAGGGCCTGGGCGGCGGCCTGCAGGCGGCCCACCTGGGCCCCCGTCAGCGGTTGGCCGCCGTTCACGGGCCGCACGACGTCGATCCGCGTGACCTCGTCATGGTCGGCGAGCCGGGCGGCGATGCTCTGGTCGAGGTGCACGCCGCCCGAGATGGCCTCGGCCAGCAGGCCGGGCGCATAGACCAGGGCGGCATGGCTGTAGAGGCTGTCACTGGCCCACTTGATGAGCTTGGAGATCTCCCCGGTGCCGGCGTGCAGCAGGATGTCCCCGGGGCGAAGGGCGGCGATCGAGATGGTGTCGGGCATGGCAGTTCAGGCGGAGTGAAGGAGGGCGCATGATCGGCGCCCAGGCCCCGGTGAAGGAGGGCCTGATGCCGCGTGGTTCATCAACGGTGACGAGGACGGGCGGCGTTCACCGCGGTGTCATGTTCAGCGCCAGCAAGCCGTCGAAGATCAACCCTTCGATCAGCTCGTGCGGCACATCCAGCGCCGGGGCGACCTTCCAGCCGGCGCCGCCGGTCATCAGCACCAACGGGGCTTGGCCATCGTGGCCGCAGAGCAGGCGGTACATGCGTTCCACGGCGCCGCAGATGGCGAAGGTGCCGCCTGTGGTGAGGGCATCGCTGGTGTTGGTCGGGAAGTCGCGCACCTCGCCGGTGGGCACGCGCAGGCCGGCGGTGCCACCCTCCAGGGCGCGCAGCATGATGCCGTGGCCGGGCAGGATGAGGCCGCCGAGGAACTCCCCGGCGCTGGACAGCGCCTCCACCGTCACCGCCGTGCCCACCATGACGACCAGCACCGGCCCGCTCACGCCACGGGCGCGGGCATGGGCATGGGCGCCGATCACGGCCACCCAGCGGTCGGCGCCCAGGCGCGTCGGGTGGTCGTAGCCATTCCTGACGCCGGCCGCCTCGGCCGCCGGCACAACCCAGCGCGGCGCCAGGTCCCACTGCTCCATCTGCTCCTCGACGCGCCGCCGCACCGCGTCGCCGGCCACATTGCTGCCCAGCATGCGGGCCGGCGGTGCCAGGTTGTGCCAGTCCTCGTCGGCGAGCCGGTCGATGTTTTCGAGGAAGACCGCGCCGTGCTGCAGCGGGCTGCTGCCGGGTTCGGCCTCGTCTGCGTAGACGGCCCATTTGAGTCGGGTGTTGCCGATGTCGATGGCCAGAAAGCTCATGGGGCGCTGTGGCGTGAACGATGGCGCGAGCCTAACAGCAGGTTTTGCGCGTCCGGCTCCGGGTTTCTGCTTCAATGTCGCGCTCGTCCCGCCCGCCCTCTGCCAAGGAGATTCCCATGCTGCGTCGCCTGCGCATCCAAGCCCGACTCTGGTTGGCCTTCGGCCTCATCCTCGCGCTGACGGCCCTGCTGGTGGGCGTCGGGGGCTTCGGGCTCAGGGTGTCGCAGCAGGCCATCCACGGCATCACGCAAAAGTTGATTCCCTCGTCCAACATCACCGTCGCCGCGCGCAGCCAGCTGCTGCAAAGCAAGACGGCGACCTCGACGCTGGTGGCATCGCTGTTCAACAAGGAAGGCACGGCCCGCGCCAAGAAGGAATGGGATGCCGCGCAAGCCGCGCTGGACAAGGCCATGGACGACTTCGGCGCCTTTGCCACCGAGGCCAAGAGCAAGGAGAACCTCGCCAAGTTCCGCACCCTGATGGCGGACTACCGCAAGGCCGTGCGGCCGGTGGCCGACAAGCTCGTGGCCGACGGCTACCCGGATGCCCAGGCCGCCTTCGAGGACATGAAGGCCGCCGACGCCGCCTACGACCCGGCCCTGGCCATGCTCAACGGCATCGAGGCCGACCTGAAGAAGCGTGGCGACGAGGTGTTCGCCAAGGTCGATGGCCTGGTCAGCAACGTCTTCATCGCCTTCATCGTCGCCTTCGTCATCTGCATCGGCGTCGGTGGCGCCCTGGCCGTGCAGATCTCGCGTTCGATCATCGGCCCGCTGACGGCGGCCAAGCGCTTTGCCGAACGCATGGCCGACGGCGACCTGTCGCGTGCGCCCGATGCCAGCGGCACCGATGAATCGGCGGAGATGATGCAGGCACTGGCCGCGATGCAGAAATCCCTGTCCCAGATCGTCGGCCAGGTGCGCGAGTCGGCCGAGAGCATCCAGGTCGCGTCCGCCGAGGTGGCCACCGGCAATATGGACCTGTCGCAGCGCACCGAGCAGACCGCCTCCAATCTGCAGCAGGCGGCCAGCTCGGTCGCCGAGCTGACCGGCACCGTCAGCCAGAGTGCCGACTCGGCCATGACCGCCAAGCAGCTGGCCGGCGCCGCCGCCGAGACGGCAGGGCGCGGCGGCGACGTGGTGTCGCGCGTGGTTTCGACGATGGGTGAGATCAATGCGGCCAGCCGCAAGATCAGCGACATCATCGGCACCATCGACGGCATTGCCTTCCAGACCAATATCCTGGCCTTGAACGCGGCCGTCGAGGCCGCCCGTGCCGGCGAGCAGGGCCGCGGCTTTGCGGTGGTGGCCGGCGAAGTGCGCTCGCTGGCCGGCCGCAGCGCCGAAGCGGCGCGCGAGATCAAGGCGCTGATCGGCGCCAGCGTCGAGAAGGTCGAGGCCGGCACCAGCCTGGTCAACGATGCCGGCACGACCATGACCGATATCGTCGGCTCGGTGCAGCGCGTCACCGACATCATCGGCGAGATCAGCGCCGCGGCGGTGGAGCAGAGTCAGGGCATCGCCCAGGTCAACGGCACCGTCACCGAGCTGGACCAGATGACCCAGCAGAACGCTGCGCTGGTGGAGGAGTCCGCCGCGGCGGCTCAGTCGCTGAAGGAACAGGCGGTGCGGCTGGCGGGGCTGGTCAGCAGCTTCAAGCTGAGCTGAGCCAAGCTGCTATCGTCATGCGTACGCTGCAATTCAGCGTACAGGGAGTGAACATGAACGATAGTGACCAAGCGGTTTGGTGCCGTCGGCACCGCCAATCGCGGATGTTTTTGGCAGGGCTGCCACTGTTGTTTTCACTGGCCGGTTGCGGTGGAGGTGGGGGCGGCAGTGGTACGAGCCCCGGTGCTTCGGCCGCAGAGCCCAGCAGCTCAGCCACCAGTGGGTTGGCGAGTTTGGTGCCGCAAGCGCCCGCCATCGGCAAAACGCTCGAGGTGGATGCTGCCGTGCTCGTGCCGCAGACGGCGGGTTCGAGCTGGCGGTTCTGGGGGCGGCAATTCAGCAGTTCTGGTTCGGAACTGGCACGCTATGAAAGCAGCTACCAGCTGACCACGTCTGGCGGCGAGTGGAAGCTCAGCGGAAGCAATCCCGGCAACGATGGGCCGGACTCCATACGCTATGTGCTGGCGTCCGGCCAGCTGCAACAGATCCAGACGGTCCAATTCACGCCAACTCAATTGCCGGATGAGGTCCGGATCACGCTGTTGCGTTCACCGGTTCGCGAAGGTGACCAGGTGGTGGCCTACAACAAGCGTGTTGAGGGTGTTGCTGACCTGGACGGGGATGGTCGACCCGAAAGTTTGGACGTGGCAATCTATACCCGCGTGATCGGCACCGAGAAGATCGAGACGGCGCTTGGTGAGCAGCTTGAGGCGGTGCGTGTCGAGACCCATGTCGTCGAACGGGTGATCTATTCCAAGACGGGCCAGGCCGGCCCGGTTGTCGACATCGTCGGCGTCGACTGGTTGGCCCGCCAGCTGGGTTGGGTAGCGCGAGATCAGCCGTCGGTGTCGAAAGACGGGCAGATCCGTGTCGGCAAGGAACGCCTGGTCGGCGCCGACCTGGGCGCCCAGGGCGCTTTCGGCAACTCGGGTGGGCCCGTCACGCTGACAAATCCGACGACAAGCCCGGAGCAAGCTGGCCTTGCACTGGCGATGCAGCAGCCCAGCGCTGTTAGCGATGGCGACCGCGTGCTGCTCATTGGCACCCCCCCGGTGGTCGACTACAGCTACCGCCCGCTCTTGACCTTGCTGAATTCACGCGGCGAGGTGCAGTGGACACGTCTTGGGCCGGCAGGTGCGCGTTTTGCGGCACCCTTGGGCAGCGGTTGGGTGCTGTGGGGCAATCTGGACAACGGGCAAGTGACAGTCTTCCGGCTCGACGCGCAAGGTCAGTTGTTGGGCTCGGGGGCGCAGCTTCTCGACCTCGGCACGCCGCAGACCCCTTTGCCAAGTCAGCAGCGTGTGCTGGCCATCGCTGCTGACGCGCGGGCCCTATGGGTGGCCACGGCACGGGGTGACTGGCTCGCGCGCGCTGACGGGACCTTGGGTCCGCGCGATGGTGTCGTGGTCCGGGGCTATGACCTGAATGGAGCTCCCACGACCGACCCAGTGCTGCTGGAACGGTCAGACGACGTTTATTTCCGCGGCAGTTTTGGGTTGGCGGTACGACAAGGCAACGCTCAGGTGGCTTGGCTATCGACCAAGGGGGGGCTGCCACATCTGATGCTGGCGCGGGTGACCCCGTCGGGTGTCGTCACGTCGACCGAAGCCAAGGCGGGCGCACTGAGTGCCGCCAGTCCCGTGTCGATCACGGCAAGCGCGCAAGATTCGCTACTCAATTGGGGCAGTGAAAACCGATTCGCGTGGATTGACGATGCCCTTGGTCTGAGCGTGCTGGACGCGACTCGCAGCGACGGCACCCTGACCGACCTGCCGATTGGCTTGAGTGGCCTCGCGGGTTCGACGGATGTCGGTCGAGGCGATCAGCTGTTCCGTTGGAACCTTGGCGAAAGCATCAGCAGTGGGGCCAGCCAGGGCAACATGGGTTGGACCCTCCAGTGGCAGCTGTATCGCCGCGGCCAAGCCTCTCCTCAGCGCAAGGCTTTCGTTGCTGCCGGCCCCGGGCTGCTGGTGGTGCCCCTGTCCAGCCGTGCACTCGTACTCAGCCGACCTGTCGGCGCACCGCAGACTTGGGTGGTCGAGCAGATCGCCTACCGTTAGTTCGTAGGGTGCGCGTACCGCTGTGCCCCCAACAGCAGCAGCGCTGGGTCGCTGAGGCCGGCTCCGACGACCGAGGCGACGGTGGTTTCGCAGGTAAAGCTGCGGGGTTGGGGTCGACGCAGCGGCTAAGCACCTGTGCCACGGACTGAGCCGACGCACGGACTTGACGCTTTTCCCGTGCCTCGGCGCCGCGCCGCCACAATCGGCCACCCCTCAGGAGCCCACCGTGCCCATGGCAACGCTTGACCTCGCGCGCATCCGATCCGAGTTCCCGGCCCTCGCCGGCGGCACGGTGTTCCTGGACAACGCGGGCGGCTCGCAGGTGCTGGGCCGGGTTGCCGACCGCGTCCGCGACTACCTGTTGCACGACAACGTGCAGCTCGGCGCCAGCTACCGCGCATCGCAACAGGCGGGTGAGCGGGTGCTGTCGGCGCGCCGCGCCATTGCCGACCTCGTGCATGCCGCCCACGACGACGAGATCGTCATGGGGCCCTCCACCACCGCGCTCATTGGCACCCTGGTCGAGGCCATCCGCCCCGGCCTGCAGCCGGGCGACGAGGTGATCGTCACCGAGACCGATCACGAAGCCAATATCGGCGCCTGGGTGAGGCTGGCCGAGGCCGGTGTCACCGTGCGGGTCTGGCGGGTCGACGTCGACCGCCTGGGCCTGCATCTGGACGACCTGGACCCGCTGATCGGCCCGCGCACCAAATGGGTCGCGATGACGCAGGCATCCAATGTGCTGGGCAGCATCAACCCGGTCGCCGAGGTGGCGCGCCGCGTCCATGCGGCCGGCGCGCGGCTGTGTGTCGACGCGGTGGCCTATGCGCCGCATCGGCTGGTCGACGTGCAGGCCTGCGGGGCCGACGCCGTCGTGTTCAGCTTCTACAAGGTGTTCGGCCCGCACTACGCGCTGCTGTGGGTGCGCCGCGAGCTGCTGCTGACCCTGGCCAGCCTCAACCACTTCTTCATCGGCCGCGAGGTCATCCCCTACAAACTGCAGCGCGGCAATGTGAACTACGAGCTGTCCTACGGCTGCGCAGGCATCGTCGACTACCTGACCGAGGTGGGCACCGAACTCGGCGCGGTCGGTGATGCACGGGCCCGCATGCAGAAGGCGTTCGACGCGTTCGCGCAGCACGAGGACGCGCTGGCCGAGCAGGTGCTGAGCTGGCTGCGTGACCGGCCAGGGGTGCGAATCATCGGCCTGTCCTCAGCAGCGACGGGCGCGCGCGTGCCGACGATCAGCTTTGTCGCCGCGGGCCTGATGTCGGAAGCCATCGTGCGCCGGGTCGACGCCCATGGCATCGGCATCCGCTTTGGTGACTTCTATGCCCGGCGCCTGATCGAGGCGCTGGGCTTGCAGGTTCACGGCGGTGTGGTGCGCATCTCGATTGCGCACTACAACACGGCAGATGAAATCGGCCGGCTCTTGGTGGCGCTGGACGAGGCGATGGCTTGAGGGGCAGCGGCCCCGTTCGGCCAGGAGCGGGCCTTGACGGCAGGCTGCTTCAAGGTGCTCCCCCGGCCTGCGGCACGCGCTCAAGCGTTGGGCTGCCGTCGCGGCCGCCGGTGTTGTCCCGAAGCGAGGCCCTGGAGTCAGGGTTCTCCGCGCAAGTCACGGACTGCGGGCGATGGCAACATCGATGCGCCCACACGGCCGGCGATCACCCCTCGACAGATTTGTAACCGGCGCGGCATTTGCCAGGAAAAATAGCACCCGAGATGCAGCGCGGCACAGTGGAGGAAATTCATATGCGACAAATGCTTAGACCGACCGCCGGGCGACCTGTTACCGCGCGGTTTGCCGTGATATGCCGCGCTGCGCTGCGGGCTACAGCACGTTCTGCGTCATGAGCCACCACTGGTTGCCGCCGGTTGTTTTTGTAGATACATTAACCGGGTGCGGATCACCTACGACCCTGCCAAGCGCGATCTGACGCTGATTGAGCGCGGGCTGGACTTCGCGGACGCCGCGCAAGTCTTTGCTGGGCCTACGTTCGAAGCTGAAGACCGACGCCACGACTACGGCGAGAAGCGGATCATCTGCTTCGGTCTGCTGAGTGAGCGCTTGGTTGTAGTGGGTTACACACCGCGTGGCGCGGATCGTCACGTCTTCAGCATGAGGAAAGCAAATGACCGCGAGAAAGCGCGCATCGGCCCCATCCTTGGGCTCTGATCTGAATCGCGTTGATCGGCACGTGATTCAGCCGGCCGAATACGAAGAGCTTCCTGAACTTACCGACGAAATGTTCGCGCGCGGCACCGTGAATCGCGGTGGGCGGCCTAGGTCGGCAAATCCGAAGAAGCTCATCTCCATTCGTCTGACGGAGGATGTCATCCAACGCTGGCGGGCCACCGGCCCAGGGTGGCAGACCCGCATGGCAGAGAAACTGAGCAGGCTCTCGCCGAAATGACGCAGAACTTGTCATTGGAGCGGGCCGCCTTCGGCGTCCGCTCACTTTCACGTTACACATCACCATGGACGCTGCGTCAAATCACCCTCTGCCAGTGCAACGACCAGCACTGATAGGTGCTGGCGTTGCTGCAGCAGTGGCCGCCGTTGTGCTTCTATCGTCGCCCGGCCAACCACTTTGCTACTGGCGCGTTTGCGGAGAGCACAAATACCCCAGTACTGGCTGCCGCGAGCTCAAGACGGGCGACCGGCGCAGCGCGGTGTACTACCACCTCGGTGATCCGTACCGCGAAGGTGCTGGTTGGGCCCACTGGCGGGACGCTGACTCACCAAAGCTGATTGAGGCAACTTTTAGCGATGGCCGACTTCAAACACTCAGCTGTCAAACGGGACAGTGATGTCTAACATGTCGGTCGACACGGACGCGCACCGGCAGTCCGCTGAAGGGTGTGTTGACATGCCTCCGATGTGCGGCGCACTGCCGGTGTGCGCCGGTCACCTCCGACGTTGACGCCTGCTTTTGAGCAGCGATTCAGGTCCAACTGAACTCCGCTCCGGGTCGACAACAGCCGATGTCCGCTCAACCCTCTAGCGCCCCGTAGCGGCAGTTGATGGCCGGGGCGCACGGGCGGATCCTGCCGCCTCACCCCAGCTGCTGCACGCCTTGCGGCACCTGGGGCAGCGCCGCCATGGCGGCCACGTCACCCACCACCAGCAGCGCGGGGCTCTTCAGGTCCTCGCGGGCGATGCAGTTTGGCAGGCCGGCCAGTGTCGTGACGGCGTGACGCTGGTGCGCCGTGTGCGCGGCGCTCACGACGGCGGCAGGCAGGTCGGGCTGCAGCCCGGCGGCGAGCAGCCGGGCCGTGATGTCCGCCGCGCGGGCCACACCCATGTAGATGACGAGGGTCAGCCCGGTGCGCGCCAGTGCCGCCCAGTCGGGCTCGGCGCGGCCCTCGCCCGGGTGGCCGGTGACGAGGATGACGCCGGGCGAGGCGCGCCGGTCCGTGACCGGGATGCCCACCGCAGCCGTGCCGGCGATGCCGCTGGTCAGGCCCGACACCACCTCGACCTCGATGCCGGCCTCGCGCAGCGCATCCACCTCCTCGCCGCCGCGGCCGAAGACGAAGGGGTCGCCGCCCTTGAGCCGCACAACGCGGTGGCCGGCGCGGGCCTCGCGGATCATCAGCGCGTGGATGAAGTGCTGGTCGGTTGAGATGCAGCCGCCGCCGGGCCGCTCCCAAGGCGGCTGCGCGTCCCCTGGGGGGACGGCCAGCGCCTGCTGGCCAGGGGCCTTGCTCCATCCGCCACGCTTGCCGACGCGCAGCAGCCGGCCCGTCACCAACGCCAGCACGCGCGGGTCGATCAGGTCGTCGGTCAGCACCACGTCGGCGGCCTGCAGGCGCTTCAGCGCGCGGACGGTCAGCAGCTCCGGGTCGCCGGGGCCGGCGCCGACGAGCGAGACGAGGGCGTTCATGCAGGGATCTCCTCGGGGGTGGTGGCCGCCAGGCGGCGCAGCGCCGGCAGGCAGGAGCCGCACTGGGTGCCGCAGCGCATCTCGGCCTGCAACTGCGCGATGCGCTCGGCCGGGCTGCCGCTGCAGCGGGCCAGGGTGGAGCGGATGGCGTCCTCGCGGACATCGAAGCAGTTGCAGACCTGGGGGCTGGCGACCGGCAGCGAGGTGGGCGGTGCGTCGGGCGACAGCAGCCAGCGGCCCACGCTGCTGGCGGCGGTGCGGGCCCGCCACAGGTCCACCAGCCAGGCGCCCTCGTCATGCTGGCCGACGCGCAGCAGCGCCCGCAGCGGCGCGGCCTGCATGTCGTCGCCGTCCAGCGCCAGCAGCCGCAGCCGGCCGCGCTGCGGGTCGGCGTAGCGCAGCGCGGTGCCGGCATCGAGGCCGAGCGCGGCCGACACCGCCGCGATGAGCTCGGGCGCGGGCGCCTCGGCGCTGGCGGCCTCGAAGGCCCAGCCGGCGAGTTCGCCGCCGGCCGGCTCGGGCAGGCACTGGGCATAGCCGAAGCGCGGCATCAACGCCCGCAGCCGCTCGCGCAGCGCGGGGCCCTGCGTGGGGGCCACCCAGGCGCAGGCGCTGATCCGCCAGGGCAGGGCGGCGGGCTCGATCGCGACGGCGCTGAACTTCAGCTCGGGCTGCTTGGAGTCGGGGCAGGCGGCGCCCTGGGTGAGCGCGTTGATGCCGGCCTGGGCGCCGATGAATTCCTCGCCCCAGTGCATCGGCAGGTCGGCACCGGCCGGTGGCAGGCTGGGGTCCAGCCGCAGCGGCAGCACCACCGCGCCGCGGCGCGAGCGCACGGTGACGAGCTCGCCCTCGGCCAGCTTGCGGCGGGCGGCGTCGGCGGGGTGCAGCCGCACCGCGGGCCGGCCGTCGTGCGCGAACAGGCGCGGCACGCTGCCGCTGCGGCTCATGCCGTGCCACTGGTCGCGCAGCCGGCTGGTCGTCAGCGCGAAGGGATGCTGGGCGCTCGTGGCTTCGGCGTTCGGGGCCACGGCCGTGGCGATGAAGCGGGCGCGGCCGCTGGGCGTGGCGAAGCAGCCGTCGGTGTACAGGCGCGGCGTGGGGCCGGCGACATAGGGCCAGTGCTGGGGGCCGTCGCGGTCGAGGATGGCCCAGCTGAGGCCGGTGATGTCGAGGTCGCGGCCGCGCGTGGCCTCGCGGTGCTCCTGCCACAGGGCCTCGGCGCTGTCGGCGGCCAGGCGCGGCGGGCGCTCCAGCGCGGCGTCCAGGCGCAGCGCGATGTCGCGGGCGATGCGCCAGTCGGGCCGCGCCTGGCCAGGCGGCGGCACCGCGGCGCGCACGCGGCTGATGCGGCGCTCGCTGTTGGTGACGGTGCCGTCCTTCTCGCCCCAGGTGGCGGCGGGCAGGAGGTAGTCCGCGAAGCGGGCGGTGGCGGTGTGGGCGAAGGCCTCCTGCACGATGACGAGCTCGCAGCGCGCCAGCGCCTCGCGCACCCGCGCCTGCTCGGGCAGGGACTGGGCCGGGTTGGTGCAGACGATCCACAGCGCCTTGATCTCGCCGCGGGCGGCGGCCTCGAACATCTCGACCGCGGTGTGACCGCGGCGCGAGGGCAGGTCGGCCACGCCCCAGAGCTTGCACAGCGCGGCCCAGTCCTCGGCGCGGGCCGGGTCCCGGTGGCCGGGCAGCAGCGTGGCCATGCCGCCGCTTTCGCGGCCGCCCATCGCGTTGGGCTGGCCGGTCAGCGAGAAGGGCCCGGCGCCGGGGCGGCCGATCTGGCCGGTGGCCAGGTGCAGGTTGATCAGCGCGCTGTTGTTGGCGGTGCCGTGGCTGCTCTGGTTCAGGCCCTGGCAGTACAGGCTCAGGCTGGCCGGCGCGCGGCCGAACCACTCGGCCGCCTGCCAGAGGTCGGCCTCCCGCAGGCCGCAGACCTGGGCGGCGCGGGCCGGGGTCCAGTCGCGCACCAGGGCCTTCAGCGCCTCGAAGCCCTCGGTGTGGTCATCGATGAAGCGGCGGTCCACCAGGCCTTGCCATATCAGCGCATGCAGCAGGCCGTGGCAGAGCGCCACGTCGGCGCCGGGGCGCAATGGCAGGTGCAGGTCGGCGAGCTCGGCCGTCTCGGTGCGGCGCGGGTCGATGACGATGAGCTTGTGGCCCGGCTTGGCGGCGCGGGCCGCCTCCAGCCGGCGGAACAGGATGGGGTGGGCCCAAGCCGGGTTGGCGCCGCTGATGAGCACGCAGTCGGCCAGCTCGATGTCCTCGTAGCTGCAGGGCGGCGCGTCGGCACCGAGGCTCTGCTTGTAGCCGACGACGGCCGAGCTCATGCACAGCCGGGAGTTGGAGTCGATGTGCGGCGTGCCGAGCACCGCGCGGGCCAGCTTGTTGAACGCGTGGTAGTCCTCGGTCAGCAGCTGGCCGGAGATGTAGAAGCCGATCGCCTCTGGGCCGTGCGCGGCACGGATGTCGAGCAGCCGCCCGGCGATCTCCCCCTCGGCCTGCTCCCAGACGATGGGCTGGGCGGCCTCGCCACGGGCGGCGCGCTTCATCGGCTCGCGCAGGCGCTGTTGCTGCAGCACCAGCGGCGTGGCGGTCAGATGCAAAGTGCTGCCTTTGGTGCAGAGCCGGCCGAAGTTGGCGGGGTGCTCGGGGTCGCCGCGCACGCCGGTGATTTGTGCACCGTCGTGCTCGATCAAGACCCCGCAGCCCACCCCGCAGTAAGGGCAGGTGGACTTCGTCACGCCCATGTCGAACGACCTCCGGGGCTGCGGAGCCCCCCGCCTGGCGGGGGGATGAGAGGGGGGTGCACCAGGTCACCGCGGCGTGGATCGCGCGTCAGCGCGCATCCACAGCCCACCCCGCCGTACGGGCAGGTGGAGCGCGTTTCCATCAAACGGCCGCGATGGCGATTCGGGGGCCGGCCGTGGGGGCGCGCAGGTCCGTCGCGAGGCTCTCCAGCTCGCTCTGCAGCAGGAAGACCTCGCCGGCCTCCAGCCGCACCTGGAAGGCCGGGGTGCAGCCCACGTCGGGCGCCTGGGCGCAGCCGTCGGCCAGGCCCAGGGTCCAGTTGTGCAGCGGGCAGGCGACGCTCTTGCCGAAGACGATGCCCTGGCTCAGCGGGCCGCCCTTGTGCGGGCAGCGGTCGAGCAGGGCGAAGACCTCATCGTCGGCGGTGCGGAACAGGGCCACGTCCACGCCTTGCCGGCGCTGCACCCGGCGGGAGCCGAGCACGGGGATGTCTTGAAGGCGGCAGACGCGGGTCCAGTCCATGGCAGGGGGCTTTCAGGTGAAGCGGGAACAGTGCTCGGTGACGGTGTTCATCACGGCCAGCAGTTGCTCGCTCGCGAGGAACATGGGGGTGGCCTGGCCGGTGCCGGCGGCGTCGCGCAGCGGCACCCAGGCGGCATCGGCCCGTGCGAGGTGGCGGCGCAGCGCGGCGTCGCCGGCCTGGCGCAGCGTCTGCTGGCCGGCCTCGAATTCGTAGATGGCGCTTTGCCGCTCGCGCCGCGCGGCCTCGGACGTGGGGGCGGCGAGGCCCAGCAGCGCGATGCGCTGCGACAGCAGCCGCTGGCGGGCGGCGAGCCGGGCCTGCCAGGGCTGGCCGGCGCGGCTGCCGGTGGCCAGCTCCGCCAGCGTCAGCATCTCGTTGGCGGTGCCGAGCAGGGTGCGGCTGGCGTCGGCGCCGGGCGTGCCGGCGAGCAGGGCCTGGTAGTCCTCGAAGCGGCGGGCCAGCGCGCGCAGGCCGCCGGCCTGCTCAGGCGAGGCCGGCTGCTGGTGCAGCTGCACGATCTGCTGCAGGAAGGCCTTCTGGCTGGCGTCGAGCACCTCGCGGGCCGCCGCCGACAGCCCGGCATCCGCGGTGCACAGCCAGGCCTTGCCCATGCGCTGGCTGAGCGCACCAAGGCTGGGCGTGGTGCACGCGGCCGGCGCCTGTGCGTGCCCAGCAAGGGGCAGGGCGGCCAGGGCGGCGGTGAACAACAGGTGGCGACGCGAGTACGGCATGCAGGCGCTCCGGATCAAGAGGGTTCAGACGTTGAGCTTGTCGAACTGGCGCAAATCCACCTGCGCGCGTTCGAAGTCGAACCACGGATCCGGCTCGCCGTCGAGGCTGAACTGCAATTGCGCCCACAGCGCCTTGCGTCCGGCTTCGTCGTCGAGCAGCTTGCGCTTCACGTGATCGAGTCCGACTCGGCTCACGTAATGCACGGTTCGTTCCAGGTACCAGCCCTCCAGCCGGTAGAGCTGCAGGAATGCGCCGCTCATCTCCAGCACCTCGGCGGCCGTCCTGACCTTGCACAGGAACTGGGCCACCTCGGTCTTGATGCCGCCGTTGCCCGCGATGTAGAGCTCCCAGCCGGAGTCCACGCCAATGACGCCGACGTCCTTGATGCCGGCCTCGGCGCAGTTGCGCGGGCAGCCGGACACGGCGATCTTGACCTTGTGCGGCGCGTACATGCGCCACAGCGCCCGCTCCAGGTCCTTGCCCATCTGGGTGCTGTCCTGGGTGCCGAAGCGGCACCACTCGCTGCCCACGCAGGTCTTCACCGTGCGCAGCGCCTTGGCGTAGGCATGGCCCGAGGGCATGCCGATGTCCTTCCAGACGGCGGGCAGGTCTTCCTTCTTCACGCCGAGCAGGTCGATGCGCTGGCCGCCGGTGACCTTGACGGTGGGGATCTGGTATTTGTCCACCGCGTCGGCGATGCGGCGCAGCTCGGCGGCGGTGGTCTCGCCGCCCCACATGCGCGGGATCACGGAATAGCGGCCGTCCTTCTGGATGTTGGCGTGGCTGCGCTCATTGATGTAGCGGCTCTGCGGGTCGTCCACCGCCTCCTTGGGCCAGGTGCTGATCAGGTAGTAGTTCAGCGCCGGGCGGCAGGTGGCGCAGCCGTTGGGCGTCTTCCAGGCCAGGGCCTGGTGCACGGCAGCCTGGGTGGTCAGGTGCTGCTGGGCGATGGCGTCGCGCACCTCCTGGTGGCTGGCCTCGGTGCAGCCGCAGACGGCCTTCTTCTGGGGCGTGGCGGAGTAGTCGCCGCCGGCGGTGAACATGAGGAGCTGCTCCACCAGGCCGGTGCAGCTGCCGCAGCTGGCGCTGGCCTTGGTGTGCTTGCGTACCTCGTCCAGCGTGAACAGGCCCTGGTCACGGATGGCCTTGCAGATGCGGCCCTTGCTGACGCCGTTGCAGCCGCAGACCTCGTCGGTGTCGGCCATCGCGGCGGCGCGGTTCACGCCCTGGTGGCCCACGTCGCCGAGGTGGGCGCCGGCCTCGCCGAACATCAGCTTGTCGCGGATGTCGGTGATCTTGCGGCCCTCGCGCAGCAGCTTGAAGTACCAGCCGCCGTCCACCGTGTCGCCGTACAGGCAGGCGCCCACCAACTGGTCGTTCTGGATCACGAGCTTCTTGTAGACCCCGGCGAAGGGGTCGCTCATGACGATCTCCTCGGTGCCGGCGCCGCCGCTGAAATTGCCGGCCGAGAACAGGTCGATGCCGGTGACCTTGAGCTTGGTGCTGGTCTGCGAGCCCAGGTAGCGGCCGATGCCGAACTGCGCCAGGTGCGTGGCGCAGACCTTACCCTGCTCGAACAGCGGCGCGACCAGGCCGTAGGCGATGCCGCGGTGCGCGGCGCATTCGCCCACCGCGTAGACGCGCGGGTCGGTGACGGTCTGCATCGTGTCGGTGACGACGATGCCGCGCTGGCACAGCAGGCCGGCGCTTTCGGCCAGGGCCGTGGCCGGCCGGATGCCCGCCGCCATCACGACAAGATCGGCCGGCAGCTCGACGACCTCGCCGCCCGGGAGCTTGAGCTGCACCGCCCGCACGCGGCCGGTGTCGTGGCCCAGCAGCGCCTGGGTCTGGGCGCCGAGCCGGAACGCCAGCCCGCGCGCCACCAGCGACTGGCGCAGCAGGTCGCCGGCCACGGTGTCGAGCTGGCGCTCCATCAGCGTGTCCACCAGGTGCACCACCGTCACCTGCATGCCGCGGCGCATCAGGCCGTTGGCGGCTTCCAGCCCCAGCAGGCCGCCGCCGATCACGACGGCATGCCGGTAGCGCGTGGCGGCGTCGATCATGGTCTGCGTGTCGGCGATGTCGCGGTAGGCGATCACGCCGTCCAGGTCCTTGCCCGGCACCGGCAGCATGAAGGGCGTGGAGCCGGTGGCGATCAGCAGCCGGTCGTAGTCGGCCGTCGTGCCGTCGCTCGCGACCACGCGGCGGCGCACCCGGTCAATCTGCGTGACCTGCTTGCCCAGGTGCAGGGTGATGCCGTGCTCCGCGTACCAGGACAAGGGATTCAGGACGATCTCGTCCAGGGTCTGCTCGCCGGCCAGCACGGGGCTGAGCAGGATGCGGTTGTAGTTGGGGTGGGGCTCGGCGCCGAAGACGGTGATGTCGTAGAGGTCCGGCGCGATCTTCAGCAGCTCTTCCAGTGTGCGCACGCCGGTCATGCCATTGCCAATCAGCACCAGGCGGGGCCGGGCAGGTACCGGGTTGGGGGCGGTCGAAGGCGAGGAGGTCGGCATGGCGGGCGACGGGGTGAGGGGGCGGAAGTGGCCCGGCCCAGACCCTGCGCGCGCACCGGGGCTGAGGCGGGGCAGCGAGGAGGCGGCCCGCACCGTTGCGGGCGCCTTGCCTGCTTCTTGCAAGTGACGTGCCTGCCGTACCGCTGCCGCCCGGTGGCGGCCGCCCTGACGCCCCGTTGTTCTGTCGTGCCCGACCAGCCTGACGCCGCCCCCACCACGCCCGCCGCCCCGGCGGCGCCCTTGCCGCTGGCCTTCCACGTCGCCGGCGCCGCAGCGCCGGGCGAAGCCTGGCATGCAGCCCTGTCGGCGCTCGGTTGGATGCCGGTGGCACCCGGCATGCGCGCCCCGGACTCGATCACCCCTGGCCTGATCTGGTGCCCGCACGGCACCGAATTGGCGCAGGTGCTGCCCCCGATGGCCGCGGGAGAGGCGCCGGCGTGGCTGCTGTTGTCGCCGCCACGGTCCGCGGCCGAGCGCGCCATCGCATTGGCGGCCGGCGTGTGGGCCTGGTTGCCGACCGAGGCGCCGGCGGCCACCGTGGCCGAGAGCCTGCACTGGGTGGCTGCGCTGGCGGCCCAGCAGCAGACCCGAGACCGCGCCGCCCAGGCCGCGCAGGCCGCTCAGGAGGCGCGGCTGGACGACCGCAAGTGGACCGAGCGGGCCAAGGGGTTGCTGATGCAGGCCCGCGGTATCGACGAGGCGGCGGCGTTCGCGCTGTTGCGGCACACCGCGATGCAGACCCAGTCCAAGCTGCCCGCCGTGGCGCGCGGCGTGGTGCACACCTCCGAGTTGGCCGAGGCGCTGGAGCGCGCGGGCGCCCAGCGAATGCTGAGCCAGCGCCTCGTCAAGCTGCAGGCGCTGCGCCAATGGCCTCGGCTGGCGCCACCCGAGCGGCGCGACGCCCAGGCCCTGCTGGAAGCCTCGCGCGAACGCGTCACTGCCAACCTCGCCCGCTTGACCGAGCTGTTGCGCCAGGATCTGACCGAGGAGCAGGCCGCCGTGTCGGCCGCCTGGGCCAGGCTAGACGCCGCCCTGGCCACCCGCCAGCCAGACCTGGCCCGCAGTGACGCCGCCGCCCAGCAGTTGCTTGACGCCAGCGAGCACCTGGTGGGCCGGCTGTCCGAACGTGCCGGCCCGCGGCCCGTAGGCCTGTTGGCCCAGGTGACGCGGTTGCGGCTGCTGAGCCAGCGCCTGGCCAAGGAAGGCCTGCTCGCCCAGGTGTTGCCCGGCCATGACGTGAGCGGCCTGACGGCAGGCCTGGACGAGTTTCTGAAGGCCTACGAGGCCGTGCGCGCGACGCCGCTGGCCAGCCCGGCGTTACAGCCGGCGTTCACGGCCGTGGACGACGCCTGGCTGCTGCTGCTGCGCGGCTTGCGCGTGGAGCCGGGCGATGCGGTGCCGCGCATGCACCAGGGCAGCGAAAGGCTGCTGCAGGCGCTGGAGGAATTGATCCGGGCCCTGCAGGGTTCGTTGCAGCTCATCCTGGGCTGAACGGGCATGCCCGCTCCGGCGCTCACCAGGCGCCGATGTTGGGCATCGAGGTCCAGGGCTCGGCGGCTGCGAGGGCCGGGCCGGCCTGCAGCAGCTCGACCGAGATGCCGTCCGGCGAACGCACAAAGGCCATGCGGCCGTCGCGCGGCGGGCGGTTGATGGTCACGCCGTGGTCCATCAGGCGCTGGCAGGCGGCGTAGATGTCATTCACCGCGTAGGCCACATGGCCGAAGTTGCGGCCGCCGGTATAGACCTCGGCCTGGCCACTGGCATCGGGCCAGTTGTAGGTGAGCTCGATCTGGGCGTTCTCGTCGCCCGGGGCGGCGAGGTAGACCAGCGTGAAGCGGCCGGCCTCGTACTCGGCGCGCTTGACTTCGACAAGGCCGAGGGCGTCGCGGTAGAAGCGCATCGAGGAGTCCAGGTCATGGACGCGAACCATGGTGTGCAGATATTTCATGGCGCGGATTCTGCTCGCAGCGGCTGCGGCCTGCCGGCAGCGGGGCAAACGGCCGCGGCCTTCAGCGGGTGGCGGTCGATGAGGGCGCTGGGTCTGGCGGCGGGCTCTTGCGGGGCTGCAGCGCGTCCCACACCCAGTCGGGACAGCGGCCGTCCCCGTTCCCGGGGAAGCCACCGGTGGGAGCACAGACGTAGCGCCCATCGGCGTCGTACAGCGGGTTGAAATGGTCGCAGCAGGGCGCGGTCAGCAGGTAGGCGGGCCGGCCGTCCGGCGCACGCAACACGAAAGCGCTCTTGGGCACGCGGCCCTCGCGCAGGGCCTGCTGCAGGCTGGTGGATGCCGTTGGGTCCGGGTGTGCCGGCGGGGCGGGCTGCGCGCAGGCCGTGAGCGCGCCGGTGGCGAGCAGCAGAGCCGGCAGGGCCGGGCGCAGGGGCGTCAGAAATCCAGCCATTCCATCGGGGCGACGAGGGGCGCGCCGCGCAGGCGCACCAGGGTGGCGGTCATCACGTCGATGTTGTTGTCGAAGCTGCCGTGGCTGGCGGCGATCTGGTCGCCGGTCTTGGTGGTGCGCACCTTGGGCGTCGTGACCCTGCCCAGCAGCGCACCGCCCGGCCAGAGCCTGAGCCAGGCCGCGACGTCGGCATTCGGCGCCTGGTTGGGGCCCACAGCCCACTGGTCAGCCACCCAGGCCGGCTCGGACGGGATCAATGCGCGTTCCATGCCCAGCAGCGGCTGCTTGCGCACTTCGTCGAGGGCGCGGGACACGAGATAGAGCAGGCTCTTGCCGTAGATCGGGTGCTCGGGCGTTGGCAGGCCATCGGCGCGCTCGTTCGCGTCGGTCAGCACGCGCAGATGCAGGGCCTGGAGGGGCAGCACGCCGGCCTGGTGGGCCCTGCCGTAATGCTCGACCGCGAAGCCGCTGGAGCAGGCCGCCGCGTACAGCTCGCAGCTGTTGACAGGCAGGACATCGGCGCCGCCGAGACGGTCCAGCAGGTGGCCCAGCAGGATGGAGCCGGCCGAGTGACCCACGAGGTGCAGTTCGAGCTGCGCACCTGACGTCGCTAGCGCGCTGCGCAGTTCGCGCAGCATGCGGGAAGCGAGGTCGAGCACATGGTCGGCCGCCGCGCCGCCGGCGGCGTTCTCGCGCATCTCGGTCCAGATGCCGCGTGCGAACTGCCGGCCCACCGCCTCGATGGCCCGGTCCTTGGCCTCGGCGGCGGCCTCGCGTAATTGGTCCAGCACACCATCGCTGCGGTCGGCGCCGCCGACGATGCGGTGGCCCAGGTCCTCCAGCATGTCCAGCAACGTCTCGCCGGGGCCGGTCTTCCAGGTGAAGAACAGCGGGTAGATGCCGTTGGCCAGGAAGTAGGGCGCCAGCACGCGGATGCGCTGGATGGATTCCGACTCCGAGTTCAGGCCGCCGTGGGCGTAGAGCGCGAGCTTGAGGGTCTTGTCCTTGCGGCCCTTGAACCAGGCCAGCGGGCGTTCGACGACGATCTCGCGGGCCAGGCCTGCGCGGTCGCTGCGGGCGCGGGTGAAGTCGGTCGCCATCAGCACACCGTCGTTGCCGGAGACCAGGGTGTGGGTGTAGGCCTCGGCGGTGCGCAGCGGTTGGTAAGCCTTGTGGTCGAAATCGTGGTGGAAAGGCCAGGGGTCGTCGCGTGGGTTGTCGTCCACCCGCAGCGTGGCGCCCACGGTCGCCAGGCCGGCGCCGCTGGCCACGCGGAAGCCGCTCGCGGCCGGCGCAGCCTTGCCCGCCTTGGCCGCGCGCGGCGCGGCCGGTTGCAGGTCCGACAGGTCCTGCGGCACGCCGAGGGCGACGGCCCAGCAGTCGCTGCCGTTGGTGACCCAGTCCTCGTAGCTCAGCACCGCAAAGCCACTGGCGCCCCAGTCGGTGCCCCAGCTGTTCTGCACGACGAAGCCATGCTCGTTGTAGCCCACCAGCGCGAAGGCATGGCCGCCGGTGCTTCGGGCCATGCGCTGGATGCGGGGCAGATCGGCGTGGCTCGATGGCAGGCCGGTGACGTCCACGCCCCAGCCCTTGTGGACACTGCCTGACACATAGACCGCGCCGATTTCGTGGATCGCGGCCTGCATGTCGACGACGCTGTGCTTGTCGACCCGGTAGTACACGCCCAGCGGCCGGGTGGTGGCGTCCTGCTCCCAGCCGGGCAGGGGTCGCACGAACACGCCCTGGTTGTTCTTGTCGATGGGGTAGGGCCACAGGTCCCAGCGGCAGACGCCGTGCTTGTGCCAGCCCTTGAGCGCGCCGCGGCAGGACGAGCCCTCGTAGTCCTGGCCGGGCCACTCGTCATAGAGCTTGGCCAGCTCGTAGAACATGCGCGGGCTCACCAACGGCGGCAGCTTGCTGCGCGGCGTCTCGAGGTGACGCAGCCAGTAGAGGTAGTTGGTGACGCAGGCCAGGCCGAAGCCGGTGCAGGCGCCTTCATCGCCCTGGTTGAGGATGCGCCCGGCCTTCACGTAGGCGGGCAGCAGGCGCTTGAGGTCGGCGTCCAGCGGCCAGCGCGGCGGCAGCGAGCGCAGCGGCGCGCGGTAGGGCAGGTCGCGCAGGTCGAGTCGGTCGGGGCGGGCGTCCAGCGTCGGCCGGGGGGCGCTGTTGGTGGGATTGTTTTTTGTTGCCTTGGCGGCGGGTTTTTTGCGCTGTGCCGATTGGGCCATCCGGGGCTCCTGAGTGATCGGCGCATCATGGCCGCTGGCCTCGGGGCGGACAAGGCGGCATGCGAGACTCATCCCCATGTTGAAGGACGTTTGCATCGTCGGCCTCGGGGCCATCGGCGGCTGGCTGGCCGCGCATCTGGCGCGGGTCGAGGGCCTGCGCGTCAGCGCCCTGGCGCGCGGTGAGACGCTGGCGGCCGTGCGCGAGCAGGGCATCCGGTTGGACAGCGGCGGCCAGGCGCTGAGCGCTCCGCTGCGGGTGGCGGCCGACGCGGCCGAGCTGGGCCCGCAGGACCTGGTCATCCTTGCCGTCAAGGGGCCGGCCATCGCCGGCGTGGCCGCGCAGGTGGCCGCGCTCTGCGGCCCGCACACCCGGGTGCTGACGGCGCTCAATGGTCTGCCCTGGTGGTTCACCGCCGGGCTGCCGGTGCCGGGGCTGCGGCTGGACAGCGTGGACCCCGACGGCCGCATCGCGGCGCTGATTCCGCCCGAGCGCGTGCTCGGCTGCGTTGTGCATGCCAGCTGCTACAGCCGGGCGCCTGGGTGGGTCCAGCATGTGATGGGCAACGGGCTGCTGCTCGGTGAGGCCTGCGGCGGGTCGAGTGCGTCGGTGGACGCCGTGGCCGCGCTGCTGTCCGGGGCGGGCTTTGGCGCCCGTGGGGTGGACAGCATCCAGCGCGAGGTCTTCTACAAGCTCTGGGGCAATATGACGACCAACCCGGTCTCGGCCCTGACCCGCGCGACGACGGACAAGATCCTGGCCGACGACCTGGTGCGCGAGTTCACGACGGCCATCATGCGCGAGGCGGCCCTGATCGGCGAGCGCGTGGGCTGCCCGATTGCGCAGTCACCGCAGGACCGGCATGCGATCACGCGTGGCCTGGGCGCCTTCAAGACCTCGATGCTGCAGGACGTCGAAGCCGGCCGCGCGATCGAGACCGACGCGCTGCTGGCCGCGCCGCGTGAGCTGGCCCAGCAGGTGGGCGTGGCGACGCCGATGCTGGATGCGCTGCTGGGGCTGACGCGGTTGATGGACGCGTGCCGGGCTCCGGTCTGACCCGCACCCGGCGTTCTTCGTCGGGCCAGCGGCCCTGGCCAGCGGGTCGTTGCCCTTAGCGACCCAGTGGCGCGATGCCCAGCCAGGCGGCATGGGCCCAGAACGCGAAGCCGGCCCACAGCGCGACGCCGACGACGACGGTGGCCACCGTGCCGAGCAGGGTCGGTGCGGCAGCGGCCGGCGCCGGCCGCCGGCGCGCGGCACGGAACACCAGGATTGCCCAGACCAGGAAGCTGCCGAACAGCATCAGGTCCGCCAGCGTGTTGTTGGCCAGCAGATGGGCAAAGGCCCAGACCTTGACCGCCAGCGTCATCGGGTGCTGCAGCTTGGCCTTGAGGTGGTTGCGCGGCACATGCACGGCGGCCAGCAGCACCATGGCCACCAGCATCAGCGCGGCGGCCGCGTGGTTCATGCCCGGAATGCGCGGCCACAGCGGCAGCGGCTGCTGCCGGGCCTGGGCGAAGCCCCACAGGATCAGCACAAAGCCGATCAGCGACACCAGGCTGTAGAACGACTTCCAGCGCTTTTCGCCCATGCCGGCGAGTTGGGCCTCGCGCCAGGTGGGCGCGAGCGCCTGCGTGAGGTGGATGCCGAGGAAGAGGGCGAGGCCGAGGGCGAGCCAAGTCATTTGAATCTCCGGTTCAAGTCTGTCTGTCCACGCGCAGCGCGAGCACGACGGAACTGTTGGTGCGCAGCACGCCGTCGATGTCGCCGATCTCGTCGAGCAGCGCGTCGAGCCGGGCCGTAGTGTCGGCCCGCAGCAGTGCCATGTAATCGAACTCACCACTGACGCTGGCGAGCTGGCGCAGCTCGGGCAGTTCTGATAGGCGCTTGATGACCTCGCGCCCGGCCTTGGGGCTGACGCTGATGCCGACGAAGGCCTGCACGCTGCGGCCCGCTTCATCGCCGCCCAGGCGCGCGGTGTAGCCGACGATGCGGCCGCTGGCCTCCAGCCGCGCCAGCCGGGCGACCACGGTGGTGCGCGCGACGCCGAGCTTGCGCGCCAGCGTGGCGGTGCTGTCGCGCGCGTTGGCCTGCAGCAGCAGGATCAGCCGACGGTCCAGGTCGTCCGGCGGGGCGACCGAGGACGGGGCGGGGTTTACCCGAGATTTGTCCATAACGGCGAATCATCCAGACGAATCGTCGAAACAGCAAATGATTTCGTCGAAACAGTGCTTTCTTTCGTCGCCTGCCCTGCCTAGAGTGCGCGCCAGTCCATTCACCCATCGTCTCGACGGAGCACCCCATGAAGATCGCCCTGCTCGGCGCCGGCCACATCGGCCAGACCATCGCCCGCCTGCTGCACGCCACCGGCGACTACCAGGTGACCGTGCTCGACAAGAGCGCCACCTACCTGAAGGTGCTGGCCGCCGAGGGCATTGCCACCGCCGAGGTGGACAGCGACAACCGTGCTGCGCTGGCGGCCGAGCTGCGCGGCAAGGACGCGGTCGTCAACGCGCTGCCCTACCACCTGGCCATCACCGCGGCCGAGCTGGCGCTGGAGTGCGGCTGCCACTACTTCGACCTGACCGAGGACGTGGCCGCCACCAAGGCCATCATGAAGATGGCCGAGGGCTCCAAGACGGCCTTCATGCCGCAGTGCGGCCTGGCGCCGGGCTTCATCGGCATCGTCGCCCACCACCTGGCCAGCCAGTTCGACGAAGTGCGCGATGTGCAGATGCGCGTCGGTGCGCTGCCGGCCTTCCCCACCAACAAGCTCAAGTACAACCTGACCTGGTCGGTCGACGGCCTGATCAACGAGTACTGCCACCCCTGCGAAGCCATCCACGGCGGCGAGTTCATCTCGGCCCTGCCGCTGGAAGGCCTGGAGCATTTCAGCCTGGACGGCACCGAGTACGAGGCCTTCAACACCTCCGGCGGCCTGGGCACGCTGTGCGAGACCTGGGCGGGCAAGGTGCGCAACCTCGACTACAAGACCGTGCGCTACCCCGGCCACCGCGACCTGATGCAGTTCCTGCTCGGCGACCTGGGCCTGAAGGGCGACCAGGAAAACCTCAAGGCCATCATGCGCAAGAGCATGCCGGCCACGATGCAGGACGTGGTGCTGGTGTTCGTCACGGTGTCCGGCATGAAGAACGGCGTGCTGCTGCAGGAGGTCTTCGCCCGCAAGATCTTCGCCACGCGCGACGGCGCCCAGCCGCTGTCGGCCATCCAGATCACCACCGCTGCCGGCATCTGCGCCGCGGTGGACCTGTTCCGCGAAGGCAAGCTGCCGCAGCAGGGCTTCATCCGCCAGGAACAGGTGGCCCTGCCGGACTTCCTCGCCAACCGCTTCGGCTCGGCCTACCAGCAAAGCCGCCAGGTCGAGTCGATTTCCTAAGATGCCGGCCATGAAGCAACAAGCCCACTCCGTGCTGGACGCCCTCGGCGTCCACTTGCCCGCCTCCGGCGACCTGAGCGTGCGCTCGCCCATCGACGGCAGCGTGCTCGCGCAACTCCCCACGGCCAGTGCGGCCGACATGCAGGCCGCCATCGGCCGCGCGCATGAGGCCTTCAAGGCCTGGCGCGTCGTGCCCGCGCCGAAGCGCGGCGAACTGGTGCGCCTGTTCGGCGAAGAGCTGCGCGCCCACAAGGCCCAGCTCGCGCAACTGGTGTCCATCGAGGCCGGCAAGGTCACGAGCGAAGGCCTGGGCGAAGTCCAGGAAATGATCGACATCTGCGAGTTCGCCGTCGGCCTCTCGCGCCAGCTGCATGGCCTGACCATCGCCAGCGAGCGCCCCGGCCACCGCATGATGGAGCAGTGGCTGCCGCTGGGCGTCGTGGGCATCATCTCGGCCTTCAACTTCCCCGTTGCCGTGTGGGCCTGGAACTCGGCCCTGGCCCTGGTGGCCGGCGATGCCTGCGTGTGGAAGCCGTCCGAGAAGACGCCGCTGACCGCGCTGGCCACGCAGGCCCTGTTCGAGCGTGCGCTGAAGGCCTACCGCGCTGCCGGCCATGCCGCGCCGGATGGTTTGTCGGAACTGGTCATCGGCCGTGCCGATGTGGGCGAAGCGCTGGTGGACGACGCCCGCGTGGCGCTGGTCAGCGCCACCGGCTCGACCCGCATGGGCCGCGCGGTGGGCCCGCGCGTCGCCGCGCGCTTCGGCCGCTGCCTGCTGGAGCTGGGGGGCAACAACGCCATCATCGTGACGCCCAGCGCCAACCTGGAACTGGCGGTGCGCGGCATCCTGTTCGGTGCCTACGGCACGGCCGGCCAGCGTTGCACGACGACGCGCCGCGTCATCGCGCACGAGAGCATCCATGACGCCCTGGTCGAGCGGCTGGACCGCGCCCGCGCCCAGCTGCCGATCGGCTCGCCGGTCGAGGCGGGCACGCTGATCGGTCCGCTGATCGACGCGCAGGCCTTCGATGCGATGCAGCTCGCGCTGAGCGCGGCGCGCGAGCAGGGTGGGCAGGTCAGCGGCGGCGAGCGCGCGTTGGCCGACCGATTCCCCGAGGCCTACTACGCCGTGCCGGCGCTGGTGCGCATGCCGGCGCAGACCGAGGTGGTCTGCCACGAGACCTTTGCGCCCATCCTGTACACGCTGAAGTACAAGACGCTGGACGAGGCCATCGCGCTGCAGAACGGCGTGCCGCAAGGCCTCTCCAGCGCGATCTTCACGACCGACCTGCGCGAGGCCGAGGCCTTCATGAGTGCGGCCGGCAGCGACTGCGGCATCGCCAACGTCAACATCGGCACCTCGGGCGCCGAGATCGGCGGCGCCTTCGGCGGCGAGAAGGAGACCGGCGGCGGCCGCGAGAGCGGCTCCGACGCGTGGAAGGCCTATATGCGCCGCACCACCAACACGGTCAACTACTCGAGCGAGCTGCCGCTCGCCCAGGGCGTGAAGTTCGACATCTGATGCGAGCTGGCCGGCGGGCCCGAAAAACTGGGCTATAGTCCGGCCTCCCTGAAAGCCCAGGTGGCGGAATTGGTAGACGCACTAGTTTCAGGTACTAGCGGGTAACTCCGTGGAGGTTCGAGTCCTCTCCTGGGCACCAAAACAAAACAAAAGGCCAGCGCTTGCGCTGGCCTTTTGTTTTGCTGCCCACGAGCGGGCTCGAAGGGCGAGTCACGGTGGGCCGAGCAGTTGCGGGCGCGCCTTCAGCGGGTGCTTCAGCGGGCGCTTCAGCGAGTGGTCGCGGTGGCTGAGGGTGCCGTGGTGACGCCCAACCAGCGCTGCTCAAACGCCCCGGCCGGCACCCCTTTCCCAAACCACCAGCCCTGGCCCCAGTCGCAGCCCATCGCCTGCAGCGCCAGCATCTGCGCTTCGGTTTCGATGCCTTCGGCCACGACTTCCATGCCCAGTTCATGCGCCATGGTCACGATGGCGCGGCACAACGCCAGGGCTTTGCCACCGGCCGCCAGGCCGGCGACAAAGCTGCGGTCGATCTTGACCGTGTCGATCTCATGGTGCTGCAGATAACTCAGCGATGAGTAGCCGGTGCCGAAGTCGTCCAGCGAGATGCGGAGCCCGGCCGCGCGCAGGCGGCGCAGGCGCTCGGCCACGTTGGTGTCGCGCTCGAGCAGCAGGCCTTCGGTGATCTCGACGGCGAGCGCATCGCCGGCCAGGCCCATGGTGCTGAGGTGGACGATCCAGTCCGGCTGCAGCGCGTGGCCGCGCTCGCTGCGGAACTGCACCGGGGACTTGTTGATGCTGACCTGGAACTGCGCATGGCCAGCCTGCCGCCACCGCAGTGCCTGCGCTGCCGCCTCGCGGAACACCCAGTTGCCGATGTCGACGATCAGGCCGCTGGTCTCGGCAATCGGAACGAAGTGAGCCGGGCTGACCTCGCCGAGCTGCGGGTGGCGCCAGCGCAGCAAGGCCTCGGCCTTGCTGGGCGGCGCATCGGGTGAGCGCAGCGACAGGATGGGCTGGTAGACCAGCTGCAGCTGGCCACGCGGCAGCGCCTCGCGCAGTTCGCCGGCGAGCTTGGCCCGGCGTGTCGCCGCTTCATTCAGCGTCGGCGTGAACAGGCTCATGCGGTTGCGGCCGGCGCCCTTGGCCTCGTAAAGCGCCAGATCGGCATGCTTGAACAAGGCCTCAATCTCGCGGCCGTCGCGCGGGGCCAGGCTGACGCCGATGCTGGCCGACACATAGACGCGCTCACCGGCGACCTCGAAGGCCGCTGACATGGCGTCCAGCAAGGCCTGCCCCACCTGCAGGGACGCGGTCTCGGCGTCACGCGCGGCCAGCAGCACCGTGAACTCGTCGCCGCCCATGCGGGCGACGACGCCGGTGCTCACCCCGTCCGTGGGCATGCGCGCCTGCAGGCGCTCGGCTACCTGCACGAGCAGGGCGTCACCGACGTCATGGCCCAGCGAGTCGTTGACTTCCTTGAAGTGGTCGAGGTCGACGAACATCACGGCCAGTTGTTCGCCGCGGATATCGAGCTGAGCCAGGGCGCGTTCGATGCGCTCGCGCAGCGAGCGTCGGTTGGGCAGCTGTGTCAACGCGTCGACGCGGGCCTGCTGCCAGACGACGGCTTCCTGGCGCTTGCGCTCGGAGATGTCGGTGTGCGTGCCGACCATGCGCAGCGGCCGGCCCGCGGCATCGCGCGCGATGACCACGCCCCGGCTCAGCACCCATTTCCAGCTGCCGTCCTTGGCCTGGACACGGTGTTCGTTGCGGTAGAGCGGTGTGCTGCCGGAGAAGTGCGCCTCGCGGTCGCGCGCCATCTGCTCCAGGTCGTCTGGGTGGGTGCGCCCGTCGAATGCGTTCGGTGTGGCGTCCACGGCGCCAGGCTCAAAGCCGTACAGACGCATCAGGCCATCGGAGAAGTACTCGGCCTGCTCCTGGACATGCCAGTCCCAGACGCCATCGCCGGTGCATTCCAGCGCCAGCTTCCAGACGTCCTCGGCCGCGCGCCGGTGCGTGACGTCGGTGTGCGTGCCGACCCAGAGCGCCGAACCCGGCAGCCGGCGCGCCTGGGCCAGCATCCAGGTCTGGCCGAGCCGGTATTCGCGCTCGAAGCTGTCGGCGCACTGGGCCTCCTGCCAGGCCGTGATGAAGCCGTTGCGGTCCTCGGGGTGCAGGGCCTCGGCCAGCGGCGCAGGCAGCGCCGGATGTCCCAAGGCGTCGGCCATCCGAGCGTTCATCCACAGCAACACGCCCGTGGCATCGGCCTGCCAAACCTGTTGGGGCAGGGTGTCTAGCAGCTCGACGAGTGGGACGGGGACGACCATTGGCGATGAATACTGCGCAGTGCTGCGACTGTAGGCCCATCGCGTTGAGACACAATCGCGCCCGCCCGAGTCGTTCGGGCGCGTTTTGGACGAGACCTCCCGCATGAACAAGACCGATCTGATCGAACACCTGGCCGCCACGCATGAGCTGAGCAAGGCTGAAGCCGGCCGCATCCTGGAAACCCTGCTGGACGCCGTCGTCACGACCGTCAAAAAGGGCGGCGCCGTCTCGATCCCGGGTTTCGGCTCCTTCAAGCAGCACGCCCGTGCCGCGCGCAACGGCGTGAACCCCAGCACCGGCGCCAAGATCAAGATCGCTGCCGCCAAGCTGCCCAAGTTCACGCCGGGTGCTGGCTTCAAGGCCGCTGTCGATCCCAAGGCTGCTGCCAAGAAGGCCGCCGCCAAGCCCGCCGCCAAGCCGGCAGCCAAGGCCAAGAAGAAGTAATTCTTCGTCCCGATGAGCGCGCGGGGAGCCAGTCCCACCATCGTCGATGTCGCCCGCGAGGCGGGGGTGTCGATCAAGACGGTATCGCGCGTGCTCAACCATGAACCCGGCGTGCATGAAAACACCCGGGATCAGGTGCTCAAGGTCGTGGAGGCGCTGCGTTACCGGCCCAAGCAGTCGGCACGCAGCCTGGCAGGTGGCCGGTCTTTCCTGATCGGCCTGCTCTACTACGACCCGAGTGCCAACTTTGTGGGCAGCGTTCAGCAGGGGGCCACGCTGCGCTGCCGCGAATTGGGCTACCACCTCGTCGTCGAGTCCTTGCACAACGACGCACCCGACCTGCGCCAGCAGGTGGACCGGATGGTGTTGGCGCTGCGGCCCGACGGCATGATCCTCACGCCGCCCTTGTGCGACAACCCCGAAGTGCTCGCCGCGCTGCGCGAGAGCGGCACGCCCTGCGTGCTGATCAGCCCGGAGCGGGATATCCGCGGCGTGCCGTCGGTGCGCATGGACGATGTGCATGCGGCCGAAGAGATCACCAACCTGCTGCTCAGCCTTGGCCACCGGCACATCGCCTTCATCAAGGGGCCGCCTGACCAGTCGGCCAGTGCCGCGCGCTACCAGGGCTTTTTGAGCGCCCTGCATGCGCATGATCTCCATCCCGACCCCGAGCTGATCCAGCCCGGCGCATTCACCTTCGCCACCGGGCGTGAGGCGGCCCATCACCTGCTGAGCCGCCGCCAGCGCCCAACCGCCGTGTTCGCCAGCAACGATGACATGGCGTTGGGCGTGCTCGCCGCCGCACAGCGACTGGGTTTGGCGGTGCCGGGTGAACTGTCGGTTGTCGGGTTTGATGATTCCCCGATGGCGGCCCTGGTCTGGCCCTCGCTGACGACGGTGCGCCAGCCGGTCGCCGAGATGGCACGGGTTGCGGTCGAGATGCTGGTCAGTGGCCCGCAGGCCGACATGGCCGCGCGGCTCGATGACGCCGACCTGCACAAGGTGCTGCGGCACGAGCTCGTCGTGCGCGATTCGACCCGGGCGCGCTGAGCCTGTGCGCGCTGAGCCTGTGCGCGGCCGTGAGCGGCGCGCAGCGGGTCGGCGCCGGCTTCGTGCAGCGACACGCAGATTGATTGCGCAACCATTTATTGAGGCCGCTCTGTTGACAGCGTTGTCATGCGTCGGCAAGATGCGTTCCGCCGGGACCGCGGAGCCTGGCGCCCCATGGTGATCCGAAGCGCAGGCTCCATGCCATGACCCCCCCCGCAACGACTCGCCGTCCCTGGCCAGCGTTGTCCGCCATTGCACCGAAGCCTCCCGTTGCCGCCCACCATGAACCTGCCTGACCTCGACCGCATCGACCCCGAAGCCCTGGCGCAGTCGTTTCCGCCCGACTTCGTCTGGGGCGTGGCCACCAGCGCTGCCCAGATCGAGGGTGCCGCCTTCGAGGACGGCAAGGGTGCGTCGATCTGGGATCATTTTTGTCGCCAGCCGGGGCGCATCCAGGACGCTTCCAACATCGACATCGCCTGCGATCACTACCACCGCTACCGCGACGATGTGGCATTGATGCAGCGACTGGGCCTGGACTGCTACCGGTTCAGCTTTGCCTGGCCGCGCGTGCAGCCGCTGGGTCAGGGCAGTTGGAACGAGGCTGGCTTCGGCTTTTACGACCGCCTCATCGACGCCCTGCTCGAATCGGGCCTGCGGCCGCACGCCACGCTCTACCACTGGGACCTGCCTCAGGCGCTCGAAGAATCCCAAGGCGGATGGTTGTCGCGCGACGTGGTGGCGCGCTTCGCGGACTATGCGGCCGAAGTGGCGCGACGCTTCGGTAGTCGGCTGTCCAGCATTGCGACGCACAACGAACCCTGGTGCACCGCAACGCTCGGCTACGAGACGGGCCAATTCGCACCCGGCCACAAAAGCCGTGCCGAGAGCCTGCAGGTGGCGCACCACCTGATGCTGTCCCATGGTGACGCGGTAGCCGCGATGCGGGCGGTCACCCAGACCCCGCTGGGCATCGTGCTCAATCACACGCCGGCCTTCCCAGCCCAGCCGACCGAGGCCGACCGGCGCGCGGCACGCATCGAGGACGGCTTGGGGGTGCGTTGGTATATGGACCCGATCTTCCGGGGGCATTACCCGGCAGATGCCTGGGCCCATGTTGGCGCCGATGCGCCCCGCATATTGACCGGCGATATGGCGCGCATCGGTCAGCCGCTGGACTTTCTCGGCATCAATTTCTACACCCGCGGCCTGTTCGATGCGACTGGGCGACCTGTCCAGGGCCCCGGCCGGCACGGCTTCACCGATATGGGGTGGGAAATCGTGCCCGAGGTATTCGCCCAGCACCTGGTGCGGCTGGCGCGCGAGTATTCGCCGCCGCCGATGTACATCACCGAGAACGGCATGGCCAACGCCGATCGGGTGCTGGACGGCCGTGTTCCCGATACCGAGCGCATCGCCTACCTGTCGGCGCATCTGCAGGCCCTGTCCGTCGCGATGAGTTTGGGTGCCGATGTGCGCGGCTATTTCTATTGGAGCCTGCTCGACAACTTCGAGTGGAATTCCGGTTATGCCAAGCGGTTTGGCTTGGTGCATGTCGACTACGACACCCAAACTCGCCTGCCCAAGGACAGTGCTCACTGGTATCGCGACTTCATCGCGCGCCACCGCAGCCGCCGCTGACGCATTTCGCCAAAATCCGCTCCGCAGGGGCCTGCGTGCGTTGCGTGAGCTTCGCGCGGTTGGCTGCATGGCCGCCAACGCGCCACGGGCGCGAGTTGTGGGGCCGCAATGCATGCATTCCTTCGCGTTTGCCCCGAGAAGTCGTTGTCAATTTGGTCACGATCAGGCGGTAAGCTCCCAACCTGCGCACAATACGTGGTTTGTCCCTCAGGGATGGGGGCCTTTCGGCCCATTTGACGTAAAGCTCAGGACGGTCTCATTTCAGCGGCGCAAGGTCTCGGCGGCGATCGATTCGGGATCAACCGGCGAATTACGGGTTTCAAGAGCGAATGCAGGACAGAACAAGCGATCCGCTGATCGACGTCAGTCAACTGACCGTCGGGATGTTCATCCATCTCGACCTGGGCTGGATGTCGCATCCCTTTCCGCTGTCAAGCTTCAAGATCTCGTCCAGCGATCAGTTGCTGATCCTGCGTCGCCTGGGCCTGACCCAGGTGCGCTGGAGCCCGGCGAAAAGTGACCTGCCGCTGCAGCCTGAAGTCACCGTTCTGCCCCCGCAGGCGCCCGAAGCGGCCAGCAATGCCGAGGCCGCCTCCGAGCCGACGCCCGAAGAACTGGCGCGGGAAGCGCACCGCCGCGCGTTGGCAGCCCAGCGTGAGGCACTGCGTTTGTGCCAGGCTCAATATGGTGAGGCGTCGGAGGATTTTCGTAGCGTGATGGACCTCGTCCGTGCGGATCCGCAGCAGGCCCGCGCCCAGGCCGAAGGCTTGACGGCCGCGCTGCTCGACAAGATGTTGGTCGAGGGCGACCTAAACATGCGCCTGCTCAACGAGGCTGCGGGTGACCGCAGTACCGCGCATGCACTGAACGTCTGCATCATCTCGCTGCTGCTGGGGCGTGCCTTCGGCCTCGGGCGCGACGAGATGATGGACCTGGGCGTCGGCTCGTTGCTGCATGACGTCGGCAAACTCGAAGTCGCCGTGCGGCTGCGCCACCGCGATGAAAGCTTCACAGCGGCCGAGACCCAGGCCTATCAGCAGCATGTCGCCAAGGGCGTGGCCATTGCGCAAACCATGGGCCTGGCTCCGGCTCCGCTGCTCATCATCGCCCAGCACCACGAACATGCCGACGGCAGCGGATTCCCGCAACGCATCAACATGGACCGCATGAGCACCGGCGCGCGCATCGTCGCGCTGGTCAACCGCTTCGACGGCTTATGCAATCCGCTGCTCAGCTCGAAGGCGATGACGCCCCACGAAGCGCTGTCGCTGATGTTTGCCCAGGGCCGAAACCGCTTCGACGCGACCATGTTGAATGCCTTCATTCGGATGATGGGCGTTTACCCCCCTGGCTCCACGGTGCAGCTGACCGACGACCGGTACGCCTTGGTTGTCTCGGTCAATTCGGCGCGACCGCTCAAGCCCCGGGTCATGGTGCATGACACCAAGGTGCCCAAGGATGAGGCCCTGGTGCTCAATCTCGAAGAGATGCCCGACCTCGGTATCCGCCGCAGCCTGAAGCCTCAGTTCCTGCCACGCGCGGCACTGGACTACCTCAGCCCAAGTGCGCGCATTGCGTATTTCTTCGACGCGATCAGCACGGGGCCCGGGGAGCTGGCGGCGTGAATGCCATGCGCGAGGCGATCCCCTACCCGCTTCGCGTCCCCGAGGCACCGCAGATGATCGGTGCCCTGATGGAGGGGCTGCCCGAGCCCGCATGGTTGGTGGATGGCGCGAGCCTGACGGTCAGCGCCGTGAACCGGGCTGCCTTGCGCTTGCTCGGCCTCAAGCCTGAGCATGCGATCGGGCAGCCGCCCGCCGTCCTGTGTGGCTCTCTCGAGGATGAGGCCTTCTGGCAGGGGGCGGAGCGCGATCCCTTCGCACGCATCCGCTCCGACACGGTGCTGACACACAGCGACGGCCAGCCGCGCTGGGTGAGCCGCTCCATCAGTCCGGTCCACACACCCGACGGTGGTCGCTACTGGTTGGTGCTGCTTCACGATCAGACCCGCCGGCGCCGCGCCGAGGCCGAGCGCGAGACCCTGCTCGCGGAGCTGCGTGCCACGCTGGAGTCGACCGCCGACGGCATCCTCGTGGTCGATCTGGCCGGGCGCGTGCGCAGTTTCAACCGCCGGTTTGCAAAGCTCTGGGGCCTGCCTGGGGGGCTGCTTCACGAGCCCGGCGACGCCGGCCTGTGGCTGAGCCTGCAGCGCGTCATGCGCGACGGCGAACAGTACCGGCTGCGCATCGAGGCGCTGCTGGATGCACCGTTGATGCGCTCCAGCGATGTGCTGCGCCTGGCCGACGGCCGCGTGCTGGAGCAGGTCTCGTTGCCGCAAATGAGCCGTGGCGAACCGATTGGCCGGGTCTTCTCGTTCCGCGACCTGAGCGAAAAGCTGGCGGCCCACCAACGCATTGAAGAATTGGGCCGCTCGGACGCGCTGACCGGTGCGCCCAACCGCCGCGCCCTTGCCGATCGGATCGTGCAACAGATGGCAGCGGTCGACACCGGTGAGCCGCCGCCTGTGTTCGCGCTGCTGCATCTCGATCTCGACCGCTTCAAGCAGATCAATGACACGCTGGGCCACAGCTACGGCGATCGTGTGCTGCGTGAAGTGGTGGAGCGATTGCGTGGCGCGGTCCGGGGCAACGACACGCTGGCACGCCTTGGCGGCGATGAGTTTGCGTTGTTGGTTGACGGGGCCCAGGTCTTCGAAGCCGAGGCCACTGCGCGGCATGTCCAACAGTTGCTGGCCCAACCGTTCAGGTTCGATACGCTGAGCTTCACCGTGACGGCCAGCTGCGGCATTGCCCTCTATCCGGGCGATGGTGGCACGCCGGATGAGCTGATGGCCAGCGCGGAGCGCGCCATGCACTGGGTCAAGGAGAGCGGCCGCGCCGGCTTTCGCTTCCACGTGCCGCGCAAGGAGGTCGATCTGCTGTCCCGCATGCGCCTCGACCATGCAATGCGCCAGGCCCTGGCCGAAGGGCGTTTCCGGCTGAATTTCCAGCCCCAGGTCGAGTTGGGCAGCGATCGCGTCATTGGCGCAGAGGCGCTGATCCGATGGCGGGACCCGCAGCGCGGCGAGATCTCGCCGGCGGAGTTCATCCCTCTGGCGGAAGAAAGCGGGTTCGTCGTCGCGATTGGTGAATGGGTGCTGCGTGAGGCCATCGCCCAGGCTGCCTATTGGCTCGGCCGCGGCATGCGCATGCCGGTCGCGGTCAACGTGTCGGCGCTGCAGTTCCAGCAGGCGGGCTTTGTCGAAAGCGTCGCCGAGGCGCTCCGCGAGGCCGCCCTGCCGGCCAGCCTGCTTGAGCTGGAGTTGACCGAAGGCGTGCTGCTTGGAGATGCCGAGGAGGGGCTCAAGCGCATGCGGGCGCTCGCCGCGCTGGGGGTCACGCTGTCGATCGACGATTTCGGCACGGGTTACTCGTCGCTGGCCTATCTGAAGCGCTTCCCCATCCAGAGATTGAAGATCGACCGCAGCTTCGTGCAGGGCCTGCCCGGCGACTCCAGTGATGTGGGCATCGCCAATGCCATCGTCCAGATGGGACGTGCCCTCGGGCTGCAGGTCATCGCCGAGGGTGTCGAAACCGAGGCACAGCGGGACTTTCTCGCGCAGGCGGGATGCCACGAATTCCAGGGCTATCTCTATGCCCCGGCATTGCCGCCTGAGGAGTTCGAGCGTCGCGTTCGGCCCCAGCGGCATCTCGTGGACGCGGCCGTCTCCGGCTGGATGGGCCTGGCCAGCAACTGCTGAGCCGCGTGGCCGGCTGCGGGACACAATGCCGCCATGCTGTATTGCTTCAAATCCAAAGCGGGTGCGGATGTATTGATGCTGGCGGATTCCGCTGAGGCTGTGCTGGCCCTGCTTGGCCGCGAGCCACAGCCTCGTGGAATCCTCGAACGGGCCGATCTGCCACAGCTGATCCAAGCACTCGAAGCCGGTGTCGCTGCCGATGAAGCCAGGCGCCAGCAAGCGCAGGAGGCCGCAAGGCTCGCCGGCGAGCCGGTTCCGAACCGGCCCGATGTGTCGTTGCGCCAGCGCGCTTGGCCGCTTCATGAATTGATGCAGCGGAGCCTGCGGGAGAACACCGATGTGGTTTGGGGGAGCTGATGCAGGAGCTGGCCACCCGCATCGTGCTGATCCGCCACGGCGAGACGCTCTGGAACCGGGCGGGCCGAATTCAGGGCCATACCGATATCGCGCTCAGTCCGCTGGGACTGGCCCAGGCTGAGCGCCTGGCGGAAGCGCTGGCGGATGAACCACTGGCCGCCCTGTATGCCAGTGACCTCAGCCGTGCCCATCAGACGGCACAGGCCCTGGCCCGCCGCCTTGATCTGCCGGTACGGCTTGACCCCGGCCTGCGAGAGCGCGCATTCGGGCGCTTTGAGGGCCTGGACTGGGAGCAAATCAGCCGCGCTCACCCCGAGGACGCGGAGCGCTGGCGACGGCGTGAGCCGGACTTTGCGGTCGGTGGAGGCGAAAGCCTGAACGAGTTCAGTGCGCGCGCTCTGGCCGCCGTTCGGCGTGCCGCCGCTGCCCATCCCGGCGCGGTTGTCGCCATCGTCACCCACGGTGGCGTGCTCGACTGCCTTTACCGCGCCGCCGCCCGGTTGGCTCTGGATGCGCCGCGGAACTGGCAGCTGGGCAACGCAACGCTCAACCGGCTGCTGGCAACCGCCGACGGCTTCACACTGGTCGGGTGGAATGATGACCATCATCTGGCCGGGCTCACCAACGGCGATGGCAGCCCGTGATTCCTTGACTTGAAGACGCTGTCGCGCGGCAAAACGAGCGCCAACGCCTTGGGGGTGACTGTTGCATCCGCGCGTCGCTGCACTCGGCTCCTCGCGATCGCGCTCCTATACTGCCATTCACTCGTCCTTCAAGGTGGGTCTGTCAAACCCGCCGCAACCTATCTGCAAAGGCACACAATGAAGAAGATCGTTCTCGCCGCCGCTCTGGCTGCCCTCGCTGTTCCCGCTTTCGCACAAAGCTCGGTGACCCTGTGGGGCCGCATCAATACGTCGGTTGAAAGCCAGAAGACCGGCAGCGCCGATCGTGTGGTCAAGCTGCAGAACAATTCCTCGCGTCTCGGCGTCCGTGGCACGGAAGACCTGGGCGGTGGCCTGAAGGCTGCGTTCAACCTGGAGCATGGCTTCAACTCCGACACCGGCACGCTGCAAACCTTTGGTGGCCCGGCCAACACCTTCTGGTCGCGTCAGGCCAATGTGGAGCTGTCGGGCTCGTTCGGTACCGTGCGTCTGGGTACCTGGTTCCCTGACTCCTACTTCTCGACGGTCGACCGCACCAGCAACCACAACCACGACACCGGCACGTCGTCCGACGCGCTGTTCTCCGATTTCGTTTTTGGTCGTCGCACCAACAAGGTGGGCTACTTCTCGCCGGTGATCGAGGGCTTCAGCTTCATCGCGTCGGTGCATGCCGGTGAAGGTGCTGCGAACGACAGCCGCGCTGTCGACCTGTCCGCCAACTACGAGATCAACGGTCTGCACATCGGCGCTACCTACGCTCGTGCAGACGCGGTCGGTGCGTTCGCCAAGCGCACGGCTTACGGTCTGGAAGCGGACTACAGCTTCGGCCCCTTCCTCGTGACGGGCTACTACCAGCGTGAGGAAGTGGACGGCTTCACGAGCCGCGACATCGGCCGCGTTTCGGCGATGTATGCCCTCGGCGCGTCCGAGTTCCACATCAACGTCGGTGGCACCAAGGCTGGCGGCGATGGTCAGTTCAAGAATGCCGGTGCCAAGCAGTACACCCTGGGCTACAACTACAACCTGAGCAAGCGCACCAAGGTCTACGGCTTCTACACCGCTGTCGACCAGAACCTGCCGAACTCGGCTGGCGACTTCAACTCGCTGGCTGTTGGCATCCGCCACAACTTCTGATCCTTCGGGACAGCAGCTCAAAAAGCGCCCTTCGGGGCGCTTTTTTTATGGGCGTTCGCCTTGTGAGGGGGCGCCCCGCGCTCTCAGCTGCGGCGCGTGCCAGATCAGACGCAGCCTTGCCTCACCCGCCGAACAGGTCCGGCGAGCCCTTGGACCCACTCGGCGGTGGCAGTCCCAGGTGTCGCCAGGCAGCCAGCGTTGCGATCCGGCCGCGCGGTGTGCGCTGCAGAAAGCCCTGCTGGATCAGATACGGCTCGATGACGTCCTCGATCGTCCCGGCCTCCTCGCCGATTGCGGCGGCGATGTTCTCCAACCCGACCGGCCCACCATCGAAACGGTGCACCACGGCCTCCAACAGCTTGCGGTCCATCAGGTCGAAGCCCTGTGGGTCGACATCCAGCATCGCCAGCGCCTGGTCGGCAATGCCGGCGACGATGCTTCCATCCCCTTTGACCTCGGCGTAGTCGCGCACGCGACGCAACAGCCGGTTTGCAATACGCGGCGTACCCCGCGACCGCCGCGCGATCTCGAGCGCACCATCGGCATCGATGGGCGCGCCCAGCAGGCCCGCCGAGCGGCTCACGATGCGTTGCAGTTCTGCCGGCGTGTAGAACTCGAGCCTTGCGACGATGCCGAAGCGGTCGCGCAAGGGGTTGGTCAACATGCCGGCCCGCGTGGTGGCGCCCACCAGCGTGAAGGGCTGCAGGTCCAGCTTGATCGAGCGCGCCGATGGACCCTCGCCGATCATGATGTCGATCTGATAGTCCTCGAGCGCCGGGTAGAGGATTTCCTCGACGACCGGGCTGAGCCGATGGATCTCGTCGATGAAGAGCACGTCGTTCTTCTCGAGGTTGGTCAGCAGGGCCGCGAGGTCCTTGGGCTTTTCCAGCACCGGGCCGGATGTCTGGCGCAGGTTCACACCCAGCTCCGCCGCGATGATGTGGGACAGCGTCGTTTTGCCCAGGCCAGGCGGGCCGAACAGCAGCACATGGTCCAGCGCCTCACGTCGCTTGCGGGCGGCGCCGATGAAAATCTCAAGCTGTTCGCGCGCTTTCGCCTGGCCGACGTAGTCGTCGAGCAGTTTCGGCCGCAGCGCACGCTCCAGCGCCTCTTCGCGGCCCGACTCGGGCGCGGCGCTGACCAGCCGCGGCGCGGGAGCGAAGTCGTCGGTCTGGATGCTCATCAAAGGCCTCCTGTCGACGCGAATGAAGAGACCTGCGCCCGGCTGGGGCGCCGCAATCGAAGGGAGCAGGAAGAGGTTGTCATGACAGCTTCTTGAGCGCGAGCTTGATGCCATCACTCACGCTTACCTGCGGCGGCAGCGCCTTCAGCGCGGTGGCGGCGTCCTTCTCGCTGTAGCCGAGCGCGACCAGGGCCTGCAGGATGTCGGCCTGGTTGTCATCGGCCACGGTCGCAGGCGTTGCGAGATCCGGGCCAAGCTTGCCCTTGAGTTCCAGCAATAGCCTTTCGGCCGTCTTCTTGCCAATGCCCGGCACCTTGGTCAGCCGGCCGGATTCCTGCCGCGACACGGCCTCGGCCAGCTCGGCGACCGACAGGCCCGACAGCAGGCCCAGCGCCATCCGTGGGCCGATGCCACTGATCTTGATCAACTGCCGGAAGGCGGCTCGCTCCGATGCCGTCAGGAAGCCAAAGAGCTGGTGTGCGTCCTCTCGGACGACCAGATGGGTCAGCAGTACCGTGCGCTCGCCGAGGGCGCCAAGGTTGAAAAACGTGCTCATCGGCACGTCCACCTCGTAGCCGACACCGGCCACGTCGATCACCACCAGGGGCGGGGTTTTCTCGGCAATGACGCCGCTGAGTCTTCCAATCATCGGCCCATTATCCGGGCCGACCTTGCGTCAATTGCGACCGAACAAACCCAGACGTTGCGCCTCCAAGGCGGCCTCGGCGCGAGAGCTCACGTTGAGCTTGCGGTAGATCTGCTTCACGTAGTCGGCGATCGTGTGGCGGGACAGGCCCAGTTGCACGCCGATTTCCGGCAAGGTGAAGCCCTTGGCGACGCGCAGCAGCACCTCGGTCTCGCGATCGGTCAGCGACACCTCGTGCAGCAAGGCTTGGGAGCTGGGCTTGGCGTGGGCAGCGAAATAGGCAATGACCTTGCGGGCGATCGAGGGCGACAGCGGCGGCTCACCCTGGCTCATGCGCTGCAACTGCTCGACGAGCAATTCGCGCGACTGTTCCTTCAGCAGATAGCCGAAGGCACCAGCCTGCAACGCGGGGAAGAGATGCTCGTCGTCGTCATGGATCGTGACGATCACGGACTGCACCTCGGGCTGCTTCTCGCGCAGCGCGGCGATCACCTCGACGCCCGAGCCATCCGGCAGCCCCAGGTCCAGCAGCGCCAGCGTGAAACGCTGGCCGTTCACCAGCGACAGCGCGTCTTGAACCCGCGAGCACTCGGTGATCTGGGCGTTCGCGAACACCTGCTTGACCAGGGCCTTGAGCCAGGCGCGGATTTCGGGGATGTCTTCGAGCAGCAGGATGTGGTTCATGGAGACCTCGACAGGATCAGAGAGGGATCGTCAGACGGACGACAGTACCCCAGCCCGGGCCGGATTCAACCAGGCACTGGCCATGCATCTGCTTCGCGCGTGATTTCATGCTCGCCATGCCATGCCCTTTGTCAAGCCGGCCGTCCAGTTCGGTAGAGATGCCATGGCCGTTGTCCTGGATGGTCAGCACGAAATCGCCGGCATGAATGGCGCTCGAGATGGTCGCGTGCGTGGCGCCGCTGTGTTTGATGATGTTGGAAACCGACTCGCGCAGGATGCGCGTGGTCTGGACGTAAGAGCGTGCCTGCAGGGTGTGCTCGACATCGTCGGCCGGAGACTTCCACTCGGCGAGGATGTTGGCCTGACCGAGGCGCGACACGACCTCGGCGCGCCAGTCGCCCAGGGCATCGATCAGATGCACCGGCTTGCCGGTCAGGCCGCGCACCGACAGGCGCATCTCCTCGAGCGCTTCGCGAGCGAGAGTCGAGATGCGGTCGGATTCGCTGGTGTGCACGATGGTCAGCAGCTTGGCGCCAAGGTCGTCGTGCAGGTCGGCGGCAATGCGCTTGCGCTCCCGTTCGGTCACCTGCTCCAGCTTTTGTTCCGCCAGCTGCGCATGCACGCGCTCCACCTCGGCGATGCGCTCGGCCATGCGCTGCTCCGTTGCCGCGGCGCGCCGCTCCGCATCCGCTCGCGCGTGGGCCACCTGGCCAATCAACTGCAAGCCCAAGCCCAGGGTCAGCAGCGGCAGCGCCAGCGTGAGCCAGGGCGAGGCCATCTGCCACAGGGACTCGCTGACGGCGGCCAGCAGCATCTCGGCAAGCAGCGCGAGCATGGTCGGGACCAGCAGTGCGGCGGTCAGCCGGAACTCGCGGGCATCCGCGTCGTCGGGGCTGGCTTGCAGCCGCTGGCGGCGCAGCCACAGCGACCAGGCCATCGCCACGATCAACTCCAACTGCAGCACGACATGCCAGGCGACACCCAGCAGGTCGACCTGGGCCCCGGTGATCAACAGGCTGGCCGGCACGACCAGGCACTGGATCAGCAGCGCGTGATCGAGCCAGCTGCGCTGCCAGTTCACCCGGCGCAGCAGGTATTGCACGGCGCACAACACCAGCAGCGTCATCAGCAGCGGCTTGAGCCCGGCGGCGCCCGGGGCGGCAGCCGCTCGCAACACCACCCAGCTCAGCATCATGCCGACGAGAAAGCTGGCCGGACGTTCGCGCGGGTGTTGGCCGCAGGCCAGGCTGACGACAGTGGCCATCAGCGCCAACATGGCCGTGACCCAGCCGTGCAGCGTCGCAGCCCAATAGGGCCAAGCCGGCACCTGCGTCTGCGCTTGGGCGACGAGCGGGCTGCACAGCACGGCCAGCAGATAGAAGGTCAGAAGGCGCCGGGCCTTCAGGCCCCGCAGCGCGGTCGGTGCGATCATGGGCCGGCATTGTGCGGGACGCCCGATGACTGCCGGGCCAGGAAATGCACCAGCGACAATCGCAGCCCCAAGATTTGCCGACCCCGCCGTGATCCTGCGCTTCCAGTTCGAGCCTGCCGACAACACCCGCCTGGCCCGCGTCTGCGGCAGCCTGGACGCGCATCTGCGCGAGATCGAAGCGGCGCTGGGCGTGAAGATCACGCGTCGCGACGCCGAGTTCCGGGTCAACGGCGCCAAGACAGCGGCGGAGCGGGCGCGCAGCCTGCTCGAACACCTTTACGAGCGCGCCCGACGGCCGCTCTCGGCCGAGACGCTGCAGCTCGCGCTCGTCGAGGCCAAGGCGCCCGCGGATCGGCCCGTGCCCTTGCCGGGCGAAGACGGCCCGCTGGTGCTGCGCACGCGACGTGCCGACCTGTCCGCCCGCACGCCACGCCAGCACCAGTACCTGCAGCAGATCCTGTCCCACGACATCACCCTCGGCCTCGGCCCAGCGGGCACCGGCAAGACCTTCCTGGCCGTGGCCTGCGCGGTGGACGCGCTGGAGCGTGCCGCCGTGCAGCGCATCATCCTGACCCGCCCGGCCGTTGAGGCCGGCGAGCGCCTGGGCTTTCTGCCGGGCGACCTGACGCAGAAGGTCGACCCCTATCTGCGTCCGCTCTACGACGCCCTTTACGATCTGCTCGGCTTCGACCGCGTGACCAAGGCCTTCGAAAAAGGCCAGCTGGAGGTGGCGCCCCTGGCCTTCATGCGCGGACGCACGCTCAACCATGCCTTCGTCATCCTGGACGAGGCCCAGAACACCACGCCTGAGCAGATGAAGATGTTCCTGACCCGTATCGGTTTCGGTAGCCGCTGCGTCGTGACCGGCGACAGCAGCCAGGTCGACCTGCCGCGCGGCGTGCTGTCCGGACTGATCGACGCCGAGCGCGTGCTGGCCAAGGTCAAGGGCATCGCGATGACGCGTTTCACCAGCGCCGACGTCGTCCGCCACCCGCTCGTGGCCCGCATCGTCGAGGCCTACGAGGCGCGCGCGCTGCGCGAGGGCGGGCAGGCATGAAGCCGGCACTGAGCCTGTCCCTGCAGTTCGCCGACCCGCGCCATCGCGCGCTGCTGCCGCGCCACAAGGTGCAGCGCTTCATCCGCGCCGCGTTGGAGCTGCCGGGTGAGATCACGGTGCGCATCGTTGCGGCCGACGAAGGCCGCGCCTTGAACCGCGAGTACCGCAGCAAGGACTACGCGACCAATGTGCTGACCTTCGACTATGCCCACGAGCCGGTCGTCGGCGCGGACCTCGTCATCTGTGCGGAGGTCGTCGAGCGCGAGGCGGCCGAGCAAGGTATTCCGGTGCTCAGCCATTACGCCCACATGCTGGTGCATGGCACCTTGCATGCCCAGGGCTATGACCACGAGGCCGACGACGAGGCCGCCTGCATGGAGGCGCGCGAGACCGAGATCCTGCGTGCCCTCGGTTTCGCCGACCCCTACGACCGCCGCTAGCTAGCGGTTGGCAAGGTAGCGCTTGCGGCGGAACACAAACCACAACCCGCCGGCCACCATCAGCATCAGTGCGGCAGCATCCCAGAAGCCGCCCGCGTCGTGGATCAATGGCATCCACTCGAAGTTCATGCCGAAGATGCCGGTGATCAGGTTGAGCGGCAGGAAGATGGCCGTCAGCACGGTGAGCGTGCGCATGATGCTGTTGGTGCGATGACCCAGTGCGCTGAAATGCATCTGCACCGCCGACTCGGCGGAAGACTCGAGACGCCGCACATGGGTCAGGACGCGCTCCACATGTTCCAGCACGTCGCGTGAGCGCACGCGCAGCAGCTCGCGCTCGCGGGTGGCGTGCGGGTCCACGTCGTGCGGCCATTCATCCAGCGCGTCAATCCACTCCTGAATTGCGCTGCGCTGATCCTCGCAGGTGTCTTCCAGGCGATGCAGCGCGTCGCGGCTTTCCAGCAGCAAGGGCCAGTCGTCGAACTCGCTGTTCTGGTCCAGCAGCACGCGTTGCAGCGTGCCGAGCTGACGGGTCAACAAACGGCGTAGCTCCAGATAGCTGTCGACCATGTGGTTGACCATGCGCAGCATCAGGTCGGCCGGGCTCGTCGGCAGCCTGGCGCTGCCGCGCGCAGCGGTCTTGTCGCGCCCTTCGGTCAATCGGTCGAGCTTGTGCGCGAAGAACTCGCGCACCTGGCAATCCGTCGGATGCACCGTCACCAGCACCCGGTCGAACACCGCGAAGCCGACCGGGCTGGTGTCGATGGCGCGCAGCGCGCGTTGGGCCGAGGCCAGCGTGCCGTGTTCGTCGTCAACGAACAGGTCCTGGCTGCCGGGCGCGGCCGCCAGGCGTCGGAACACCAGCATGTCGTACCAGGACGTGTAGTCGAAGTGCGAAGGCAGCTGGTTATTGATCAGGTCGGACACATGCAGGTCGACAATGTTGCCGCAGCCCCAACGCATCAGTGCCTGCTGCACGCTGGCCTCGCCCACCTCGAACTCACGCCGCCCGTAGCCCATCCACAGGAAGCCTCGCTCGGGCAGCGCGTCGGGCAGGGCGGTCAGCTCCTGAAAGCCATCGGGCTGGATGTGAAAAACCCGCATGCCGACCTCAGCCCTGTTTCAACAACCGCGCGGCGTCCAGCGCGAAGTAGGTCAGCACACCGTCGGCGCCGGCGCGCTTGAAGGCCAGCAGGCTTTCCATCATCACGGCGTCGTGATCGAGCCAGCCATTGGCGGCAGCGGCCTTGAGCATCGCGTACTCGCCGCTCACCTGGTAGGCGAAGGTCGGCACGCGGAATTCGTCCTTCACCCGGCGCACGATGTCCAGATAGGGCATGCCGGGTTTGACCATCACCATGTCGGCGCCCTCGGCCAGATCCAGCGCCACCTCGCGCAGTGCCTCATTGCTGTTGCCGGGGTCGACGTAGTAGGTCTTCTTGTCGGCCTTGCCGAGCGCGCTTTTCGAGCCGACGGCATCCCGGAACGGCCCGTAAAACGCGCTCGCGTACTTGACGCTGTAGGCCAGGATGCGGGTGTGGATCAGGCCGGCGTTCTCGAAAGCCTGGCGGATGGCGCCGATGCGGCCGTCCATCATGTCGCTCGGGCCCACCATGTCGGCGCCGGCCTCGGCCTGCGTCATCGCCTGGCGCACCAGCAGCTCGACCGTGGCGTCGTTGATCAGGTAGCCCGTCTCGTCAGGCAGGCCGTCCTGGCCGTGGCTGGTGTAGGGGTCCAGCGCCACATCGGTCAGCACGCCGAGCTGCGGAAAGCGTGACTTCAGCGCGCGCACGGCGCGCGGAATGATGCCGTCGGGGTTGAAGGCCTCGGCCCCGTCCACGGTCTTCAGCTGAGGATCGATCGCCGGGAACAGGGCAATCACCGGAATGCCCAGCTGGACGGCCTCATCGGCGGTGCGCAGCAACAGGTCCAGGCTCAGGCGCGACACGCCCGGCATCGATGGAATGGGCGCTGCCAGGTTCTCACCCTCGTGCACGAAGACCGGCAGGATCAGATCGCTGGCCGACAAGCTGTGCTCACGCACCAGCGCGCGGCTGAAAGCATCCTTGCGCAGACGGCGCGGGCGGGACGCGGGGTAGGCGGGGGGCGTCAAAGCGGAGCGGGTCACGTCGAACATCCTTGGGCTGCACTCAGCGGCCCCAGCGCGTGATGGACAACGCATCCCGGCATCATTTATTCGTGACGCCGCCGCTCAAGCGCGCTAAACTCGTGACCGAATGATAGCCGCAAGGTGGTCATTCCCTGCTTTTCCTCCCTGAGCAGGAGCCTTAGCGTGATGACAGCGATAAGGCTTTCTCGGCCCCGGTCTTGACCGGGGCTTTTTTTCGCCTGTCCGGTGCTTGCGGTTGCGAACCGTGCCCCCCGCCGCGCCGCGAATGGGCCCGCAGCGGCTACCCATAATGGCGGCATGCTCTGGGTCAAAGCCTTCCACATCGTTTTCGTCGCCGCCTGGTTCGCTGGCCTGTTCTACCTGCCGCGCATCTTCGTCAACCTGGCCATGGTGCCGGCCGACAGCCATGCAGAACGCGAGCGGCTGCTGCTGATGGCCCACAAGCTGCACCGCTTCAGCACCATCCTGATGGCCGTCGCGCTGCTGCTCGGCGTCTGGGTCTGGGTGGGCTTCGGCACGACCCGCTTCTCGGGCAGCTACTGGCTGCATGCCAAGCTGCTGCTGGTTGCCGGCGCGGTCGGCCTGCATCACATGAACCGGCGCCTGCTGGGCAGCTTCGAGACCCTCGCCAACCGACGCGGCCACCGCTGGTTTCGGGTCTACAACGAGACGGCAGTGCTGCTGTTTGCCGCCATCGTCGTGCTGGTGACGGTCAAGCCGTTCTGACCGGGACGGGCCGTGCGCCGCCGTCAAAGCTCCGCCACCTGGCTGCTGCTGGCCCATATCGGGCTGATCATCTACGCCAGCCTGTACCCGTTCTGGCCCTGGCGCTGGCCACCCGGCATGGGTCTGCCCTGGCTGTTCGGACTGAACTGGCCGACGCGCTTCTGGGCGTTCGACGTGGAGGCCAACCTGCTCGGCTACATCCCGCTCGGCCTGCTTGGCTTCGCGGCGGCCATACGTTCCGGATGGAACCTGCGCGCCGCGCTGATGCTGGGCCTGCTGCCGGGGCCGCTGCTGTCCTTCGTGATGGAAACGCTGCAGTTCTTCCTGCCGGGGCGCGTCCCCTCGCTGTCGGATCTGAGCTTCAATACCCTCGGCAGCATGCTGGGTGTCCTGCTCGGCCTGGTGCTGCACGGGCTGGGGGGGCTGCAGCGGTGGCAGGACGTTCGGGACCAGTGGTTCGGCGCCAGCAGCGCACCCGCCCTGGCCCTGCTCGCGCTCTGGCCGGTGGCCTTGCTCTACCCGACGCCGCTGCCGTTCGGCCTGGGCCAGTGGCTTCCCTGGTGGCGCGAAACTCTCCTGGAAGCGCTCGACGGCACGCCCTGGGCGCTGCAGTGGGGTGACGCGGTCAGCGTCGAACATGAATTGCCGCCAGGGCTGGAGGCCTTGGCCATCGCGCTCGGCCTGCTGGCGCCGGTGCTGTTGATGGTCAGCGTCGCACGTCCCGGGCTGCGCCGGCTCGCTTTGGCGAGCGGTGCGGTGCTGCTCGGGCTGGTCGGCACGGCCACCTCGACCGCGATGGCTTTTGGGCCCGACCACGCCTGGGCCTGGCTCAGCGAGGCCACCCGACCCGGCATCGGGCTGGGCCTGAGCCTGGCGCTGTTGGCCTGTCTGCTGCCCGCCAGGGTGGCCGCGGCGCTGGGCCTGTTTGCGATCTGCGCGCTGATCGGCCTGATCAGCATTGCGCCGAGCGACCCCTATCTCACGCTCAACGTCCAGGCCTGGGAGCATGGTCGCTTCGTCAACCTTTACGGATTGACCCGCTGGATGGCCTGGACCTGGCCTTTCCTCGCCGCGGCCTGGCTGGCGGCCCGGCTGGTTCAGAAGCCCCAGTGAGCGAGAATCGGCGGCGATGAGCTACTACCAGCGCCACCTCTTCGTCTGCCTGAACCAGCGCGCCAATGGCGAGGCCTGCTGCGCCGACCACGATGCCCAGGCTGCTTTCGACCACTGCAAGGCCCGCGTGAAGCAACTCGGCCTGGCCGGCAAGGGCGGCGTGCGAGTCAACAAGGCCGGCTGCCTGGACCGTTGCGCCGGCGGCCCGGTGGCGGTGGTCTACCCGGAAGCCATCTGGTACTCCTGGGTCGACACGAGCGACCTCGACGAAATCGTCGACAAGCACCTGCGCGACGGCGAGGTCGTCGAGCGGCTGGTGCTGCCCGATTCGGTCGGCCGATGAACGCGCAGACTGAAAAGCGCCTCGTGCCGGGCCCGGCCGGGCAGATCGAGGTGGCCATCGACCTGCCGGGGGGCGGCGCCACGCCGGCAGGCACCGCACTGGTCTGCCACCCCAACCCGACCCAGGGCGGCACCATGGACAACAAGGTCGTGCAGACGCTGGCGCGTGCCTTCCTGCAACTGGGCTGGCGCGCGGTGCGCTTCAACTTCCGCGGCATCGGCCAGTCCACCGGCGCCTGGGACGAAGGGCGTGGCGAGGTCGACGATGCGCTGGCCGTGCTGGACGCGGTGCGCGCGCCGGGCGAGCCCTTGTTGCTCGCGGGCTTTTCGTTCGGCGGCTACGTGGCGTCGCGCGCTGCCCAGCGGGTCGGCGAGCCGGCCCGCCGCCTGGTGCTCGTGGGCCCGGCCACCAGCCGCTTCGACACGGCGCCGGTGCCGGCTGACACCGTCGTCATTCACGGCGAGGTTGACGATGTCGTGCCCCTGTCGTCCGTGCTCGACTGGGCCCGGCCTCAGAACCTGCCCGTCACCGTCGTGCCTGGCGTGGGCCATTTCTTTCACGGCCAGTTGCCGCTGCTCAAAACCCTTGTCGTGCGCGCGTTCGACCCGCGCCTGGCCTGAGCGCCGCTCAACCGATCCAATGAAACGACTGCTCGCCTCGCTGCTGGCTGCCCTGACGCTGGCGGCCCATGCCCAGGCCCCGGTGCCGCCTGAGATCGCCGCGCGCAGCCATGTGCTGATCGACCTGACGGCGCACAAGACCCTGGCCGAGCGCGAGGCCGACGTGCCGCAAGCCCCAGCGTCGCTGACCAAACTGATGACGGCCTACGTCGTCTTCAGTGCGCTGCGCGACAAGAAGCTCACGCTCGACCAGGCTCTGCCCGTGTCCAAGCGCGCCTGGGACGAGCGCAAGGGCGATGCCGCCCCGCTGATGTTCATCGACACCACGATGACGCCCAAGGTCGACGAGCTGCTGCACGGTCTCATCATCCAGAGCGCCAACGACGCCGCCGTGGCGCTGGCCGAAGGCGTGGCCGGCACGGTCGAGAACTTCGTGCAGCTGATGAACCGCCAGGCCCAGGCCTGGGGCCTCAAGCACACCGAGTTCAAGAACGTCACCGGCACGAGCGAGCCCGGCCACAAGGCCAGCGCTCGCGATCTGGCCGTGATTGCCGCTCGCATCATTGCGGACTTCCCCGAGTACTACGGCTACTACGGGCAACGCGACTACACCTTCAACAAGATCCGCCAGGACAACCGCAACCTGCTGCTGCGCCGCGACCCAACCGTGGACGGCATGAAGACCGGCGCCAATGACGCCGCGGGCTACTGCCTGGTCGCCAGCGCCAGCCGCGAGTTCCCCAACGGCAAGCGGCGGCTGCTGTCCGTCGTGATGGGCGCGGCCTCCCGCGAGGCGCGTGCCAGCGAGACGCAGAAGCTGCTGAACTGGGGCTACACCGCCTTCGATGCGATCAAGGTCATCGAGGCCGGCAAGACGGTCGCGACCGTGCCGGTGTGGAAGGGTGAGGCCAAGGAGGTCAAGCTCGGCACGCCGGACGCCGTCTTCGTTGCCGTGCCACATGGCGATGCGACCAAGCTGCAGACCCAGGTCGAGCGCACGGAGCCGCTGGTTGCGCCGCTGAACAAGGGCCAGCGCGTCGGCACGCTGCGGGTGTCGACGACGGCCGGCACGCCGGTCGCCGAGGTGCCGCTGGTGGTGCAGGAGGCGGTGCCCGGCGCCGGTCTCGTCGGCCGCGCCTGGGATTCGCTGCGCCTGTGGATCAAGTAACCCGGAGCATCCCATGAACCTGCCGCCCGACATCCCGCCCGAGCAGTCGTTGATCGAGTACCCGTCCCAATTCCCGATCAAGGTCATGGGGGCCCACGTCGAGGGCTTCGTCGAGGCCATCACATCAGTGGTGCGGCAGTTTGACCCCGGTTTCGATGCGTCGACCATCGAGCACCGCCCCAGCAAGGGCGGCAACTACCTCGGGCTGACCGTCACCGTCACCGCCACCAGCCGCGAACAGCTCGACGAGCTCTACCGCACCCTGACCACGCACCCGATGGTCAAGGTGGTGCTCTGATCAGGTTGCCGCCGCGGCCTCGTCCATCGCCTTGAGCTTGGCCTTGGCCGCATCGTCGCCGTTGCGGGCGGCGGCGTCGTACCAGTAGCGCGCCAGCCGGGCGTCGGCCTCGATGCCCAGGCCGGTCTCGAACATCGACGCGACAAGGTACTGCGCCCCGACGTCGCCGGCCTTGGCGGCCTCCAGGTACCAGCGGTGGGCCTGGGTCATGTCCTGGCCGCGGCCGCGGCCGAGGAAGTAGCAGGTGGCCGTGGCCAGCGCGCCGTCGGCGTTGCCGTGGCCCGCGGCGCGCTCGAACCAAGTGCAGGCGGCCTTCGGGTCCGGGCGGCCGTGGCGGCCCTGCTCGATCATCTCGCCCAGCGCGTTCTCGGCCAGCGCATGCTGCTGGGCTGCCGCGCGTTGCAGCCACCGCCAGGCGGCCGCATCGCTGGCGCCGGGCAGCTCGCGGCGCAGGTTCATCATCGCGAGATTGAACTGGCCGAGCGCCTCGCCGCGGCGCGCCGAGGCCGCAAAGCCCGCCGCGGCGGCCTTGAGGTCGCCGTCGTCATAGGCGGACAGGGCCTCGGACAGCGATGCGCCATGGGCCAGCGTGGCTGCCAGCAGCAGCGTGGAGAGCAGGGAGGTCTTCATGGGCACGAGTCGTCTCAGGCAGGCTGGGGCTTACAGCGGCTGCCTATGATGCCCGGATGATCGTCAAGACACTGGGGCGGGTGGAATACCTGCCTACGCTCGAGGCCATGCGGGCCTTCACGGCGGCGCGCGGCGCCGACACGCCCGACGAGCTTTGGCTGTGCGAGCACCCGCCCACCTTCACCCAGGGCCTGGCCGGCAAGCCCGAACACCTGCTTGGCCCGGGCGACATCCCGGTCGTGCCCACCGAGCGGGGCGGCCAGGTGACCTACCACGGCCCGGGCCAGATCACGGCCTACCCGCTGGTGGACCTGCGGCGGCTGGGTATCTACGTGAAGGAATACGTGTTCCGGCTGGAGACGGCGCTGATCCAGACGCTCGACAGCTACGGCGTGACCGGCCTGCGCGTGGCCGGCGCGCCGGGGATCTACGTTCGCCCGGCCGACCCCGGCAGCCACGCGGCGCTGGCGGGCCCGGCCGACCCGACCGATGCCTTCAAGGGGCTCGCCAAGATTGCTGCGCTGGGCATCAAGGTCAGCCGGCACTGCACCTACCATGGCCTCGCGCTGAACGTCGCGATGGACCTGGAACCCTTCGGCCGCATCAACCCGTGCGGGTACGAAGGCCTGGAAACCACTGCCCTCGATAAAATCGGGGTTTTCACCGACTGGTCGACCGCGGCCGGACGGCTCGCCGAACGGCTTGTTGCGCAACTGACGCCCTGACCATGTCCGACACGACTTACGACCCGACGATCAAGCAAAAGGCCGAGGCCAAGACCTCGCGCATCCCGATCAAGATCGTGCCGGCCGAGGTGCTGAAGAAGCCCGAGTGGATCCGCGTCAAGGCGGGCTCGCCGAGCACGCGCTTCTACGAGATCAAGCAGATCCTGCGCGAGCACAAGCTGCACACCGTCTGCGAGGAGGCCAGCTGCCCCAACATCGGCGAGTGCTTCGGCAAGGGCACGGCGACCTTCATGATCATGGGCGACAAGTGCACCCGCCGCTGCCCCTTCTGCGACGTGGGCCACGGCCGGCCGGACCCGCTGGACGTGAACGAGCCGCTGAACCTGGCCAAGACGATTGCGGCGCTGAAGCTCAAGTACGTCGTCATCACCAGCGTGGACCGCGACGACCTGAAGGATGGCGGCGCAGGCCATTTCGCCGAGTGCATCACCAAGGTCCGCGAGCTCAGCCCGACGACGCAGATCGAGGTGCTGGTGCCCGACTTCCGCGGCCGTGCCGACCGCGCGCTGAACATCCTGAAGGCCGCGCCGCCGGACGTGATGAACCACAA